>JBIQJZ010000001.1:16851-41108 GCA_044507115.1 Flammeovirgaceae bacterium | reverse complement strand
AGTCGGGTGTAGATTCGCTTGTGGAATCGGTAGTACTTGGCCGCGCGGTGGGAGACGTCGCGTTGTTTTTCATTGCAGGGGACCAGGAGGTTCATCTTGAGTAGTTTTCTCCGGAAGTTTGGTTTGTCCAATGGAGTTTCCAGAATTGCCTCATAGAGTTTTTGCAGTTGGTGTAGGGTGAATTTCTGCGGGAGCAGATTAAAGCCGACAGGTTCGTGGCGGACCCGGTGCT
This sequence comes from Flammeovirgaceae bacterium, assembly GCA_044507115.1. GTDB lineage: Bacteria > Bacteroidota > Bacteroidia > Cytophagales > Cyclobacteriaceae > Chryseosolibacter. The sequence continues at coordinate 40,876 of JBIQJZ010000001.1, read as the reverse complement.
GAAGATATTCGAAGCCGGTTTCCAATATCCGGTTGTGGTCATAGGGAAGTTTCGGCACCTGTCGGATTCCGAACCATTTGGCGTCCGACGCGGTAAAGCCCGCGCTCGGTGCGTAGTTATCGGCGTTTACCAAGGCATAGTACGCGAGGGTAATGACGCGTTTGCCTGGATAACGGTGCACTTCCCCAAATGCCCGCAACGGCTCGAGAAAGATGTCCGACACTCCTGTCAGGGACGTCAGGAGTCGATTGGCAGCATCATCTATACTTTCGTTATAGCGAATCCAGCCCCCCGGGAGCGCCCACTTTCCTTTACTAATCCCTTCGCCGTGTTTGATCAGCAACACCTCCAGGCCGCCTTCCCGGAAGCCGAAGATCAGGCAGTCGATCGATAGTGCTTCGATGACCTCGTTTGAGAATTGTTGTGCTGCCATGGGCAAACTTTACTACCGGTGTTGAAGGTATAAAAAAATTGTCTAAATTATGGTCAAATTGACTATTTGAATACTATTGTCACAAACTCGTCGCTATGAGACAACTTTTGCTCGGTCTGGATATCGGAAGCTCTTCTGTAAAAGCATCGTTAGTAGATGCTGGTTCCGGGCAGTCCATAGCAGTGGCCCAGTCCCCAGATGAAGAGATGGAAATGGCGGCGCCACACCCCGGGTGGGCGGAGCAAGACCCCGCGTTGTGGTGGCAGCATGTGATAGTTTGTGTCAAAAGCGCGTTGAAGAAGTCGGGGGCAAGCGCAGGAGACGTGAAGGCCATCGGTATTTCGTACCAGATGCATGGACTAGTGATTGTTGACCGAGACCAAAACGCATTGCGGCCCTCGATCATCTGGTGCGACAGCCGGGCGGTTGCGACTGGGCAGTCTGCGCTCGCCGCATTAGGCGAACGTTATTGTCTGGAGCATTTGCTGAACTCGCCCGGGAACTTTACTGCGTCGAAACTAAAATGGGTTAAGGACAATGAACCCGAGACGTTCGCCAGGATACACAAGTTTATGCTTCCGGGCGATTACATCGCCATGCGGCTATCGGGGGACATTGTCACCACGGACACGGGATTGTCAGAAGGCATTTTCTGGGACTACCAGGCACAGGCTATTTCCGAAACGCTTCTTAACCACTATGGGTTCGATCGTCGAATGATTCCCGATCTTGTACCAGCGTTCGGAATACAGGGCAAGGTGAGCGCGTCCGCGGCATCGGAACTTGGGCTGAAGGCGGGTACAGCCATTACATATCGCGCCGGAGACCAGCCCAACAATGCTTTTTCACTCAACGTCCTGAAACCAGGAGAAACCGCGGCGACTGCCGGGACTTCCGGTGTGATATACAGTGTCACGGACAAGAATGCCTTTGACATCAAATCACGTGTCAACACTTTTATACACGTGAACAATCAGCCGGAAAGCAGATCAAATGGCGTCTTGCTCTGTGTCAACGGTACGGGTATTCTCAATAGCTGGCTGCGAAAAAATACGAAAGGTGCCGGCGCGGCTTTTGACTACAACACCATGAACAACATGGCAGCCGGTATCCCGATTGGCGCCGAGGGGCTTACCGTCCTTCCGTTCGGCAACGGCGCCGAACGCGTTCTCGAAAGCAGGACGCTTGACGCTTCCATACTTGGACTGGATTTCAATCTTCACACACAGGCGCACATCTTCCGCGCCGCACAGGAAGGAATTGTCTTCGCTCTCAAGTTCGGATTTGAAGTCTTGCAGGATATGGGACTTGAGACTAACCTGCTGCGAGCAGGTCATGCGAACATGTTCCTGAGTCCTGTCTTCCGGGAAGCATTTGTCAACACAATCGGGGCACCGCTCGAACTGTACAATACTGACGGCGCGACCGGTGCAGCCATTGGGGCAGGCATAGGCGCCGGAATTTTTGACTCGCGCGAGACGGCTTTCAAGGGATTAAAGACAATCAGTGTGCAGGATCCGGATGAACGGCTTTCGCAGCAGTACCTCGATGCATACTCACGATGGAAAACACAACTCAATCAAATCTTATGAGATTAACACTAGGCGACAAGGAGTATTTTAAGGGTATCGGCCAGATCAAGTTCGAAGGAAAAGACTCGGACAACCCAATGGCGTTTAAGTACTACGACGCAAAGAAGAAGGTTGGCAAGAAGACGATGGAAGAGCACTTCCGCTTTGCCATCGCGTACTGGCACACGTTCTGCGGAACGGGTGGTGATCCATTTGGCCCGGGCACCAAGGTTTTTCCATGGTCATTGAGCGGTGACCCCATGCAACGGGCATACGACAAGATGGACGCGGCTTTCGAGTTTATTACGAAGATCGGTGCACCATTTTATTGTTTTCACGACTACGATCTTGTCGAAGAGGCTGATACCCTCAAAGAATCCGGTCAGCGCCTTGAAAAGATTGTCGACTATGCGAAGAAGAAGCAAAAAGCTTCGGGCGTGAAGTTGCTCTGGGGAACGGCAAACCTTTTTTCGCATCCGCGCTATATGAATGGAGCGGCGACCAACCCCGACTTCGACGTCGTTTGTTATGCCGGTGCGCAGGTCAAGAACGCTCTTGATGCCACAATCGCCCTGGGAGGTGCGAACTATGTGTTCTGGGGTGGGCGCGAAGGATATATGTCTCTTCTCAATACGAACATGAAACGTGAGCAGGAGAACCTCGCGCGTTTTCTGCATGCCGCGAGAGACTACGCCCGCGCAAACGGTTTTAAAGGTACTTTCTTTATCGAGCCGAAGCCGATGGAACCCAGCAAGCACCAGTACGATTTTGATGCAGCAACATGTATCGCATTCTTGCGTCAGTTCGATCTTATGAAAGACTTCCAGCTCAACATTGAAGTCAATCATGCAACGCTGGCGCAGCACACATTTCAGCATGAGCTGCAGGTTGCCGCCGACGCGGGTCTGCTTGGTAGCATCGACGCGAACAGGGGCGACTACCAGAACGGGTGGGATACCGATCAGTTTCCGAATAATATCTATGAGCTGACCGAGGCTATGCTCGTTATCCTCGAGTCGGGTGGGTTCAAGAGCGGAGGGGTGAACTTCGATGCCAAGACCCGCAGAAACTCCACCGACCTGGAAGATATTTTCTACGCGCACATCGGCGGAATGGACACCTTCGCCCGCGGATTATTGGCAGCGCAGGCGGTACTTGACGACGGCGAGTATCTGAAACTCCGTAAAGACCGGTATGCCAGCTTCGATAGTGGTGAGGGCAAACAGTTCGCCCAAGGCAAGGTGACGCTCGAGACGCTGTCATCCCTGGCGTTGAAGAACGGTGAGCCGAAACAGCGCAGCGGTCGTCAGGAGTACTTCGAAAACCTTATCAGCAAATTTATTTAGGCTGAAGAATGGGGTTTAATTTCCAGATACGTATAAATTTACCGCCGGCAAAGGAGTGCGGCGCGAGCAAATAACTTGAACAACCGTAGAACGATCCCCGGCGCGGAGATCGCTTTACACAACCAAAAACCAAAACTGATGAAAAGAAAACTTCGCATGGGTATGGTAGGCGGTGGTCCTACATCATTCATTGGGCCGGTACATCGGAAGGCTGCAGGCATAGATGGAGAAATTGAAATCGTCTGTGGTGCCTTCAGTATTATCCCGGGGGAATCCGAACAAACAGGAGCGGAACTCAGCCTTGATCCGAAAAGAGTGTACCAGAACTATGAAGAAATGTTCGCGAAGGAGAAAGATATGCCCGCCGACCAGCGCATGGATTTCGTTTCGATTGTGACCCCGAACCACGTCCACTACGGACCGGCGAAGATGGCGCTCGAGAATGGCTTCCACGTGATCGTCGAGAAGCCAATTGCCTTCTCCCTGGAGGAAGCAAAGTCATTAAAGAAGACGGTTGAGAAAACGGGACGCATTCTTGCGCTGACGCATACCTACACCGGCTATCCGCTTGTCAAGCACGCTAAACACATGGTGGCGACCGGGCAGATTGGAAAAGTGCGCAAAGTCTATGTCGAGTATCCCCAGGGTTGGCTATCAACGCTGTTGGAAGGCACTGGCAACCAGCAGGCGTCGTGGAGAACAGATCCGAAACAATCAGGACTCGGCGGTGCGATCGGTGATATCGGCACACACGCGGCAAATCTTGCGGAGTATATCACAGGAGCGAAGATCACTGAGATATGCGCGATGCTTAACAAAGTAGTGAAGGGTCGCAAGATTGACGATGACGCATCGATGCTTCTCAAATTCGACAATGGAGCCTCCGGGATTCTGATGGCTACGCAGGTTGCGGCCGGCGAGGAGAACAACCTGTACATACGTGTATACGGCGAGAAGGGTGGTCTTGAATGGCGGCAACACGATCCTAATACGCTGGTAGCAAAATGGCTTGACAGGCCGATGGAAGTGCTGCGCGCTGGGCAGGCATACCTGTCCGACCAGGCAAAAGCCTTCACCCGTACTCCGGCCGGACACCCCGAAGGTTATCTTGAAGCATTCGCGAATATTTACCGTGCGTTCTCAAAGGCTGTGCGGGATTACAAGCCTGGTAAGAAAATCAACTCGGCCAAATACGACTTTCCCGATGTGGAAGACGGCGTGAGAGGGATGAATTTCGTCAAGACGGCTGTAAAATCTTCTGAGTCCACCAGAAAGTGGACAGTTATCAAATAATATGCTGGCACAAATTGGGAGACAGTTCAGTATCAAGAAAACACATCTCACATGAAAACACTCAAAGGTCCCGCAATATTCCTGGCGCAGTTTATGGGCGATCAGGCGCCGTTCGATGACATTAAGACCATTGCCAAGTGGGCAGCGTCATTGGGTTATGTCGGAGTCCAGGTGCCAACCTGGGATCCGCGCTGTATAGACCTTCAGAAAGCTGCTGAGAGCAAGGATTATTGCGACGACTGGCGCGGGGCAATTGAATCTGCAGGACTGCAGGTGACGGAGTTATCAACGCACTTACAGGGGCAGCTTGTTGCTGTTCATCCCGCTTACAATGAACTCTTCGATGGATTCGCGCCGAAGAAACTTCGCGGCAAACCCAAGGAGCGCACCGCCTGGGCCGTTGACCAGTTGAAAAATGCGGCTAAAGCCAGTAAGAACCTTGGCCTCAAAGCACATGGTACATTCTCGGGAGCGCTGATGTGGCACACTGTGTACCCGTGGCCGCAGCGGCCTGCCGGATTGGTGGACGATGGGTTTAAGGAGCTTGCAAAGCGCTGGCTGCCAATTCTGAATGCGTTCGACAAAGCTGGCGTTGATGTGTGTTATGAAATCCATCCGGGTGAAGACCTCCACGATGGCATTTCCTTTGAACGCTTTTGGGAGGCAACGAATAAACACCCACGCTGCAATCTTCTGTACGATCCCAGTCACTTTGTGCTTCAACAACTGGACTATCTCCAATACATCGATATTTACCACTCGTTTATCAAGATGTTTCACGTCAAAGATGCCGAATTCAATCCCACCGGGCGATCCGGAGTGTACGGAGGATACCAGGACTGGATCAATCGGCCAGGACGTTTTCGCTCGCTTGGTGACGGTCAGGTTGATTTTCAGTCGATCTTCTCCAAACTTGCCCAATATGACTTCAACGGATGGGCGGTGCTGGAGTGGGAATGCTGCATTAAACATCCCGAACAAGGAGCGGCCGAGGGAGCGCCGTTCATTAAAGACCATATTATTCGCGTAACGGAAAAAGCGTTCGACGACTTCGCCGCTGCGGGCAAGGATCAAAAATTTAACAAGAGAGTATTAGGTATAATCTAAAATCAGACGAGAAATGAAAAAGTTACTGTTATCGATTGCCGTAGTTGGAATGTTTACCTGTACGCTGCTATCCTGTGGTGGAAAGCAGGAGCAGAGCGCGAAAGACGGTGAATATGGTGAGTACGAGACTGCGGAGCAGAGTGGAGGCAAGAAGGCACAAGCGGCATCACCGAAAGATCTTATTGCACAAGGTCAGGCGTTGGTCGACCAGAGCGATTGCAAGACCTGCCATCATCAGACCAACAAATTGATTGGCCCTTCTCACACGGATGTTGCCAAAAAGTACGAGTTCACGAAGGAGAATGTTGTCTACCTCGGCGACAAAATCAAGAATGGAGGAAGTGGGGTATGGGGTGAGATCCCAATGACTCCGCACGTTGACCTGTCTACTGAAGATGCCGAGAAAATGGCGATGTACGTACTTTCACTGGACGGCGAAGAACCGAATCTGTAATCTTCAAGGATTACAATCCGTTAACAGACAGTTATGAAAGTTCTGAACCTCGTGCTTGCGGTGCTTTTCGTGCTGTTTGCCTTTGTACAAATCAACGACCCTGATCCGGTACTTTGGATTTTGATCTACGGGATCATGGCAATAGCTTGTATTCTGGCGGCCTTTCGGTATTACTATCCGGTTGCGATTCTTGCGCTGCTGGTCCTGTTTCTGGGGTACAGTATTACGTATTTCCCGGGCGTGATCGACTGGCTGAAGTCAAATGACAGGTCGCTGTTGTTCGACGATCTGGCAAAGATGCAGTACCCATACATTGAAGAATCGCGGGAGTTCCTCGGTCTTCTGATATGTGTGGCTGTACTCCTGATGCATTGGATATCGTACCGCAAGGTGCGGAAGGCGTACAGCTAAGAAATTTAACGACGAAAAATGGCAGCTTCACCGCTGCCATTTTTTTTAATCATCGTTTCCCAAAATTCGATGCAGTCGAACTCGCGTAAGTTGGTGATCTATCAGATGCTGCTTCGGCTGTTTGGAAACAAGACAGCCACCAATCGCCCCTACGGAACTATTGCTGAAAACGGGGTCGGTAAGTTTGAAGACATTACAGCGAAGGCGCTGGTGGGTATTCGGGAATTGGGGGTCACACATATCTGGTACACCGGCGTCATCGAGCACGCAACTGTATCTGATTATTCCAGCTTTGGAATACCTCCTGACGACCCGGATATCGTTAAGGGACGGGCCGGCTCGCCGTACGCTATCCGGGACTACTACGACGTGGCACCCGACCTGGCGATTGAAGTCCCTAACCGCATGCACGAATTCGAAGACCTGGTGACTCGCACGCACGAACACGGAATGGGTGTCATTATCGATTTCGTGCCCAACCATGTTGCGCGCACGTATCGGTCGGACGTTCGACCAGAAGGTGTCGCCGACCTTGGCGAGATGGACGACCGTTCGGTGGCATTTCGGCCCGACAATAACTTTTACTACCTCCCGGGCCAGTCGTTCGTCCCGCCGGCAGATCCGGCTAATCAACTTATACACCCGGCCCGTGACGGGAAATTTGAAGAGTGTCCTGCCCGTGCATCGGGCAATGACCTGTTTACTGCCTCGCCAGGTCCAGAATCGTGGTATGAAACCGTAAAACTCAACTACGGAATCGACATCTTGAATAGCCGCGCGACGTACTTTGATCCCATGCCGGATACATGGAAGAAGATGCGTGATATTCTTTTCTTCTGGGCTGATAAGCAGGTAAATGGTTTTCGCTGTGATATGGCCGAGATGGTCCCAGTGGAATTTTGGAACTGGGTGATTCCGCAGGTCAAGCAACGGAGTCCTGGCATAGTGTTCATCGCCGAAACATACGACCCCGCCGAGTACCGGAACTATCTGGAGCGCGGAAAGTTCGATCTTCTTTACGACAAGGTATTGCTGTACGATACCCTGCGAAACCTGGTCACAGGAAGCGAAACGGCTACGCGAATTTCTACGGTCCGAAATCAACTTGCCGGTATTGATCACCACATGCTTCGTTTTATGGAGAATCACGATGAACAGCGCATAGCATCAATTCATTTTGCCGGCAATCCGTGGCGAGGTTTCCCGGCCTTTGTTGTCAGTACAACAATCGACAGGGGTGCCTCAATGCTCTATTTCGCGCAAGAGGTAGGAGAATCCGCAGTTGGCTCCGCCGGATTTCAACGTGACGATGGACGAACAACAATCTTTGACTACTGGGGAGTCCCCGAGCATCAGAAGTGGATGAACGGAGGGCAATTTGATGGCGGGCAGCTGTCCGAAGATCAGCGAGAGTTGCGCCGCCTTCACGCCGTGCTTCTCGCCAACGTATCTGCGAGTCCTGCTATCTCGCAGGGTGACTACCTCGACATTAGTGCTCACGTGAGCCCCCAGGAATCAGCACATCGCATCCACGCCTTCCTCCGGTATTACAACGACGAACGCCTTCTGATTGTCGCCGGGTTTAACGACCATGAGTTGAAGATCAGCGTGCGCATTCCGCCCGAGGCGGTCGATGCCATGGGCATGGACCAATCGAAGGGCTGGCAGGTTCGTGATATGCTGCGGAATACGATTAATGTGAAACTTGATAAGAACTTATCTTATGATTTGATAATCAGCCCATTTAACTGCTTCGTTTTTCGCCTCAGCGAATGCTGAGGCCGATCCCGTATATTGCAGGTACGGTTGTTTCAGCAATAAATGAAAACAGTGTCGACGAATGAATGAACGAAAAGGTCAGGCCCGCGCCATTATTGAGAATGTACAACCCCAGGTAGATGGCGGCCACTATCCGGCCAAGTACACCGTGGGAGAAACCGTTCACGTCACAGCCGACATCTTCGGGGATGGGCACGATCATATCCGGGCGCAAGTTCTTTACCGGAATGCGTCGAACGAGTCATGGTCTACGCTAGAATTGAAACCAGGGTGGAATGACAACTGGGGAGCATCTTTCCAGGTTACAAAAAAAGGCTACTACTTGTTTACAGTCAGGGCATGGATCGATCATTTCGAAACGTGGTATGACGGATTCAGGAAAAAGGCTGAGGCCGCCATTAACGTCCGGGTTGAGTTGATGGAAGGAGCCGAGTTTCTTCGAAGGGTTGGCAAAGGTAACCCACACTTGCAGACGCTCGCCGATGAGTTAGGTGATGAGAGTCGGTACGCTGAATCCGTTCAGAAAGTACTGAGTTCCACATTTGCCAGTCTGGTTCATGAACACCCGTTGATCGAGCATGAGACTGTTTATGAGCGGGAGATTCCCATAATCGTTGAGTCGCGGAAGGCGAACTTCAGTACATGGTACGAACTCTTCCCCCGATCCGCATCGCTCGATGGTGGTCATGGTACCTTTCGCGATGTCGTGCGTTTGCTGCCGAGAATATCTTCGATGGGCTTTGACGTCCTCTACCTACCGCCGATTCATCCGATCGGGAAGGTCAATCGCAAGGGAAAGAACAACAACGTCCGGGCCGAGCGCGGAGAACCTGGTTCACCCTGGGCAATTGGCAGTGACGAAGGTGGACACAAGGCCATCCATCCGGAACTCGGGTCGCTTGACGATTTTCGGATGCTGATCCAGGAAGCAAGTAAACTGCAGATCGATATCGCCATGGATATCGCCCTGCAGTGCGCACCTGATCATCCGTACGTAACGGAGCATCCTCAGTGGTTCCGGCAACGCCCCGACGGTAGCATTCAATACGCGGAAAATCCGCCCAAGAAGTACCAGGACATTTACCCCTTCAACTTTGAGACTGATGACTGGCAAAACTTGTGGAAAGAATTGTTGTCGATCTTTGAGTTCTGGATAGGACAAGGAGTCAAGGTTTTTCGCGTTGACAATCCGCACACCAAACCGATTCGCTTCTGGCAATGGCTGATCGCTGAAGTCAACAAGGAACACGAAGACGTCATCTTTCTGTCAGAGGCCTTTACGAGGCCGAAGGTAATGGCGTCACTTGCTAAAATTGGATTCACCCAATCGTACACCTATTTCACATGGCGCGTCACGAAGCCGGAGATCGAGAACTACGTACAGGAATTAGTAGCCGGTCCGTCACGGTACTACTTCCGCCCGAATTTTTGGCCCAATACGCCCGACATTCTGCCCTTCCACCTTCAGTACCAGGAGGAGAATATCTTCATCATTCGCCTGGCCCTTGCAGCAACGCTTTCTTCCTGCTACGGCATCTACGGACCAGCATACGAATTCAATGAAAACCAGCCGGTGCCTGGACGTGAGGAGTATCTGAATTCTGAAAAGTATGAGATCAGGCACTACGACTGGAAGAAGGTGAATCGCATGACGGATATTATCACAGCGATAAACAAGGCGAGAAAAGGACACCGGGCGTTGCAGTCGACGTGGAATCTTCAGTTCTGCACAATCCACGACGAGAACCTGCTTGCATACCTGAAGACGACCGATGATCTGTCTGACATTTTTCTAATTGTTGTGAATCTCGATTCTCATCAGCGCCGCTCTGGATTCGTACAACTTCCGTTGGATCGATTAGGGCTTCGGGGTGGAATCAACGTGAAGCTGCACGATTTGATGACAGACGAACACTACACGTGGACTCAGGAATGGAATTATGTGGAACTGGATCCATACAAGATGCCCTTTCACTTGTTCAAGGTGCGCATTGAGGAGTCGCACCTTTAAAGACGCTTGCCTATGAAGAAGACCGTGTCGCAGCGTTTTGAGGATGCAATCTTTCAGGAATTGCCGCTGATGCAAACCGCGTCGGACTGGGGAAGCTTGTTCGGTCTTGATGCGGGGGTGAGGGAGTTTGAGCGGATGATCCTGCCGGGATTCATGAAGAAATGCCGGTGGTTTGGCGGAAAGGCGAGGGTGATCAGTGATGTCAAGATACAGAGCCAGGTCTCGCTGAAAGTAGGGGATGAGACTCACTTTCTCTTGATCATCGAAGTGATCTATGCGCAGGGGTCGAGGGAGTCGTACTTTTTGCCAGTGTCCTTTCTCAGTGAACAGGCAGTCACCACCCTGGACGAGCATTCTTCCCACAGCCTGATCTGTCGCGTGCAGCGCGAAGGTGGGATGGGTTGCATAGCTGACAGCTGCTACCGCCGCGACTTCCGCGATCTTTTGTTTGCAAGCATGCAGGGACGCAGACAATTCCCCGATGGGAACGGAGGATTTCTGATATTCCATTCAGCCGGAGACGCGCCAACAGCGCAGGCTTCAGTACCGCAGGAATCTCGAATATTAAAGGCTGACCAAAGCAATACAGCGATTATCTATGGTGACCGATACTTTTTCAAATTCTATCGGAAAGTCGAGCGGGAGATAAATCCAGACTTGGAGATCATCCGGTTTCTGACTGAACGCACTGATTTTCGACATGCTCCAAGGTATCGCGGAAGCATCCAATACAACGACGCAGACGGAGGCAGCATCGTACTCGGAATGCTCCAGGAGAACGTCCAGAATCTCGGTGACGCATGGGTTATGACCATGAATGCCATGACCGCTTATTATGACGCAGTGTTGAATCTTTCCCGGTCAGCGGAGTTCCCAGGATTGGTCGAGAAGACAACACTGATGTTTGCCGATGCTCCGCCTCTAATACAACAACTTATCGGGTCTGGGTTCTCCGAACAGGTCATGCTGCTTGGGCGGCGAACAGCCGAAATGCACCGGGCGTTAGCATCGGAGCACACTGACCCGGCGTTTGTTCCGGAGTCTCTCACCCAGGTCGACCTGAACGGGCTGTACGGCGATTTTCGCCAACTGGTCGATGATCGGTTCGGGATGTTGCAGGACTCCTTGCCTCAGTTGGACGCTGAAACGCGCGCGCTCGCCAGTGAGATCCTGTCGTACCGGGATCGCCTTCACGACCTGTCTTCGATCGGAGCGCAAACGACTGAATCTTTGGTGAAAACGCGAATACATGGCGACTACCACCTGGGACAAGTATTGTTTACAGGTGACGATTTCGTCATCATTGACTTTGAAGGTGAGCCGGGCCTCTCATTTCGCGACCGGCGTCTTAAGCGGAGTCCGCTGAAAGATGTTGCCGGAATGATGCGTTCATTTCACTATGCTGCGCACGGCAAGATATTATTAGACGCCAGGTATAGAAATCAGAATCAGACAGTCCTTGAACTGGCAGCGGAACAATGGCAGCATTACGTCAGTCGTTTTTTCCTGGGTTCGTATATGACACACGCCGGGCTCGGACGCGATCTTTCGGCGGAGAATAGCACGTTGATTCGTACCTTTCTCCTGGAGAAAGCAGTTTATGAGCTTGGATACGAGCTCAACGCCCGTCCAGACTGGGTGAAGGTACCTCTGAAAGGCATTCAGCATCTGGTTAGAAGAAACCTCGGAGAACGTGGCCGGGAAAGAACGCAACACTGATGGGAGCAAAAAAAAAGCAGCCGGAAAAATTCTTACGTGACAGCTTCAGCCTGTTTAGCGACTACGACGTCCACCTGTTTCGGTCGGGGAAACACTTCAAGCTCTATGAGAAGCTGGGATCTCATGTCGTGAATTATGACGGGGCGGACGGCACCTACTTTGCCGTATGGGCTCCGAATGCCAAGAGCGTCTCGGTCCTCGGATATTTCAATCATTGGCAGCGGAATCAACATAAGCTGTTTCCGCGTTGGGATGGCTCCGGGATATGGGAAGGCTTCTTCGCCGACGTCAAACACGGCGATGCTTATAAGTACGCAGTGGAAGCGCAGGATGGTGAAGTGGTAGACAAGGCTGATCCTTTTGCTTTCTATTCCGAGTTGCCGCCGAAGACGGCGTCTATCGTATGGGAACCGCGTTATGAATGGCGAGATCTCGAGTGGCTCGAACGAAGGAAGGCGACAGCCAGCGAAGCGAAACCTTACTCCGTCTATGAAGTACACCTGGGATCTTGGAGAAGAAAACAGGGAAATGAGTATTTGTCATATCCAGATCTTGCGCGGGAGTTGGTTGAGTACGTGAGTGAAATGGGTTTTACTCACGTTGAGTTCTTGCCGGTCATGGAACACCCTTTTTATGGATCTTGGGGTTATCAACTCACCGGCTACTTCGCACCCACTAGTCGCTTTGGATCGCCGGAGGACTTCATGTATCTGATCGATTGCCTTCATCGCGCCGGAATCGGAGTTATCCTTGATTGGGTGCCCTCGCATTTCCCCGGCGACGCACACGGTCTCTACAAGTTTGATGGAACGCATCTTTACGAGCATGCTGATCCGCGCAAAGGTTTTCATCCGGATTGGAAGAGCTATATTTTCAACTATGGTCGCAGTGAAGTTCGTTCATTTCTGATCAGCAATGCCTTGTTCTGGCTGGACCGCTTCCACGCGGACGGTCTTCGGGTTGATGCTGTCGCGTCGATGCTCTACCTCGACTACTCGCGAAAGGAAGGGGAGTGGATTCCGAATGCGTATGGAGGGAACGAGAATATTGAAGCGATCACGTTTCTCAAGGAATTCAACGAGGTGGTTTATCTCAACTTCCCCGACGTTGTCACAGTAGCCGAAGAGTCGACCTCATGGTCGGGTGTTTCACGTCCAACCTACCTCGGTGGACTTGGTTTTGGGCAGAAATGGATGATGGGTTGGATGCACGATACGTTGCGCTACTTCTCGCTGGATCCGGTGCATCGCAAGTATCATCAGAACGAGATTACGTTCAGTATCATGTATGCGTTTACCGAGAACTTCATGCTTCCGCTTTCGCACGACGAGGTCGTTCACGGGAAGGGTTCTCTCCTTGGCAAGATGCCAGGAGATGAATGGCAGAAGTTTGCCAACCTGAGGCTTCTCTTTGCTTACATGTTCACCCACCCAGGCACAAAACTATTGTTTATGGGCGGCGAGATTGGACAGTCCGCCGAATGGAATCACGATCGCAGCCTCGACTGGCACCTCCTGGACTATGACCTTCATCGTGGCGTGCGCCGGCTGGTAAAGGAGTTGAATGCCTTCTACAAAGAGGAGAAGGCGCTGTACCGGTATCCGTTCGACCATCGAGGGTTTCAATGGGTGGACTACGGGGACCAGGAAAACAGCGTGATCATCTACCAGCGAAATGCCGATCGCAAGGACGACGTTCTGATCGTTGTCTGCAATTTTACCCCTACCGTGCGATATCTCTACCGTGTAGGCGTGCCCTTCCGCGGTCAATGGCGCGAAGTATTTAATTCCGACGACATGCGCTTTGGCGGAAGTGGGGTGCTGAATCAGGCCCTGATGAATACCGCCCCCGTGAAATTTCATGGTAGAGATTACTCAGTTTCATTAAATTTGCCTCCTCTTGCCATATCCGTCCTCAAGCTAGAGAAGGAAGTAAGTGAGTTTGAATTACAAGATATTGGTACGTAGGTCGGAAGAATCGAGGTAGAACCTCTCAAAACAAAACGCGACAATCATTTGGAAAAATATATATGTATTCACGGGCATTTCTACCAGCCACCCCGTGAAAATGCCTGGCTTGAAGCAATCGAGGTCCAGGACTCGGCGCATCCCTATCACGACTGGAACGAGCGGATTTCGGCCGAATGTTATGGTCCCAACACCGCGTCCCGTATTCTAAACGAAAACGGTGCGATTACGAAAATAATTAACAACTACGCGAAAATCAGCTTTAATTTCGGTCCGACGCTCCTGTCCTGGATGGAGCAGAATGATCGCGATTCGTACGAAGCAATTCTGGAGGCTGACCGTCTGAGTATTCAGACCTTCGGTCACGGGTCAGCACTGGCGCAGGTCTACAATCATATGATTATGCCGTTGGCAAATAGCGCCGACAAGGAAACGCAGATCGTATGGGGTATTCGTGACTTTGTCCATCGATTCAATCGTCACCCGGAAGGGATGTGGCTGGCGGAAACCGCAGTTGATACCGAGACGCTGGAACTTCTGGCTCGTTACGACATCCGCTTTACGATTCTTGCGCCGCGGCAGGCGAAGAGTTTTCGGAAGTTTGGAGAAGAGGAGTGGACCGATGCAAATGAATCAATTGACACTCGCCGCTCGTATATCTGTCGCTTGCCTTCCGGAAGTACAATTGTCCTGTTCTTTTATGATGGAGACATTTCGCAGGCTGTTGCCTTTAACGGCCTTCTGAATGACGGACGATCACTAGCAGACCGGTTGCTGGATGGCTTCGACGAGGCTGGTGACGAAACGCAACTGTGCCATATTGCAACCGATGGCGAAACATATGGTCATCACCATAAGCACGGTGACATGGCACTCGCGGTCTGCCTGGATCATATCGAGCGCCATTCGGACGCTAAGTTGACAAACTACGCACAATATCTTTCGCGCGTCGCCCCGGCATATGAGGTCCAGATACATGAGAATAGTTCATGGAGCTGTGTGCACGGTGTCGAACGCTGGCGGAATGACTGCGGATGTAACACCGGAGGAAAGCCCGACTGGAATCAGCAGTGGAGAAAACCTTTGCGCGAAACGCTGGACTGGCTGCGCAACGAGCTCTGGAGTATTTTCGAGCGTACGGGTGGAGAAATATTCAAAGATCCCATTGCCGCACGAAATGACTATATCAACGTCATCCTGAAGCGCTCCGATGAGACCATTCGCAAGTTCATGCGCGAGCATTGCAGTCAGACCGTTGAGCAGCAGACTGTACTTCGTTGCATGGAGGTGCAGCGAAACGCGATGCTAATGTATACAAGCTGCGGTTGGTTTTTCGATGAAATATCCGGTATTGAAACTACTCAGATTCTTCAGTACGCATGTCGCGCAATTCAATTAACGTCCCAGATAAGTGTTCGAAATCTTGAGCAGGAATTTCTGAAGCGCCTCGAAGCTGCGCCTAGCAATGTACCGGCGTATGGGAATGCCGCGACGATCTACACCAGGCTCGTGTTACCTGCAAAGATAAACCTGAAGCGAGTAGGTATGCACTATGCGGTGTCTTCAATTTTTGAGGAAGATCTCGAGTCGTTTCCCGTGTTCAACTACACCACGTCGAACGAGCTATTCATCCGTAAGGCTGCCGGTGAGCAGAGGCTTGTTCTGGGTGTGACAAAGGTTCGTTCAAACGTGACCCGTTCGGAACAGAAATTCGTTTTCGCTGTTATCTACCTGGGCAAGCACAATATCATCGGGAACATTTCACTCGAAATGGAGGATGATCGATTTGCGAGCATGCAGGCACGCATGATCAGCGCGTTTCAGGAGTCACGACTTGGCGACGTGATCGGCCTTATGCAAACGTATTTTGGTCCGGAGACCTATACGATCTGGCAGTTGTTCCAGGATGAGAAACGCAAAGTGTTCAACCTGATTACACATCAAAGCCTGCTAGACTTGGAGGAATCCCTTCGGCGCATCTACAACCGGGATTACCCGCTTGTAACGGCCCTCGCCAATAACGACATTCCAATTCCCAACGCATACCGTACAACCTTTGAATACATCCTGAATGCCGATCTTCTCAAGTCTTTCAAAGCGGAGAAGATCAACATTCGAATGGTCGAACGAGTTATTGCTGAGCTTGCAACGTGGGATCTACGTATAGAAGATCCTGGAAAAGTCGAACACCTTGCGGGTGAGAGTATTTTCAAAGAACTCAAGAGGATCGGCGCCGAGCGCGACAGCCTGCGAAGAATAGAACGCCTAAACAGACTTTTTCCACTCTTGAAGAGATTCAATCTGCGTCCGAATCTCTACCGAAGTCAAAACCTGTTTTTTGAGATATCAAAGACGAATGACGCACGCTCACAAGCCTGGCTTGAGCAGTTTACGCTGTTGGGCGAGAACATGGGTGTGAAGGTTTGAATTTCACATCATCTCAAAAGTGTCACTACGCCTTTGAGATAACCCTCCGGGGAATCAATGTTCAGTTCGATTGTATAAAAGTAGGTTCCCGCCGGAAGTGTTCTGCCTTTGAAGGTGCCGTCCCAGGCATCATTGAACCCGACTGTCTCATATACAAGAATACCGTTTTGGTTATAGATACGCACGCGTGCCTGCGAATACATCTCTTCTTCCGAAGAAGGTATGATCACCCACGTATCGTTCGCCTGGTCCCCATTGGGAGTGAAGCCCGACGGGATGTCCAGTCCCACGACAACCTTGCCAAACAGAACTTCTCGTACGACTGGCTCGCTGGCGAGCTCGCCATCATGGACAACAATCGAGATTGCCTTCCTGATTCGGTTCGACGGACTGACGCGTTCGTACTGAACTGAACGTATAGCAGATTCAAATCTCTCGGGTGACGCGGGGCCGGAGAGCACTAGTACGCCAGTCTCAGTATCGAACGTTCCAGTGATGCCTGCGTGTCCCGGTGCAGGTGTATAAACGAGCTGGTCAACGTTCATCTGATATGTCTCCAACTCAATTGCAATTTCCGCGAATGCAATGCTATCACCATCGGGTTCCTGTATCCTCAACGTTTCAGTGATGAGAGCCATCCCTGAAGTCGAGTTGTAGAGGATTGGATCTGTCTCCAACTCCGTCACAACGGGGGCATCGTTGACCGGTGTGACGATTACGAGCAAGTTGAATGGTGCGCTGGTGTTTGTTCCGTCGCTGACAGTGACGGGAACAGTGAGTGTTCCCGAAAAATCGCTGGCGCCGGTAACGGTGTTGCCCTCCACCAAATAATTTTGTCCGGGTGCGACAGTAAGCGTAAATCCCGTCGGGTAGTCATTGTCCTCGTCGACGACATCGAGGTGGGAGAGGAGTATGGTCAACGATTCTTCTTCAGCTATTTCGAGCTTTGATTGTCCAACGATCCGGGGAATCCGGTCGATTGCTTTGACGGAGACGGGTAGAGCGAACACATCGGAACTAACCGTCCCATCATTAACGGAGACATTTATCAATAGCGTCCCCGTGAATCCGGGTTTAGGTGTGACGATATTCCCGTTGGTCGAGTAGTTGTTGCCACTGTGCACCGTGAGTGTAAAGTCAGCCGGGTAATTGTTGTCAGGATCTACAACCGTGAGATGTCCAAGTCCGACTGCAATTGTCTGATCCTCGCTGATGGAGAGGTCGGAGTGTCCGGTGACTACTGGCATGTCGTTAACCGGGTTCACTGTTATTCGCATGTTGAACGGATTGCTGTTCGATTTGCCATCGTTGACCGTTACTTTAACCGTCAAGGTGCCATTGAAATTGGGTGCCGGTGTAACTACATGGTCTTGCAGGGTGTAGTTAGCTCCTGGGTGAAGCTTCATCGTGAATCCCCAAGGATAAAGCCAGTTATCAGGGTCCACGACGATCAGGTAACTCATCAGGATGACGATACTTTTGTCCTCATCCACGCTCAGTTCCTGCTGACCGGTGATGACCGGCTTTCGGTTGGGCTGCGACAATGCCGGGATCGCCAGTAAGAACGCAAGAGCAATCGTCAGGATGGATTTCATAGTCTGTGGGTCTGTCGCAAAGCGCGAAGAGAGCCGCTTCAACCAACAGGGATTGAAAAAAACTATGCCTGTTTGACGTAGGAAATTCGTTACCGCTATTCGTGCGGAACCGCTTGTGCGGGATGTGCTGGCGTGTGAGCGGTGTGTTCGTTGTCGAGAAAATTCCATACCAGGCTGCTGGCGCCGAGAATCGGGGCCGCTTGATTCTGTAGGCCGGAAGGAAGTACTTTCACCTTTCCACGAAACAGCGGCATCAAATTCGCTTCCATGTGACGGATCGTAGGTTTGAAGATAAGGTCACCGGCGAGTGACAAGCCGCCGAAGAGGAATATGGCTTCCGGGTCGGTATGTACAACGGTCTCCGCGAGTTTCATTCCAAGTATGCGGCCGGTGTATTCAAAGGCAGCTAGTGCCACGACGTCACCTCTGACAGCTGCATCAGTGATCATCTTAGTGTTCAGGTTATCGAAGCTGATGCCGCGCAACTCACTATCCTCCAAGTGATCCGCCAGCAGCTTATAGACCGTGCGCCGGATCCCAGTGGCAGATACATATGTCTCCAGGCAACCGCGCTTGCCGCAATTGCAATGGCGTCCTGCCGGGTTCACGCTGGTGTGACCCACTTCCCCTGCGATACCATGTTTGCCGTTGAGAAGCTGGCCGTTGCTGACGAATCCGCTGCCAAGCCCAGTGCCGAGAGTAATGACAATAAAATCTCTCATTCCTTTCGCAGATCCGTAAACCATTTCGCCAACAGCAGCTGCGTTAGCGTCGTTTGTGATAATGGCCGGAATCTGGAATTCTTCCTTCAACATATCGGCAAGTGGTATGATTCCCTTCCACGGTAGGTTAGTCGCACGCTCGATTGTTCCCTTGTAGTAATTCCCGTTGGCTGCCCCCACGCCGATCCCCAGGATTTTGTGTTCCATCTCAATCTGCGCCATGGCATCGCGAAGCGCCTGGGCAAGACCTTTGAAATAATCGCGGAACTCTTCGTATTTCGTAGTTTTGATGCTTCCCTGAAACACGACCTGGCCTTCGCGGTTTACAATACCGTATTTTGTATTTGTACCGCCGATATCGATTCCTATTGTTAACTCCTTCATGAGGGGTGCAGTTTTTAGATGGAAAGAATTTTGGCGATCCGCAGCGATTCCGAGTCGATTTCGTGATAACCCGATTCTTTGATAGTGCTAAAACTGTTGTACACAATCTTGTTGTCCTTCATACCTACCATTACATCACTCTCGCCCTTTAGTAAACCTTCTACCGCAGCGATGCCCAGTTTGCTGGCCAACACGCGGTCGAAGTATGTCGGCGTTCCTCCGCGTTGCAAATGGCCGAGAATCGTCACCTTAATGTCGAAATACGAAGACCTTTCAGCGACACGCTTCGCCAGTGTATTTGCGTCACCAATTTTCGAGCCCTCTGCTACCACAACCAGGTTCGACTTCTTGCTCGTCTCTTTTTCGGCGCCGAGAATGGCGAACAGCTGATCGAACGTCGTATTCTCTTCCGGAAGGATGATCGCAGTTGCACCACCGGCGATGCCGCTGTTCATCGCGATGTACCCGGAATTTCGTCCCATTACCTCTATGAAGAACAGCCGATTGTGTGATAATGCCGTATCGCGAATCTTGTCTATTGCTTCTACTGCTGTATTCGTTGCCGTATCGTAACCAATTGTATAGTCAGTTCCGGGAAGATCGTTGTCAATCGTACCAGGAATACAAACAGCCGGAATAGAGTACTCTTCTGAGAATGTGTGTAGTCCTGTAAATGTTCCATCGCCACCAATAGCAACGAGGGCGTCGATCCCTTCTTTCATCAGGTTGTCATATGCGCGTTTCCTGCCTTCTGGTGTACGGAACTCCTCGCTTCGCGCAGTCTTGAGAATCGTCCCGCCGCGCTGAATGATATTACCTACCGACCGGGGGCCAAGCCGCACAAAATCTCCTTCGATCATTCCTTCGTAACCACGCATAATGCCATAAGCATCTTTCTTGTAATAAGCGCATGCACGAACAACTGCACGAATGGCGGCGTTCATTCCCGGAGCATCGCCTCCTGAAGTGAACACG
Source organism: Flammeovirgaceae bacterium (assembly GCA_044507115.1). GTDB lineage: Bacteria > Bacteroidota > Bacteroidia > Cytophagales > Cyclobacteriaceae > Chryseosolibacter. The sequence goes on along the minus strand of JBIQJZ010000001.1, from coordinate 20,682 downwards.
CCGATCTTACCAATTTTGCTATCCATTGATCTACTTAAAATTCGCCAAAATTACCCTTTGTATTTCACTTTACCATAAACATTTGAATCAGCTAAACTTCAAACGTTTGAAATAGTTGATAAGGCCGTTTGTCGAAACGTCGTGCGCGTCAATTGGCGTGGCATCCTGTAGTTCCGGCAGTATTCTCTTCGCGAGAACCTTCCCGAGTTCTACTCCCCATTGATCAAAACTGAAGATGTTCCAGACGACTCCCTGAACAAAAATCTTATGTTCATACATAGCAATGAGAGAGCCGAGCGTACGCGGAGTAAGTTGCCGGAATAAGATGGTATTACTGGGACGATTCCCTTCGAACACTCGGAACGGCGTGTGAAATGCAATATCGTCTGGCGACATCCCCGTTGCCTCAAGTTCATTCTGCACCTGTTCTGCTGTCTTTCCGAGCATCAACGCTTCGGTTTGTGCAAAGAAATTGGACAGCAGCTTTTGATGATGATCGGAGACCGTGTTATGGCTGACTGCAGGTGCGATAAAGTCGCATGGAATCAACTTTGTTCCCTGATGTATCAGTTGGTAGAACGCGTGCTGACCGTTCGTGCCAGGTTCACCCCAGATGATGGGACCGGTCTGGTAGCCCACAGGTTGTCCGTTGCGATCAACTGATTTTCCATTGCTCTCCATGTTCGCCTGTTGAAAGTACGCAGCGAACCGGTGTAGGTACTGGTCATAGGGAAGGATTGCTTCGGAAGCGGCTCCAAAGAAATTGTTGTACCAGATTCCAATCAACGCGAGAATAACGGGAATATTTTGCTCAAACGGTGTTTCCCTGAAGTGTTTGTCCATCGCGTGCGCACCCTCCAGCAACTTGACGAAATTTTCGTACCCAATGGTGCAGACGATAGATAATCCGATAGAAGACCAGAGCGAATAACGACCGCCGACCCAATCCCAGAACGCGAACATGTTCTCTGGAGAAATACCGAAGGCAGTTACTGCTTCACGGTTTGTCGAGACAGCCACGAAATGCCGCGCTACTTCACCTTGGTTCCCCGTCTTTTCGAGAAACCAGGCGCGTGCCGACTCGGCATTCGTCATCGTCTCCTGCGTCGTAAACGTCTTTGAGGCGATGATGAAAAGGGTGGTTTCCGGATCAACCTTCTTCAGTGTTTCTGCGATGTGAGTGCCGTCTACGTTTGACACGAAATACGGTGTGATCTCCCCCCAGTACGGTCGCAGCGCTTCCGTTACCATAACAGGACCAAGGTCCGAACCTCCGATCCCGATGTTGACAATGGACTTAATGCGTTTGCCGGTATACCCTTTCCAGTCGCCGTTCCTGACGCTGGTGCCGAAAACATTCATCTGCTCAAGTACGCGGTTCACTTCTGGCATGATATCTTCGCCATCCACATTCACCGGTGTATTGGAGCGATTTCGCAACGCGATGTGCAGAACCGAACGGTTTTCGGTGCGGTTTATCTTCGCGCCGGTGAACATCGCATGAATCGCTGCATCGAGATCTATTTCCCGGGCAAGCGCAAAGAGCAAGCGCATTACTTCTTCATTGACTAGATTTTTCGAGTAATCGACCAGGATATCCTCAAACTGTGCGCTGAATGTCTTGAAACGTTCCGGATCCTCTTCAAACAGCTCGCGCATGTGCGTGGCCTGCATGGTGAGGAAAAGCATTTCAAGGTTTCTCCACGAGGTGGTATCGGTAGGGTTGATGGATGGAAACATAGGATCAGTAGTGAGAGTGAGTGGTTAGGATTTAGGCTCGTCAATATCGCAAATTGAGACACGGGATCAAATCCAGTAGTCCCATGGATTTGATCAGGCAACGCTCCGACGCGTGGCGGTGCTCACGACTTGAACTTCTTCACCAGCATGGCGAGTTTCTCTTCCATGCTTAGTTCTTTTTCGCGGGGCTTGCTGCTCTTTGGCTTGCCGGATTTCGCCTGAGGTGCCGGTGCTTCGGCAAATGGATCGCTTTTCATCGATAGTCCTATTCGCTTCCGCGGAACATCGACTTCAACGACGGTGACCATGACTTTTTGCTGTACCGTAACTGCTTCTTTCGGATCCTTCACAAAGCGATCGGAGAGATGGCTGATGTGAACCAGTCCATCCTGGTGAACGCCGATGTCGACAAATGCGCCGAAGTTTGTGACGTTGGTGATAATGCCAGGGAGTTTCATTCCGACTTTCAGGTCGCTGATGGCGTTAACCCCCTCGGTGAATGTGAAAATTTCAAATGTGTCACGCGGATCGCGACCGGGTTTTTCCAACTCGGTGAGAATATCCGTGAGTGTGGGCAATCCCACTTTCTCGGTTATGTACTTGTTCAGGTCGAGTTGCTTTCTCAACTCGGCCTTGCTCATGAGATCCTGAACGCCGCAACCGATATCGTGAGCCATCTTCTCTACGATAGGATAACTCTCGGGGTGAACAGCGCTGGCGTCGAGGGGATTGGCCGCATCGTAGATGCGCAGGAAGCCCGCAGCTTGCTCGAACACTTTTTCGCCAAGACGTGGAACCTGCATCAAACTCTGCCGATCAGGGAACGGACCATTCTGATTGCGGTATTCCACAATGTTCCTCGCGAGTGAGGGACTGAGCCCGGAAACGTATGACAACAACTCCTTGCTGGCGGTGTTGATCTCCACACCAACCGAGTTCACACAACTCATCACGACGTCGTCCAGACCCTGTTTGAGTTTGATTTGATCGACATCATGCTGGTATTGTCCGACGCCAATGGATTTAGGATCAATTTTCACAAGCTCGGCCAAGGGATCCATCAGGCGCCTACCGATTGACACAGCACCGCGAACGGTAACATCCTTGTCGGGGAACTCTTCACGCGCGACGTCGGACGCCGAGTATACAGACGCACCGCTCTCATTGACCATGGCGATTACGATGCGATTATCCAGGCCGATACCACGAACAAATGATTCGGTCTCGCGACTAGCCGTACCGTTACCAATGGCAATCGCCTCGATGTCAAATTTTTCGACCAGCGACTTCACGATCGCGCCGGATCTTGCAATCTCTTTCTGCGGTTCGTTGGGATAGATAGCCTCGAAATGGAGGAGCTTACCCTGGCGGTCCAGGCAGACCAGTTTACAGCCAGTGCGGAAACCGGGGTCAAGGGCCAATACGTTCTTCTGTCCAAGGGGTGCGGAAAGCAGGAGCTCTTTAAGATTAGAGGCAAAGACTTTGATTGCTTCTTCATCGGCTTTGATCTTCGACTCCATCCGTATTTCCGTCTCGAGTGACGGACGCAGCAGGCGCTTGTAACAATCGCGGATCGCCAGCCGTACTTGTTCGGCAGCGGCGTTTTCCGACCGGACGAATTGACGCTCCAGGAGCGCGATAGCATTGTCTTCCGGTGGGAAAATGTCAAGGGCGAGAATACTTTCCTTTTCGCCGCGGCGCAAGGCGAGGAGTCGGTGCGAGGGTGTCTTTGCAATCGGTTCACTCCACTCAAAGTAGTCCTTGTACTTGACCCCTTCGGCTTCCTTACCCTTCATCACCCGTGCTTCGATAATGCCTTCTTTCCAGAAAAGCTCGCGAATCTTTTTTCGCGCATCGGGATTTTCGCTGACCCATTCCGCGATGATGTCGCGTGCACCATCCAGTGCCTCTTCCGGTGTTCCGACGCCTTTCTCGCTGTCGACAAATGAACCTGCGATTTGAAGAACGTCGAACTTCTCCTGGTCAAACAGCTGTTGCGCGAGTGGCTCCAGCCCTTTCTCCTTGGCGACTGATGCTCTGGTCTTGCGTTTCGGCTTGAACGGCAGGTAAATATCCTCTAGTTCTGCAAGC
>JBIQJZ010000001.1:14019-16841 GCA_044507115.1 Flammeovirgaceae bacterium | reverse complement strand
TGTCAGTTTTCCCTGTTTTTCAATCGATGAAATAACCGCTTCCCTTCGCTTATCAAGTTCCCGCAATTGTTCAAGGCGGTCGCGAACGTTTGCAACCATCACCTCATCCATACTACCGGTCAACTCTTTCCGGTATCTGGAGATAAATGGGATCGTGGCTCCTTCCAAGAGAAGCTCGGCCACTGCATTAACAAATTTCTGCTGTAATGAGAGTTCCCGGGAAATCTGCTCTATCCACCGGGCAATGTTTTCCTTTTCCATAGTCCTTCTAGGGGAGGCAAAAATAGGATAAGCGTGATAAGGTGCAAGGGGGGATGGGAAATATACCTATTGGCGGAATCCGGTTAACCTCCGACTGTCTTTTTCAAGGTATCGACAAGTGATTGCCACAAATCGCCGAGCTCATGAACATCATCGAACTCAGAGTAGTCGGTCACTTTGAGAAACACCGACTGAGTGAGGTCATTGAATTCCAATCGCAATTCGAAATAGGAGGGATCAGCTTCGTCTTCCTTGGTCTCGGGCAGGAATTCAAACCGGGCAAAATGATTGGTGCGATGAGCGGCGAGCCGCGCTTTGTGTTCCTCGTTGTCCCAATAGAAAGTGAAGACCTTGCTTTCATTGTTGATGCGAACGTCGTCAGCAAACCATTCGGCAAGTCCCGAAGCACTTTGCAGGTAGGGATACAACATTTTGATTGAGGCGTGCACCTCATAATCGGCCGTAAACAGTTTTTTCTTTCCGGTCATTTGCATTGTCCCCATATTCACCTCCTCTTCGGGTTAATATATGTAAATTCTCCGAATGAAAAAAAGGTCGCGAAAGTGGCGATGAGGGAAATGCCGAACAGGCTGATGAGCGACGGGAGTGCTTGGTCACCAGTCCAACTTAAGAATCGTAGCGCGGGGGGGAGTTGAACCCCCGACCTTTGGGTTATGAATCCAACGCTCTAACCACCTGAGCTACCGCGCCGAGTCAGATCATGAATCTGGACTGCTTTTGGAGGCCGCAAACTTACAAATATGCCGGTAAAAGCAAAGCGCCTGTCTCGATTTTTCCCGGAATTGAAGATTTTCCCTCGTCCCCATGGCCCCATTTTTGCCTACCTTTGCTCGGTTCAAAATGAAAAAACTAGATAAGCTCATCCTTTCATCGTTCGTAGGTCCGTTTATCATGACATTCCTGGTCGTGGTCTTCATCCTGCTGACGCAGCATATGCTGAAGTACTTCGATGACATCATCGGAAAGGATCTTGGATGGGATGTCCTGAGTCAGCTGTTGTTTTATTTTGCAATTTTTATGACGCCGGTAGCTATGCCGCTAGCGGTGCTGCTCTCGTCCTTAATTACATTCGGAAATCTCGGCGAACACTTCGAACTCACAGCGATCAAGAGTTCGGGCATTTCGCTGCTCCGGACCATACAGCCGATTTTTTTCTTTGTTCTGATCCTGACAGCACTGGCTTTTTACATCAATAACAACCTGGTTCCACGCGCCGCACTTGAGGCCTACAGCCTTTTATACGATATCAAGCAGAAGAAGCCCGCTCTTGATTTGCGAGAGGGAGCTTTTTACAATGGCCTTCCGAATGTCAGCATCAAGGTGAACCAGCGATTTCCGGATGGGATTACCTTGAAGGACATTATTGTGTACGACCACCGGCGTAATGATGGCAACAAGGAAGTGACGATCGCTGACTCGGGGCGGATGTCCACTATCCTGAATGAGCGCTATCTGAAGTTCGAACTCTTCAACGGGTACAACTACACAGAGGGGGCCAGTAGCGAGCGGGAGATGACGAACCGGAGAAACACAAAAGCAGAAACGCTTACGCGCAGTCAGTTTCAGAAAACTCAGGTTGTGTTCGACCTTTCGTCGTTCCAACTTGCGCGCACCGACAAGAAACTGTTTGAGGGCAACCGGATCATGCGGAACCTCAGCGAACTGGACACTGACATTGATTCCATGAATCGCGAGATACTGCAGCAGGAACTGAATCATTATCTATACAAGACGACGCACTTCCACTACTATAACAAGGACTCTGTGACGATGCCTACCTACCTGAAGGAATTCAGAAAGGTGCGGGATTCCATCAATCGCTATAAGTATATGACGAAGGAAGAGGTCGACAGCGAGACGGCTGCGGCCAAGCCCGAAACGCCCACTACTGCTTCCGGGACGACCGCAGTGACCACCGAGCCCGTCGCGAAGCAGCAGACTCCAACCCCTGCCGTCGCTCCTGCCCGGAAACGCAAGGCGTCGGTTCCGACACCGGCCAAGAAGAAACAGACGGCAACTCCTACGGTTTCACCAGCCACCAAGAGTTCGGCGCGCAAGACACCGGTATTGACCGACTCCGCGCGGTTGGCAAAGATGGACAGCCTCTACCAGATGCCGGTTACGCGTGAAGTTATTCAAAGCGCCGCCAATACGGCCCGCCAGGTGAAAAGCCAGGTGATGAACAGTAACACGGCGATTGAAAACTACGAGAACGGACGGATAATCTTCGAGATACAGTGGCATAAGATCATCGCGAGTTCCGTCATGTGTATCGCTATGTTCCTTATAGGTGCGCCATTGGGAGCGATCATTAAGCGGGGAGGGCTAGGGGTGCCGTTCTTGATTTCGATCCTGTTCTTCATCGTGTATTACGTGCTGAACATGCAAGGGGAGAAAATGGCGAAACAGGGACTGGTCAGTCCGATGGTGGGGATGTGGGCATCCGATTTCATTCTGCTGATTATCGGTTTTGTCTTCTTGCGGCAGGCCCGGCTGGATGCGCGGCTGGTGCTGGCGCACGCGTTGGCCTGGCAGGGCCG
>JBIQJZ010000001.1:0-14009 GCA_044507115.1 Flammeovirgaceae bacterium | reverse complement strand
GCTGTTTAATTATTGAATGGGCCATTTGCGATTCGGAATATAAGCCCTATATTTGCACCCTAAAATAAGGAAAATAACATTTGCGATGTATCTGACAACTGAAATCAAGCAAGATCTGTTCGAGAAACATGGGTACGGTAAAAAGAAAGAAGACACCGGCTCAGCAGAATCTCAAATTGCGCTCTTTACCCATCGAATCAATCATCTGACTGCTCATCTGAAGCAAAACAAGAAGGATTTCTCTACCCAGCAAGGATTGATGAAACTTGTTGGAAAACGCAAAAAATTGCTGAATTACCTCCAAAACACTGACATTGAACGGTACCGTTCCATTCTAGCGGATCTGGAACTGCGGAAATAAAAGCATCGAGAAGGGAACCGGACCTGGGTTCCCTTTTTACATTTTCTCCGGGGTACATGTTCAGGAATTTTAACCCCACCTTTTGTCATCTTACATAATGCCCGACGAAAAATCAGCTACCCGGCATTCTCAGCGGAGCGTATTTGCGACGTTTTCTGGGAATTTTTTGTTAAACGCGGTGGTGCTTTCCGGGCTCAATAAAACAAGCAACTCATGAAACCTAATGTCATTACAAAAACCTGTCAGCTGCCGGACGGCCGTTCGATAACTATTGAAACCGGTAAACTCGCCCGCCAGGCTGATGGTTCTGTGGTGCTCCGGATGGTCAACACGATGATACTCGCCTCAGTAGTCGCAAGTCAGAAAGGAAAAGAAGGAGCGGACTTTCTCCCGCTCTCCGTTGACTACCAGGAAAAATTTGCATCGACGGGTAAAGTACCCGGAGGATTCTTGAAACGCGAAAGCAAGCTGTCGGACTATGAAGTCTTGATCAGTCGCCTCGTCGACCGAGCGATCCGCCCGTTGTTCCCAGACGATTACCACGCTGAAACACAGGTAATGCTTTACTTGATCTCGGGAGACGAAAACGCTCTTCCTGACGCGCTTGCAGCTTTTGCGGCGTCAGCTGCCTTGTCCGTGTCGGACATCCCGTTCGGGGGACCGATCTCGGAAGTTCGCGTCGCCAGGATCGACGGCAAATTCGTCGTTAATCCCACTATGGCCGACAAGGCGCGCGCAGATATCGACCTGATCGTTGCAGCTTCCATCGAAAACATCCTGATGGTTGAAGGCGAAATGAAAGAGGTCAGTGAGGACGATATGATCGAGGCACTGCGAGTAGCCCACGATGCAATCAAGGTACAATGCCAGCTGCAGATTGAATTAGGTCAGGAAGCCGGCAAGACCGAGAAGCGGAAATATCAACACGAAATCCACGACGAGAACCTCCGCCAGGAACTCTGGAATCTCCTCTACGACAAGACCTATCAACAAGCCAAACTTCAGATCAAGAACAAGAAGCTGAGGTCGGAAGGTTTCGAAAAGATCATCAACGATTATCTCGAAGCGTTGCCCGAGGACAGCACGGTCGACAAGGATCTTGCAAAACACTACTATCACGATATTCAAAAGAAAGCCTCCCGTGACCTTGTACTGAACGAAGGCGTGCGCCTTGACGGCCGGAAACCAAACGAGATCCGCGATATCTGGTCGGAGGTGGACTGCCTCCCGTCACCGCACGGTTCAGCAGTTTTCACACGTGGTGAGACACAATCACTCACAACTGTGACCCTCGGGACGAAGCTCGATCAACAAATGATCGATGGCGCTATGATTTCGGGATCAAACAAATTCATCCTTCACTACAACTTCCCCGGATTCTCAACCGGTGAGGTAAAACCGAATCGCGGTCCGGGAAGACGGGAAGTGGGACACGGCAACCTCGCGCTCCGCGCCCTTAAGCAGGTACTGCCGGCCGATGCCGATAACCCGTATACGATTCGCGTAGTCTCCGACATTCTGGAGTCCAACGGATCCTCTTCAATGGCTACTGTGTGCGCGGGTTCGCTCGCTTTAATGGACGCAGGTGTGCCCGTGAAAGGACCCGTGTCGGGAATCGCGATGGGAATGATTTCCGATAGCAAAACTGGCAAGTACGCGATCTTGTCGGACATCCTCGGCGACGAGGATCACCTGGGAGATATGGACTTCAAAGTTACCGGAACTGACAAAGGTATTACGGCGTGCCAGATGGACCTGAAAGTGGACGGCTTGACGTATGACGTTCTGAAGGAAGCGCTGCTTCAGGCGCGTGAAGGACGACTCCACATACTGAACGAGATCAAGAAGACCATGTCGGAGCCTCGCGCGGAACTCAAGCCGCATGCGCCTCGTGCACAGACCGTGGTGATCGATAAGGAATTGATCGGCGCGGTGATCGGCCCGGGCGGAAAGATCGTACAGGATATCCAGAACACGACCGGCGCCACTGTTGTGATCGAAGAAGTAGACAACAAAGGTGTCGTCAGTGTGTTCGCCAGCAACAAGGAGTCAATGGAAGGAGCGTTGAGACGCATCCGTGCGATCGTCGCGATGCCCGAAGTTGGCGAGGTGTACGAGGGCAAGGTCAAATCGATCATGCCGTTCGGAGCGTTTGTTGAATTCATGCCTGGTAAGGATGGACTCCTCCATATTTCCGAAATCAAATGGGAACGACTGGAGAACATGGAAGGTGTTCTGGAAGTCGGTGAGGAAGTGAAAGTTAAATTGATTGAAATCGACAAGAAGACCGGTAAGTTCAGACTCTCGAGAAAAGTCCTGCTCCCGCGACCTCCCCGGAAGGAGACAACAGCTGCACAAGAATGATAGCCAATGAAAATTGACAGGAACTAAGTTTTCCGTTTACTTTGTTACTCAATCAATGGTATCGCGACCTGAATGAGACAGCTAAAGATCAGCAAACAGATTACGAACCGCGAAAGTCAGTCGCTGGACAAGTATCTGCAGGAAATCGGGAAGGTGGATCTGCTGACCCCGGACGAGGAAGTCGAGTTGGCGAAGCGAATTAAAGAAGGCGATCAGATCGCGCTCGAAAAGCTGACGAAGGCGAATCTTCGGTTCGTTGTCTCGGTAGCGAAGCAATACCAGAACCAGGGTCTGTCACTGGGCGACCTCATCAATGAGGGAAACCTTGGCCTGATCAAAGCCGCCCAGCGGTTTGATGAAACGAGGGGCTTCAAGTTTATATCATACGCGGTATGGTGGATTCGTCAGTCGATTCTTCAGGCATTGGCTGAGCAATCCCGTATCGTACGCCTTCCGCTGAATCGCGTGGGTTCGCTGAACAAGATATCCAAGACATTTTCGGAACTGGAGCAAAAGTACGAACGCGAACCCTCACCGGAGGAGCTCGCGGAAGTACTCGATGTCACGACGGCCGAGGTTGTCGATACCATGAAGATTTCCGGGCGTCATGTTTCAATGGATGCCCCGTTTGTTCAGGGCGAAGAGAACAGCCTTCTCGATGTGCTCGAAAATGACAGCGAAGAAACACCTGATTCGGGCTTGATGAATGACTCCCTCCGCCGGGAGGTGCAGCGGGCGTTGTCCACACTCACGCAACGGGAGGCCGATGTCATCACCCTCTACTTCGGACTCAATGGCGAGCATGCCATGACGCTCGAAGAAATCGGGGAGAAGTTCAACCTCACACGCGAACGGGTCAGGCAAATTAAAGAAAAGGCTATCAGGCGGTTGAGGCACACCTCCAGAAGCAAAGCTTTAAAACCTTACCTCGGTTAAAAAGCAGCGAAAATTTCATCTGAAGGGTCTTTAACAGGACCCTTTGTTTTATCTTTCCGCATCTATAGACACACTGGCAATGAGCAATGAAGTTGTAAAAGTACTGATCATCGGTTCGGGTCCGGCAGGGTATACCGCTGCCATTTACGCGGCGCGCGCGGGCCTTAACCCGGTCCTCTATACAGGTGGAACTCCCGGAGGGCAGTTGACAACCACCAATGACGTAGAGAACTACCCCGGCTATCCTGATGGAATCAATGGTCCTCAGATGATGCTGGATTTCCAGAAACAGGCGGAGCGTTTTGGTACCAAGATTCACTACGGTGTGGTGACATCCGTCGACTTCAGTAGTTATCCGCTACGGGTTACCGTAGACGAAAAACAGGAGATCGTAGCAGAGAGCGTGATTATCGCTACCGGCGCTTCGGCCAAGTACCTGGGTATCCCAAGCGAAACGCTTTACAATAACAGAGGTGTTTCGGCGTGTGCTGTGTGCGATGGGTACTTCTATCGCGACCGGGAAGTGGCAGTTGTCGGTGCGGGTGACTCGGCGGCCGAAGAGGCGACGTATCTCTCCAAGTTGTGCACGAAAGTGCACCTGCTTGTTCGGCGAGACGAAATGAGAGCGTCGAAGATCATGCAGCAACGGGTGTTTAATACGCCAAATATCGAAATCCACTGGAACACCGAAACAGATGAGATCCTGGGCGATGAGAACGGTGTCAATGCGGTTCGCGTCATCAACAACAAGACTGGTGAAACGAGCGTCATACCTATTCAGGGATTCTTTCTCGCGATCGGGCACAAACCCAACACAGACATATTCAAAGGAATCATCGACATGGATGAGACAGGGTACATCCAGGTGATTCCCGGCTCCACCCGGACCAACGTCCCTGGCGTATTCGCGGTTGGCGATGCCGCCGACAAAGTGTATCGCCAGGCGATCACAGCTGCAGGTACAGGATGTATGGGAGCACTCGATGCAGAGAAGTTTCTCGTTGCGAAGGAAATGGAACTCGCTCAATAACGACGATCATGAAACTCGATATCCTGGTGCTGGCAGCACACCCAGATGATGCTGAATTGGGTTGCGGAGGAACAATCGCAAAACATACTGCCGCAGGATACAAAGTTGGGGTTGCTGACCTGACGCGTGGCGAGTTGGGAACACGTGGCACGCCTGAGCTGAGGCTGGCGGAGGCAAAAGAGTCTGCCAAAATCCTTGGACTTTCCATTCGGGAAAACGTAGGTCTCGCGGATGGATTCTTTGCAAATGATGAAACGAGCCAACGCAAACTGATCACGGTCATTCGAAAATATCAGCCGCGAGTTGTCTTGGCGAATGCCATTTATGATCGCCATATAGACCATGGCAAAGGGGCTTCACTGGCCTATGACGCCTGCTTTCTATCGGGGTTGTCGAAGATTGAAACGATCGGTGACGATGGAAAGCCCCAAGCTGCCTGGCGTCCGGACGTCGTATATCACTTTGTTCAAAGTCAGTTCATTACTCCGGACTTTGTTGTTGACATTTCCGCTGAGTGGCCCATCAAGATGAAAGCTATCAAGGCATTCGCTTCGCAGTTCCACGATCCCAGCAGCCAGGAACCGGAGACGTACATCAGCAAGCCCGGGTTCCTTCGAATGATCGAAGCACGCGCCATTGAGTACGGTCACGCGATCGGTGCTGATTACGGGGAAGGGTTTACTGTGCGCAGGTTCATCGGCGTGAACAACCTGTTTGATCTTCGGTAGTTCTAGGGCGCAAGTCGCTGAATATCCCAGGTGTTGTCACCTGCTTTTGTGTACAGAATTCGGTCGTGCAAACGTCCCGCTCCTCCTTGCCAAAACTCGATCACATCTGCATCGACTTGAAATCCTCCCCAGTGGTCCGGGCGATCCAGTATTGATCTCCCCTCAAACTTTTTCTCCGCTTCGCGAAAGCGTTGTTCGAGAAGTGCGCGACTTTCAATGGTTGTGCTTTGCGGCGATGCCCACGCACCGAGTTGCGATTCACGAGGCCGGCTTTGGAAGTATATGTCGGATGTTTCTGTCGACACCCGCGTTGCGATTCCCTGTATCCGCACCTGTCTTTCAAGCTCTGGCCAAAAGAATGTTAACGCGCACGCAGGATTAATTTCAAGCTCTTTGCCCTTCCTGCTGCGATAGTTCGTATAGAAAAGAAACCGATTATTGTCCAGGCCTTTTAACAATACGATCCTCGCCGATGGACGTCCTCGATCATCCACGGTGGCGAGATGCATGGCATTCGGTTCGAGTACTTCCGAAGCAAGGGCTTCGGAAAACCATTTCTGAAATTGGCTGAACGGATTACCCTCGACACTGGCGACGTCGAGTGTAGCCTTTCGATAGTCTTTTCGTATATTCGCTATATCCTGCATCATTGATCTTTAGTAAATACTAATACACGCTTCGGATCCCCCGCTCATGATTCAGGCACGAAATTTATCAAAGAAATAAGATTTGCATAGATGAAGGTTAAGTATTTTATTCATGTATCGGACGGCACCCTTTTCTCCTTGCTATGTCTGAATAAACTGTTCAATCGAAATACCTGCGATGGAGTTTTTCAAGTACCGGAATAAAATCAAACCAGAGAAGGGAAGACTGTTGATATCGGAACCATTTTTGCCAGATCCAAATTTTGAGAGAACAGTGGTGCTGTTATGTGAACACAACGAAGAAGGCTCGTTCGGTTTTGTACTGAATAAACCTTCGATATTGAAGGTGGGCGAAGTGATGGAGGACTTAGCAGATCTCGAGAGTTTGGTATACGTCGGTGGACCGGTACAGCAGGATACGCTGCATTTTATTCATCGCAATGCGGTACTTGAAAATGCAGTTGAGATAGTCGATAGCATCCACTGGGGAGGTGCCTTTGAGAGTTTACTGCTCTTGTTTGAAACGCATCAGTTCGACGAGAAGAACATTCGCTTCTTTCTCGGCTACAGCGGATGGGGCCCGGGTCAGTTAGAGGCAGAACTTGACCAGGATTCCTGGATCGTATGTGATTATGTCACGGACCGGAAGTAATGTGGAGAAAGGCCCTTGATAGCATGGGAGGACGGTTTTCGATGTATTCGAAGTATCCGGTGGACCCGCGGCTGAATTAGGCTTTTTTAAGTAACTTAGCATAAAAGGGGGTAGAAATGGATTCTTTTACCATGGAAATTGAAAAAGACAATCGCGATGGACTTGATCATGTACATGGCCCTGCGAGTGAGTTGAGAGTGCTTAATTCCGAAGCCGACCTTTCAGACAGGGATGAGAATTACGACGATTCTCTCGAGGACGAAGATCAAAAGCACGTCGACTACAGCGACTTTTCCAAGGAACAACTGGTGGCGCTGGTAAAAGAGTTGTCAAAGGAGTCGAACCACAAGAAGGTTGATCATTTTCTACGGGAGATAAAACCGCATTACGATGAGATTCGCGAACGCGAAAAACAAAACGCCCTCGAAAAGTTTTTGCAAGAAGGAGGTGAGGCCGATGACTTTGACTACAAAGGCGACGAACTTGATACTGCTTTTGACGCTCACGTCAAGCTGATTCGCGATCGTCGCGCACAATATTTCCGCCAACAGGAAGAACAAAAAGCAGACAATCTGCGGAAAAAGCAGGAGCTGATCGAACGCATTCGCGTGTTGGTCGATTCTCCTGACAATACGAATCAGTTCGAGACCTTCAAGGAACTGCAGAAAGAATGGCGCGGCATTGGTCCTGTCCCGGCGGCACACGCAAAAACACTCTGGGCGAACTACCACGCTCTGGTTGATCGCTTCTATGACAATCAAAGCATCTACTTCGAGCTAAAGGAACTTGACAGACGCAAAAACCTCGAAGCGAAACAGGAGTTGTGTGTGCGTGCTGAACGTCTTGCGGACGTAGAGATCATCAAAGATGCCATCCGTGAACTCAACGAGCTTCATCAGGAGTTCAAGCACATCGGTCCCGTACCCGCCGAGGAAAAAGAAGCTGTTTGGCAACGTTTCAAAGCCGCATCCGATGCGGTATACGCGCGCCGCGATGCCTATCTCCACACCCTTCAGCATGAACTTCAGGAAAATCTGGAACTCAAACTGAAGTATGGCGAGGAAGCTGAGGCTTACGCGCATTTCTCGAGTGACCGGATCAAGGAGTGGAATGAAAAGACGCGCGAGATTCTGGACCTTCAAAAAAAATGGGAGAGCGCCGGTGGGTTGCCGCGGGCCAAGGCGAAAGATGTTAACAAGAAATTCTGGTCAGCATTTAAGTCGTTTTTTAACAACAAGAACGCCTTCTTCAAAAAGCTTGATGAAGAGCGTGAACAAAATCTTCAGGTCAAGAATGATCTGGTGAAGCAGGCACTCGAGCTGAAAGACAGCGAAGATTGGGAGAAAACATCTAACGACCTCAAAGCCTTACAACAGAAATGGAAGGACGTCGGCCCGGTGCCGGAGAAGTTTCGGGAAAAGGTGTTCCGAGAATTCAAGGACGCGTGCGATTACTTCTTTGCTCAAAAGCGCGGGCAGATGGGCAAAGTCGAGCAAGAGCAGATCGATAATCTGAATATGAAAATCGCTATTATCGAGGATCTGGAACGCCATGTTGCGGAGAACTCTGCATCCATCGAAGAACTGCGGAACCTGCAGGACCGTTATGCTTCAATAGGTTTTGTTCCTCGTAAGGACGTATCTACGATCAAAGCGCGCTACCACGAGGCAGTTGAGCGGTATGTCGCGACAATTCCGGATCTCACCGACGACGAGCGCAGTATGGCTTTGCTTGAAAACCAGGTTAGTGACTTGCGCAAAGACCCGATGGCTGATCGCAAGTTGTTCCACAAAGAACAGGCTATCCGGAAGAAAATCACCAAGGCTGAAAATGATATCGCACTCTGGAAGAATAATCTTGAATTCTTCGGGCGTTCACAAAATGCGGACAAAGTGCGAGACGAATTCAACGAAAAAATCCGGGCAGCAACGGAACACTTAAAGGAATTGAAGCAGCAGCTCAAGTTCCTCCGCACAGTGTAGCAGCAATTATCAGGACTGCACTTTTTCCAATCTGATGTCGCGCGCCGGCAAAGCGAATTCGCGGCCATTCCACTGAACGCGCATCTCTTTTGTCGTCATGTTGGCCATGATCAACAGCTTTTTGTCGAGTAGGGCGGCGGTGACTGAAAGTGGGTCGCGGGAGGATAGAACTTCGATAGCCCTTCCCTGAAAGGGGGATAGTATGCGAATCGTATCGTAGACAGGGTAGGGGTTACAATCCTTATCAATTACTCCCTGATTTCCGACAGTCTGATAAAGGGTTGTAGAGGAAGCGGACCCTTTGGCGAGGCTGCAGATAGCCCCAAGGGTCCACAGCGATGTGAGCACATCTTTTTGCCTGGGATCCACCCGCCTGGCTTCCGCTACGACAAGGTCCGCGGGGTTTGTAGCGTACGGATTAAATCGCCTCAGTAAGGTGAGTGGTGAAACTTGAACTGGCATCTTACTTCCATAGATAGACTTAGTGCTCGCAACGAGGAACTCAAGAGAGGCCGCATTTTCCAGGATTGTGAGATCGTCTGTTGCATGCTCCTGAGGATCCATCGAGAAACTGATGAAGTCAAGGTTATCTGCCTGGAAGTGATTTCGATTAATCTCGGTAAAGTTATAGTCCGTACCCCCTCCGAACTGCACCCGTGGGAAAGTCTCCTTTAGCGAAGTAACCCTGTCGATGATATCCTGACTCGTCACCAGGGCACCATCGCGCAGAAGGATCACTTTCTTGAGTCGTACCTTATTCTGTTGGCAGATCACCGAAAACGCTTCTATTTCATCCGCAAACTTTTCTGTCAGGTGAAGTGCAACCTCGAGCGGTAATCCCAGGGCGTACGCATTTTCGTATTCTCTTGAAAAATCCGCCGCGAACTGTTCCGATGAGGGTTGCAGATCAATGCGGTAGTGCGTCAGCCGAAGTTCCCGGATCATTGTGACCATGCGGTCGGTCAGCCGTTCAGTTTCGGTGGAAGCTCCAATACCGAGCGCGGGGAGTACACCGCGCATACCGGTAGACTGCAGCACCAAAGTGCCGTCGTCAGACACCGAGGCCGGTACTGGCTCAACCGGCCGAAGGATAATGCGCTGAAATATCTCCGAGCCTTTTTTCAATTCGACCGGAAAGGGAAGATCAAGGGGGGTACAGAACGTCTTGTAGGAAGCATCACCCCAGTTCCTTTGGTCCTCCGTTTCGAATACATCCCCCTCAAACATCACCAAAAACCGATTCGCTCCGACGGTCCATGTCATCGACCGGATGTTCTTGAATGGGTTCTCAGGCGCTACATGAACGGGGAACGTGTTTTCCGATGTTGCCCCGTCGGCGTGTTCGATGGTGCAGGAAGATCCGGCTACGAACGGTGGATGCAGCAGACAAAAGCCAGCCCGGTTCTTGCGGAAATCGGAAAGCATTCTTCCGCGTATCTCAAAAGTGATTGTTCCATCTTCGGTCCCTGCGATCTGGGTTTTCCATGCCATCACCGCAACCCCTCCGTCGTGGTGGGAGGATTCATACGAAATGCGAAAGGCGTTGCCTTGATTCTCAATCTCTTCCGATGTGATATCGTGACTTAGCGTGTTCCAGTTGTGGTCGCGGAGGGCGAAGTAGATCATCCGAACGACCTCTGAGTTGCCGTAGTTAATGCGGCGCAAAAATCCATTTTCATAGACCAGACGCGCAGGCCCGGCAGTGAGCATCTTCATAATCAGTTCCCTTGAAAATCGCTTGAAAGTATTACAAAATGCCCGGTATTGCAATGTTCATCGGTCTGCCGGGAGCGACCCTTAGGACGGCCGTGATTAAATTCCTTACGATTGAAAGTCGTTGTGGCCGGAATCAACAATTCAACTATATTGAGCGCCAAAACGGACCTTTTTTTTGAACCGTACTCACTAGATGATAAACAGAATCCTGGAACTTTATGGAGTTGACCCGGCGACCTGCAGCGTCGAGCCTTTGACCAGCGGACTCATCAACTCCACCTGGAAAGCCGCGGCACGCGAAGGCACGTTTATCATTCAACGAATCAATCACCACGTATTCAAGAAGCCCTTTGAAGTAGCTGCCAATATTCGAATGATCGACAGCTACCTGCGGGAACATTCTCCTTCCTATCTCTTTGTCGCACCGGTCCGGAGTCTTTCGGGAGATGATATCATATACCTCGATGGAGATGGATACTACCGCGTGTTTCCATTCATCAGCGGGTCGCATACGATCAATGCGGTACTAACCCCCGGCCAGGCGTTTGAAGCCGCGCTTCATTTTGGCAAGTTCACGCGACTTCTCGCTGGATTCGATGCGTCACTCCTGCACGTAACCATTCCCGATTTTCACAATCTGACTTTGCGCTACAGGCAGTTTGAAACTGCACTCGCGAAGGGTAACGTCAATCGAATCAAGCAATCACAGCACCTTATCAGCGACATCAGAAGGTTCGCCGGAATTGTTGATGAGTTTGAAAAGATCAGGAAACATCCGAAGGTAAAGCAGCGCGTGACACACCACGACACAAAAATCAGCAATGTGTTGTTTGACAAACATGACAAAGGCCTGTGTGTAATCGACCTCGACACCGTGATGGCGGGATATTTTATCAGCGACCTCGGCGACATGATGCGGACGTACCTTTCCCCTGCTAACGAAGAGGAAAAGGATTTTTTCAAGATCGAAGTACGCGACGATTTTTTCAAAGCCATCGTGAACGGCTACCTCAGCAGCATGGGTGATGAACTCACGTCCGACGAGCAACCGCTAATACTGTATTCGGGCTCTTTCATGATCTATATGCAGGCGCTTCGTTTCCTCACTGATTACTTCAACGATGATGTTTATTACGGTGCGCGTTACGAAAACCAGAATTTTGTGCGTGCAGGCAATCAGTTGGTCCTGTTGAAAGCGCTCGATGAAAAGACGCCGGCTCTTCAGGGTATCGTCGACGCCGAACTTGGGACCAGGTCGCGATTCATTTTCTAGTTTGCGCCGTTGCCAGAACCGGGGGGTAGCGCGGTTTCGGGTAAAATTGTATATTTATCATAATGAATAAGATACTCGCGCTGCTCCTGGTATTTGCTGCGACCACCCTGACTGCACAGCAACGGGCTTTCTGGAGGGAAATCCAGGACTTCAAGGCACAGGACAGCATTCAGGCACCTCCGAAAGATGCGATTGTGTTCGTCGGCAGTTCCTCGTTTCGATTGTGGAAAAATATTCAGGACGACTTCCCGGGGCACGTCATCATCAATCGCGGGTTTGGCGGCTCCAGTCTCCCGCATGTCATTGACTACGCTGACGACATCATCGTCCCCTACCGACCGAAGCAGATCGTGATTTACTGCGGTGAGAACGATTTTTCGAGAGATACGGTAACCAGTGAACTTGTCTTGCAGCGGTTTGTCACGCTCTTTGATTACCTCCGAAAGAAATTGCCAAAGGCGGAGATCGTATATGTGTCGATGAAACCAAGCCCCCGGCGTCAGCACCTGATGCCTCGAATGGACGAGGCCAATCGGTCAATCCGGGCTTTTCTCAAGACGAAACGCCGCACGAGCTATGTCGATATATGGGATGCTATGCTGAATGCCGACGGCACTCCCCGAAAGGAATTGTTCGTCGCTGACAGGCTTCACATGAACGCCGACGGATATGCAATCTGGCAAAAGGCTTTAGCGCCGCACTTAAAGTGACGGCTGACGCGCAAGAAACTAATACCTAAACCTGCACGTATGGAAAATGAAAATGTTATCGACGCTGGTACCGGCTACCAAAGCCACCAACTGACAGTATCACCCGCGGCGTCAGTATATCTGACAGAAACAGGGCGATGGGCGAAATTTCTGGCGGTCCTCGGCTTCTGTTTTGTTGCGCTGGTCGTCGTTGGCGGCTTGTTCGCGGGGACCATCTTATCATCAATGGGCGGTCCGCTCCCGTACCCGAGCTTCGCCCTCGGTCTGATTTACGTTGCGATCGGGCTTGTCTACTTCTTCCCGGTTTACTACTTATTCAAGTTTGCTACGCAGCTGAAACCAGCGCTTCAGGACAAGAACGCCAGCGATCTCGAGAGTGCTTTCGAGAACCTTAAATCGCATTACAAGTTCATCGGAATTCTGATGATTATCACCTTGGGACTGTACGTCCTCGGTGGGGGACTTGCCCTGATTGGAGCCGCTTTCCTTTAGGGAAATAGGAAAATAGGGGAAACTCCTGATTCCCTTATTTTCCTAACTTCATTAATCCTTCCGGCACCCGAAAAGAGTCGACGAGGGGGACGGCCTCTTGTCGCAATTCCCAGCAGAGCTGGTCGACAGTTTTTCGGATCGCTTTGGTTTTTACACCTTCCATGTACCCACTCTCGAGGTACCAGCCCTTGTGTGTTTCGATGGTCGATAAGGCGTATAACTGTGCGAGTTTGCGCAGCACTGCCTGACAACCGGGGTCTTCGGCGGATTCCACATTTTCCAAAAACTGCTCCAGGATGATGCGTTCGATGTAGGCAAAGCCAACATGAAGGAGATGGTTTTGCGACACGTTGAATGCATCGAACGAGTCCATCCCGCTATCGAGGTGGCGCTTGAATCTCTTGGCAGCGGACGCGAGAATATCCCGTTCGCGATACCGGAAAGCATTGAGATGGAATTCGCTGTCGAGAAGGTGGCTATCGTCCGTATTGCGAACGATGATCGGATTCCGTTCGGAGAGTGTAGTCTTAGCCTGATCCGCTACGTAATTCAATATCCCGAAAAGGTCCATGTTGCCGAATGCCTGTTTAAACTCCGTCAGTCGGCTTTTTGCCACGAGGTGCATGAGGACGGTGTTGTCGCCTTCAAAGGTCGTGTAGATCTCGGTGTCGTTCTTGAGCGCATCAATGCGGAACTCAGACATGTAACCCTTTCCTCCGCAGCATTCACGGCATTCCTGCAACGTGCGGGTCGTACTCCAGGTTGCTACAGCCTTGAGCCCGGCAGCGAGTGCCTCGATCTCCTGGATGTCACTCTCGGTTCGATTGAGGAATCTTGCGGTGAGATACTGCAGAGCGAAGTGGTGCGCGTAGGTTTGTGCCAGGAGGGGCATCAGCCGGCGCTGGTGCTGGCGGTAATTCAAAATAGGTACTTCAGGAGCTCCTTCCGGTCCGAATTGGCGTCGCTGATCACCATACCGGATCGCAATCGTCAAGCCGGTTTTCGATGCTGCGAGACCTGATCTCGGAACCCCAATGCGTCCGCCCACAAGGGTACCCAACATCGTGAAGAATCGCCGGTTGTCGCTCGCAATCGGACTGTCGAATTTCCCGTCGTCC
>JBIQJZ010000216.1:0-6372 GCA_044507115.1 Flammeovirgaceae bacterium | reverse complement strand
AGATATGGGTGATCCTCGGAGTGCTTGCGGTGATTTTTGGGGTGATGTATATAACAACTCCAGCGACCTGAAGAGCATTCAACAGTCGCAATTCGATCAAATGCTCAAAGATGGGCATATCAAGAAAGTGGTACTTATCAAGAATAAGGACTTGGTCGAAATAACGCTGACATCGGAGGCCCTGCAGCAACCGAGGTACAGGCAGGACATTGAGGACGGCGTGATGGGCAATAATACGAATGGCCCCCATTACAAGATGACCATCACATCCATCGACCGCTTTGATGAGAAATACCAGGAAATGGTCGACAACCTGGAGCAGAGCAAGGTCCCGGAATACATCCCGGATACCCGGGAGGATTATTTCAGTGTCTTTATTCAATGGGGCATCCTCTTCCTGCTGCTGTTCGGGTTCTGGATGCTTATGCGCCGGATGACCGGTGGCGGAGGCCCGGGCGGTCAGATCTTTAACATCGGAAAGTCCAAGGCGGCATTGTTTGACGCCGAAAACAAGGTAAAGATAACATTCGAGGATGTCGCCGGCCTTGATGAGGCTAAAGAGGAAGTAAAGGAGATTGTCGATTTCCTCAAGAACCCGGGTAAATTCACGAAGCTTGGTGGCAAGATCCCGAAAGGTGCCCTCCTGGTTGGCCCTCCCGGTACGGGAAAGACACTCCTGGCCAAGGCGGTTGCGGGAGAAGCCGCTGTGCCCTTCTTCTCGTTGTCGGGCTCCGATTTCGTTGAGATGTTCGTGGGCGTGGGTGCAGCGCGTGTGCGCGACTTGTTCAAACAAGCGAAGGAGAAGGCGCCATGTATCGTGTTCATCGATGAGATCGACGCAATCGGTCGAAGCCGCGGTCGCGGGCAACTCCCCGGAGCAAACGACGAACGCGAAAACACGCTGAACTCGCTTCTGGTAGAGATGGATGGATTCGCGACTGATTCGGGAGTCATTATCCTCGCCGCAACAAACCGGCCGGACGTACTCGACTCAGCGCTGCTGCGCCCGGGTCGCTTCGATCGCCAGATCAGTATCGACAAACCGGATATCGTCGGACGCGAGGCCATTTTCAAGACGCATTTGAAACCGATCAAGCTTGACACCTCTGTCGACTCAAAGAAACTCGCGGCCCAGACCCCGGATTTCGCCGGCGCAGAGATCGCCAACGTGTGTAATGAGGCAGCACTTATCGCTGCCCGCAGAGATAAAAAAGCTGTCGACATGCAAGACTTTCAGGATGCAATCGACCGCGTTATCGGGGGACTTGAAAAGAAGAATAAGATTATTTCTCCTGAGGAGAAGAAGATCGTTGCGTTCCACGAAGCGGGCCACGCGGTTGCGGGATGGTTCCTGGAACACGCAGACCCGCTGGTTAAGGTGAGTATTGTTCCGCGCGGAGTAGCAGCGCTGGGATACGCGCAATATCTGCCAAAGGAACAGTTCCTGTACCAGACCGAGCAGATGATTGACGAAATGTGTATGGCTTTTGGAGGACGTGCCGCCGAGGAGATCGTATTCGGAAAGATCTCAACGGGCGCCCTGAGCGATCTGGAGCGGATCACGAAGATGGCCTACAGCATGGTGACGATTTACGGGATGACCAAAGCAATCGGAAATATTTCGTACTACGACTCCAAACAGGCTGACAACTACGCGTTCCAGAAACCATACTCGGATGCTACAGCGGAAAAAATCGACAAGGAAGTAAGAAGTCTGATCGAGCAGGCCTACCAGCGCACCCTCGACCTACTGACGCAGCACCGTCAGCACCTCGACGTGATCGCAAAAGAGTTGCTGGAGAAGGAAATCTTGTTCCAGGCAGATCTTGAAAGATTGATTGGAAAACGTCCTTTCGACAAACCGACGACGTATCAGCAATACACCAACGGTCAAGGCAAGTACGAAAAGAAACAACACGAGGCCGAACAACCAGGCGTCGATCCCACTCCGACGCTGGAAGGGGATGCACACGGAAAGGTTGCCTCTAGCTAGAAATGATATCATTAGCGCTATTTTTGGAACTCAGGTACCTCAATTCCTGAGTTCTTTTTATTTTTCGACTATAGCAACCTGACCGAACTATCACCACGCACCCTTTGACCACGCTAGTCACACCTCAACTTCCTCCCGGCAAAAAGATCTATTTCGCCGGCGACTTCCACCTCGGCGTTCCCTCATTTGAATCCAGCCTTCAACGAGAGCGTGAGATCGTCCGCTGGCTTGAAACTGCCCGTCACGACGCGCACGCCATCTATCTACTGGGCGACATATTCGATTTCTGGTTTGAGTATCGGTACACAGTGCCGAAAGGATTCGTCCGTCTCCTGGGTAAGCTTGCTGAACTTCGCGACGCAGGCATCCCAGTGACCTTCTTTACCGGTAACCACGACATGTGGATGTTCGACTACTTTCCGACAGAACTCGATATCCCGGTCATCCGAAAACCGTGTGTGCTGGAAGTTGGCGACCACAAGATTTTAATCGGCCACGGCGACGGACTAGGCCCCGGCGACCGCACCTATAAGATATTAAAGAAGTTCTTTGACAGTGCTGTGTGCCAGTGGTTGTTCGCACGTATTCATCCCAACCTCGGCATTCGCATAGCACACGCGTGGTCGAGAAAAAGTCGAATATCAAATAACAAGAAGGGCGAAACCTTCAACAAGCAAGAGGACGAGTACCTCTGGATCTATTGCAGCGAAGTTGAAAGAACAAAACACCACGACTTCTATGTATTTGGTCACCGTCATCTACCCCTCGACCTCGAAGTGGGAAAGGACAGCAGGTACATCAACGTAGGTGAGTGGGTGCACTTTAAGACCTATGCTGTGTATGACGGCACGAATGTTGAGTTGAAGAAATTTGCCTCCGACACCGCATGAAGACACGGTTACTATGCTTTCTGATGATCGCTTCCGCTGGTAGCGGCCTTGCGCAGAGCAAGTTGCGCACAGTGGCCCTGACCGACTCTCTGCTCCAAACCGCTATCGACCGCCCTGGTGATTTTTATACCGTGGGCCGAAACGGGAACATCCAGCGCTATGACAAGGACGGAAATCTGCTGCTAACGCATACAACGGAGTCAATACCCACGTTGTTCGACCCGCGCGACGGCGCGAGACTCTTTTTATATTATCGCGCTGACCAGTTCTGTGAATTTGTCAATCCCTCGTTTCAGTCCATAGCTGCTTACCCCATCGACCCGTCGTTTGCCGTTGAGCCGTGGCTCGTTTGTCCATCAGGCGAGTACAAACTCTGGATATTGGACCGCGCTGACAACAGCCTGAAACAAATTGATCTGAAGACTTCTCAGGTAGAAGTAGAAGTAGCGGTAGACCCAGCGCTTGTTCAGGCTCCCGAGGCATTTACAATGATGCGTGACTACCAGGGTTTCGTATTCCTTCTCGACCCGTCCCGCGGGATCCTTGTCTTTAATCGGTTTGGAAAACACCTCCGCACAATTGATGTAGCAGGTATCACTTCGTTCAATTTCCTCGGTGAAGAACTCTACTTCATCGAAAAGGGAAGGCTGACTTTTTTTAATCTGTTCAATGCTGAAACCCGCACCCTGGATATCCCTCCGGGATACGCGCAAGTGCTGCTCACCGATGAACGAATGGTGCTGGTAGCGCGGAAGTCAATCGATATCTTTCCGTTTAGCCCGTAACACTTAGTAATCTGTTCATTTTTGAACATATTTGTACAAACTGGAACATTTCAGTGCTCAAATAACGCTGCCAGGCCCGATTTCGCGGTTGGCACAGTATTCTCATAAGACCCGTATTTCAAACCTAAATCTCCAGATACACGTGACCCAGGAAGGTGGCAAAATTCTGATGATCGACGACGATGAGGATGTTCTGCTCGCGGCCAAAATGCTGCTCAAAAAACAGAACCACCACGTGATCATCGAAAAAAATCCGAACAAGATCCCATTTCTCTTAAACAATGATACTTACGATGTCATCCTGCTGGATATGAACTTCAGCAAGGATATCACCAGCGGGAAGGAAGGATTTCATTGGCTTGAACAAATTCTCGAGAAAGATCCGAACGCTGTTGTGATCCTGATCACAGCTTTCGGAGACGTGGAGATGGCAGTGAAGGCTCTGAAGCAGGGCGCCACCGACTTCATTCTGAAACCGTGGCAAAACGAGAAGCTGGTGGCTACCATTTCGACTGCTATCCGACTCAAGAAAAGCTATAACCAGGTAGACAAGCTCAAGAAGGCCAAGGAAATGCTTGAAGAACAGATCAGCAGACCTTTCGGTGAAATCATCGGACAGAGCCCGGCCATCCAGGAGGTTTTTTCCATGGTCAATAAGGTCGCAAAAACCGACGCCAATGTTTTGATCCTCGGCGAGAACGGAACGGGAAAAGAACTAATTGCGCGCGCAATCCACCAAAATTCCCTTCGCAAAGACAATAGCTTCGTGTCGGTTGACATGGGAGCTATCACCGAGACGTTGTTCGAGAGCGAACTGTTCGGCCACAAGAAAGGAGCGTTCACAGACGCGCGGGAAGATCGGGCCGGACGCTTTGAACTCGCCTCGGGCGGAACGCTGTTCCTCGACGAGATTGGGAATCTCAGCATGAGTCTTCAGAGCAAACTACTCAGCGCGTTGCAATCGCGGCAGATCACGCGAGTAGGATCTAATCAGCCGATCGCTGTCGATATTCGCCTGATATGCGCTACAAACATGCCGCTTACCAAGATGGTGCAGGAAGGAACTTTTCGCCAGGACCTCCTCTATAGGATCAATACAGTGGAGATACACGTCCCTCCCCTGAGCGATCGAATCGAGGATATTCCATTGCTCGCGAATCATTTTCTCAATTACTACGCCCGAAAGTATCACAAATCCGTTACTACGATCGTACCCGAAGCGATGGATAAACTGAAGCGATACGCCTGGCCAGGAAACATTCGCGAATTGCAGCACGCGATTGAGCGCGCAGTCATCATGACGGATTCACCTTCCCTGCAGGAGACTGACTTCTTGTTCAGCAGATCACTGACTTTCGGTCCCGCCAGTAACACACTGAATCTCGATGAAGTAGAAAAAACTGCTATCGCAAAAGCGCTGCAGATGCACGCGGGCAATATTTCGAAGGCAGCCGACGAACTGGGGCTTACTCGAGCCTCGTTGTACCGCCGGATGGAGAAGTATGGGCTTTAACTGGCGATCACCGATTGTTCCGCGCGTGGCTATGTTGGCCGCGACGATCTTTCTATTCTGCTTCTTTAGCACCTCCAACGATTGGATCTACGCAATTTTCTTTTTCGCAATCAGCGGGTACCAGGTAAAACTTCTCGTCGAATACCTCGATCGTTCGCATGCAAACATCGCATCATTCCTAGATTCAATCCGTTTCGACGACCTCTCGTATTCGTTCAAGACGCAAAGCGACGACCCCGTCGTGCAGCGTCTTCATCAGGAATTGAACGAAGCCATGCTCAAGTTGCGCAGTTCGCGAAGTCAAAAGGATTCGGAATCGCTGTTCTTCAAGAACATCGTCATGCATATTGGTATCGGGCTGATTGTTTTTCGCGAAGACGGCAAGATCGAAATCTTCAACGCCGCCGCGCGCCGGCTGCTCCGTGTCTCAAACGCAGCACATATTGACGACATCCGGGAAACAAGCGAGACACTCGTTGAAGTATTCAGACGTCTTAAGACCGGGGGACGCGAGCTCTTCCGACTGAAGGTCGGCGAGGACATCATCCAACTCTCGGTGTACGCGATCGAATTGACACTGCGGGGTGAGAACGTCAAACTTGTCTCGCTCCAGAACATTCAAAGTGAATTGGAAGAGAAGGAGATGGAAGCCTGGCAAAACCTTGTCCGGGTATTGACACACGAGATCATGAATTCGGTTACACCGATATCTTCGCTAGCCGGAATCGTTGAGGAAGAGCTGCAGCAACATCTCGCGGCACAGCAGGCCGGTCCATTGACACCTGAACAGCTCGAGGACATTCACCTTTCTTTGCAGACAATCAGCAAACGCAGCGAAGGACTGATTCACTTCGTCAAGGAGTTCCGGAGCCTCACCAGTATCCCAACGCCGAAATTGTCAACAATCTCCGTCAAGCTATTACTGGACGAATTGTGTCTGCTCCATAGAAAGGAACTCACCGAAGCAAACATCATTTTGGAAATATCGGTCTATCCTGAGGACCTTACTGTCGAAGCCGACAAGAATATGATTGAACAGGTCCTGATCAATCTCATGCGCAACGCGATCCAGGCGTTTGAAGAACAGGACAACCGGGAAATCACCCTGAAAGCTTATCTGACTGAAAAGTCCCGTCCCGTGATCACCATTCGTGATAACGGGACGGGTATTGATCCGGAAGCTCTCGAAAA
>JBIQJZ010000215.1:0-6381 GCA_044507115.1 Flammeovirgaceae bacterium | reverse complement strand
CCTGGTAAATGATCTCGAACTGAGGCTAAAAGAATACCTCAAAGTGAATCATTTACTTTTTCTCACGAACGGAACCATTGCGATCCAGATCGCGATCAAAGCGCTGGGATTAAAAGGCGAGATCATCACCACGCCGTTTTCCTACGTCGCCACGTCGAGCAGCATCGTATGGGAAAACTGTGTGCCTGTATTCGCCGATATCGACAGTCAGACGCTGAACATCAGCCCGGAGCAGGTAGAAGCAGCGATCACACCGAGAACTACTGCGATTCTCGCAACGCACGTCTATGGCAACCCGTGCGACATTCAGGCACTCCAATCCATCGCGGAAAAGCACAACCTAAAAGTGATCTACGACGCCGCGCATGCGTTTGGCACGCGCTACAATGGCAAGTCAGTATACGAGTTCGGTGATGTCAGCACTGCAAGTTTTCACTCAACCAAACTCTTTCACACGATCGAAGGCGGTGCGGTGATAACCACTTCGCCGGAACTCCTGAGACGTATGGCTTATATGAGAAACTTTGGCCACGACGGGCCGGAGAAATTTGCCGAAGTAGGGATTAACGGGAAAAATTCGGAATTCCACGCGGCTATGGGATTGGTAAACCTCTCCCATATCGAATCAATCCTCAAAATGAGGAAAACGCAAAGTGAGCACTACGACAAGGCGCTGAAAAACCTGGACTTTCAAAAACCCTCTATCACCCCGGGTTCCGTTTTCAACTACGCGTACTACGCGGTTGTGCTTCCGAGCGAGGAGATAACACTTCGAATGATCGAAGAGCTAAACCTAAACTGGATCTACCCTCGTCGCTATTTCTTTCCTTCGCTCGACGAATTGCCCTATCTCAAAACAGCGGAGTTGCCGATTGCCCGTTCTGTATCCAGCCGGGTGTTGTGTCTGCCGTTGTACCACACCCTCACAGTTGAGGAGATCGACTTTGTCGCGAGGATTATGTTGCGGGTTCAAAACAATTGATTGTGTTAGTAGCCGGAGCCAGCCGACACGCAAAGGAAATACTCGACGTGCTGTATTCGCAGAATCAGCTCGATGACCTGAAGTTCTTTGACGATATCTCCGTCAACGGACCTGCTCTTTTCTGTGAACAATTTCCAATCGTCACCAGCATTGACACTCTCGCGGATATCTTCAACCGGGACAACCGGTTTATCCTCGGCCTGGGCGGAACACGTTCGCGGGAGCTGGTCGCGGCTAAACTCCGGAAGGCGGGGGGAGTCTTGCATTCGATCGTCGCAAGCTCCGCGCGCCTCGGTCACTTCAATGTGAACATCGGCGCGGGGGTTAACATCATGGAATTTGTGCTGATCAGCAGCAGCGTGGTCATTGGCGAAGGTAGTCTGATCAATGCGTATGCCGCAATACACCACGACGTCTCGGTGGGCGCGTATTGTGAGGTGTCGCCCAGGGCTACGCTGCTCGGTGGTGCTGTCATCGGCGATCGAACGACGGTAGGTAGTGGCGCAACGGTTCTTCCCAACCTATCGATCGGTAACGACGTCATCATCGGGGCGGGAAGTGTGGTTACGCGCAACATCCCCGAGAATTGCACAGTCGTCGGCGTTCCCGGCAGAATAATCAAAGAAAATCCATCGCGTATTTCATAAAAGAACGTTAGCTCTTGTCATGAACAATCTTAAAAGCATACTCGTATTTTTTGTCGGCTTCCTGATCGTGCTCTGGAATCCGGTCTCGTTCTATCTGTATTATTCCGACTACGATATATATCACTCGACTTTCCTAAAACTGCTCTTCTGGTTGATCCCGATTTGCGGGATCGCAGCTATCCTATATATCCGAAGACTCACGACCTTATCTGAAACGCTGCAGAACCTCGTCTTCAGCGTAGCTTTCATCGGGATCTCGCTGGGCATCCTGATCTTTATCAACTTCGCAATAGGTCTTGTCAGGGATCCTGAACAGGCGGGCGCCGGTCTGATCTTTACACCACACTCCGCTGCCGAGTACACGACCGTTGAGTTCAACTACAAAGCGGAGATCAACAGCCTCGGTTTGCGGAATAAGGAGATCTCCGCTGAAAAGGACGACGGCACGTTCAGGATCCTCTGCTTCGGCGACAGCTGGACATTCGGATGGGGTGTGGATCTTGAACACAGCTGGCCGATGCAAATGGAGCGCTACTTCAAAGAAAACGGTCATACCAGCATTGAAGTCATCAACTGCGGTCAACCCGGTAAGTTCACCCCTGGCTATCGCGAATCACTGTCTCGTGCAGTCCCGCTGTTGAAACCCGACCTGGTTCTGGTTGGTGTGCTTCAACTCGACGATCTGGCGCAGCTGTTTGAGAACAAACTGAAAGAAGACACAGGCGATCAGATCAGGAATCCTAAGTATCTGGCAAAGGCTTTCCTGATGGCTTCGTTCGGCAACTACCTCGCAATACTCAGTCCCAAGAATGAAATTGTGGTTGACATCAAAGCGGAATGGCAGCACAGCAATGGGAAATTGATCAACGAATTCGGTGGTCTTCGGCGACTGCGTTTTACAACTTTGACGGACACGGTGCAATCCATGTTTAGATCCGGAGACCTGAACCCCGGCCTGCTTGCCAACTACATCGACTTCCCCGACCGGGTCACGATCTTCAACAACCCTGATCATCCTGCAACCAAAGAGGCCATACAAAAAATGAGCGATGATTTCAGGGAGATGAATGAAGTATGCAAATCCCATGGTGCGAAACTGATGTTCCTGAATCTGCCGATGAACTACTTCACCGGTCATCGGGTCACCCGGATGCCTTCCGATATCCTGAACTCCTACTTCCAGGAAAACAACCGCATCGATTCGATTTACTCCGCAATTGCCCGCAGCAATGGATTGCCGTACTTCGAACTCACGCAACAATTCAAAGATCTCTCGGAAAAGCACAAATACTTTTTCCGGTACGATGGTCACCCAAATGAAAATGGCTACCGCGAAATCGGTACGCTCGTCGGAGCACACCTGATCGACAATCAATATTTAACCGGGAAATAGATCAACTACTTTTCGATCGAAAGGATCCACGCATCCTTGAAGAAGAAGCGGTTTCTCGCGCGATATTCATCGCGGACACTACGCGCTGCGCTCAACACGCTAAGCCTGCCGACGTGCACATAATTGTAGTTCCGCGGAGCGTAGAATATGGCAACGCCAGGATAGCCGGCCGCCCTCAATTGTCGGACGTACCGTTCGGCATTCTTCGCGCTGAGGAACGAGCCCACGATGACGTAGTGACCCGGGGGCAAGTCTGACACAGGAGCTTGTGCCAACTCTGTTTCCGCGGGCTGAGTCACCGGCGTAACAACCGGGTCAGGCGTGACAGCAGGACGCTCGACGATAGCTTCCTGTTTTGGAGGCTCTACCACAGTTGGCGGCTCGACGGGCGTTTCCACCTCGACGCGCTCTACCACGACAGGTTCTTCCGGCACCTCCTCGCGACGAGGCTCTGGTCGTACAGCGATCTCTTCCTGAACGGGACGTGTTTCAGATACTGTAGTACCCGTTGCCTGAGGCCTGTTCTTTTGTGTTTTGCCAAGGCGAACGCTCACGTGCACTTCGTGTGAACCAGTGCCAAGTCCGTTGACAACCTTCGGAGCAAATTCATATGCGTACCCGACTTTGAGTTTCTCCTTGACGACAAATCCAAGAAATGCTCCGGGCCCATAGTCCTGTCGGTATGAACCGCCCGCCCAAAGAAGGTTATCAATTCTGAACGCACCCAGCACTTCGAACTGATCGTCCGCTGCTTCGAATGTGCGGTAGGTCACGGTTGGCTCAAAGCCGACCCGTCTACTGAGCAGGATGTCGTAGCTAATCGAGTAGAATGTGTTTTTCAGCGCTTCAAACGCCGGTGAGTTGAAGGCCTCTTCAGAAACAAGCTTGTCGGCGAAAAGGCGAGGCAATGCGAACCCGATCTTGAGGCGATTGAACTGGTAATGCATACCAAACTGCCCGGTCAGGTTCGATGTGTTCGAGTTCGTCAACGACGGGTCGGTAACGTCATCGACCTTACTGAGATCAATACGGTACATGGAATAACCCATTGACAATCCAAAACCGATCTTGTGATTATCATCTGTGCTCCTGCCGAGGAACACCTTGTAAGCTAATGACGCAAAGCCCGTATTCGTCTGCAACACGCCTGCCTTGTCGTTGTACAAGTTGACTCCCCACGCCAGCTTGTAGTTCACAGGTACCTGGAGGTTTGCGCTGAGTGTTGTTGGCGCCCCCTGGAAGTCGCTCCATTGCCTGCGGAAGTTCAGATTCATTTCGGTATACCCGTCGGCTGCAATGAATGACGGATTGTATAGATACGGATCCAGAAAATAGTGATTGTATACCAAATTTTGCTGAGCAATAACATGGTCCGACAAAATCAGACAAAGTCCTAAAGCGAGTGAGACTGATAGGGGTTTCATCTATTGCGCTAGCGAATTATGGTTACAGTGCTGTTCAGCGGCTTTTGATCCGGACAACGAATAACGTAAAAATATACTCCTTGGGGAAGGACCGAGCCATTAAATGTCCCGTCCCAACGCGTGGTATATCCTTTCGAAAAATACACCCGCTGACCATGGCGGTTAAACACTTCTATCTCACAATCATCAATCAGATCTGCATTAACGATATTCCAGGTTTCCGTACTGACATCGCCGCGGCCGTCCGGAGAGAATGTATTAAACGGTTTCACGATGGGATCTTCCTCTCGCACGATCAGCGTTGCGACATCGCTGGCGGTCACACCTTCACCATCCGTCACCGTCACGATGAACTGGTATGTGCCGGCCGGCAGGCCTGCAAGGGACAGGATGTGCGTATCGTCCGGATCGATTGAAATAGGGGAGCCCATGGTCTGTGTCCACTTGTATGTTGCAATGATCCCGTCAGGGTCGGAAGCATCAGCAACGATCTCAACCGAATTCAGCGGCAACTGAATCAGTGTCTCACCGCCGGCATTAACAACGGGCGGGAGATTGGCAGGCTGGGCAGGGAATACAGTGACCATTACGTCGTCGGCGTTGGACAGTCCTCCGTCATCTGTAGCAGTCAAGCGAAACACATAGTCTCCTTCGACGAGGTTACTCAATTCCAGCACATTGGTTGCCGCGCCGTTCATCGTAGCTGCAGGCCCGCTGACTTGTGTCCACTCAAGGGTGGCGATCGTGCCATCATCGGTCACGGTGCCGGTCAGCGTGGCGGTATTCGCGGGCTGCACAACATTTACATCAGCACCGGCACTAACGTTCGGCGGCAAATTGATAGCTGCTGCCAACACGGTAACGGTGACTTCACCCGAACCTGTCGCGCCGTCGTCATCGGTGACAGTAAGCCGGAACTGATAAGTACCTTCCAGCATATTGGTAACACTCAGCGACGCCGTGGTCTCGCCGGCAAGTGCACAAGCAGGTCCGGATATTTTGGTCCAGCTATAACTGGCTATCGTACCATCCGGATCCGTTCCTGTTCCAGTCAGCGTGATGCTGTTGACAGGAAGCTTGATAGATTGATTCGAACCTGCATTTGCAAACGGTGCCTGATTTACGGTTTCCGCATTTACAGTTACCACTGCCTCGTCAAAGCCAGATGATCCATCGTCGTCCGTTGCAGTGAAGCGGAACCGGTAAACGCCTTCCACAAGGTTGTTGACAGTTAACAGCGTTGAGGTTGTATTCACCAAGGTCGCGGCGGACGGACCGCTTACCTGCGTCCAGAGGCGACTGACAATCGATCCATCCGGATCGCTCGCGCTTCCGGAAAGCTGAACAGTATTTGTGGGCAGGAAGATTGTCTTGTCGGCACCGGCATTCACCACCGGAGCCTGGTTGACAGTTTCCGGATTCACTGTTATCGACATGTCGTCGGTGTCGGTCGCACCGTCGTTGTCTGTCACTTGCAATCGCAGAACGTAAAGCCCTTCGGTAAGGTCTGAGACAGACAGGGTGGCGTTCGTGGCTACTCCCATCGTGAGCGGGGGACCTGACACCTTCGTCCAGAGATATGCGGTGATCGAGCCATCCGCGTCGCTACCGGAACCATTGATGTTGGCGGTATTGGTCGGCAACGTAATAATAATATCGGAGCCTGCGTTTGCAATAGGCGCCTGGTTCACAGTTTCCGCATTTACAGTGACGAGAACATCGTCGTTGTCGGACGCCCCTTCATCATCTGTAACAGTGAGTCTGAACACATAATTGCCCTCAACCATATCAGATATCGTCAAGGCTGCCTTGTCTTCATTAGTCAGTGTAGCCGCGGGTCCGCTTAGCTGCGTCCAGACATAGGTTAGCTGAGCTCCTTCAGCATCACTACCCGAACCAAACAGGGTGATGCTGTTGGTCGGCAATGTAATTACC
>JBIQJZ010000214.1:6034-6447 GCA_044507115.1 Flammeovirgaceae bacterium | reverse complement strand
CATAGCTTCGGCGACCTCGGTGTGGTACACCGTCAGGTTGCCATCCCGGATTGCGATTTCCATTTCGGCAAAGCGTTCACCCTCGTTCTCCAGCACAAAAGCGCCGCGACCTGTTTCATCAAGCTTAAGTTGTATTGCGTTGTTCATTGTGATCTGGTTTTAGTTACTGCTACAGTTAAGAACGGATCATGTGAGAACGGGTAGTACACGTTCAATATCTGCCCGACGACTTTCGTATTGCGGCGGAAGTTTCAGGCTCGATCCCAATTCATCAACCGACTCGTCTATAGCAAACCCGGGATTGTCGGTGGCTATCTCAAACAAGACACCGCCGGGCTCTCTAAAGTAGAGCGAAAAGAAATAGTTTCGATCAATTTTCTCAGTAATGTTTAGTCCGTATTCCAGTACTTTCT
>JBIQJZ010000214.1:0-6024 GCA_044507115.1 Flammeovirgaceae bacterium | reverse complement strand
GAGTGGCTCCTCATTCGCGACGCGAAAGGCAATATGGTGAATGGTGCCTCCCGCATTCACAGCCCGAGGTACGTCGGGGACTTCCAAAATATCTATTAGCGAAGCTCCGCGAGCGGTTTGGATGCCGTAGCGGTAGCGGTTTCCGTCCTGCTTGTCGAGTGAATAGCCAAAAATTTCGGTCAGTAGTCGTGCAGTCTCTGACACCGATCTGAGCGAAAGCGTGACGCTGTGAAACCCGCGCGTAGCCATATCTGCGCCGACTTCGTTTGTTACCCATGGTTTACGACTATCGGGTGTCGCAGGCACGATCAAGGTTAATGGTAGTCCATCCGGATCTTCAAACGACAAATATTCTTCTCCCATTCGCTCTCCACTGCCGGTGATCAGGACGTTGGCTTTCTTTAGGCGCTCTGTCCAAAACGGGAGACTTCCAGCGGGTACCGCGTATCCAATATCGGTGGTCATGCCGCTTCCCTGCCTACCTCTTGTGATTCCTTCCCAAGGAAAGAAGGTCAGAATAGTTCCTGGTGACCCTACCTGATCACCAAAATAGAAGTGATAAGTGCCCGGGTCATCAAAATTGACAGTCTTCTTAACGAGGCGGAGTCCCAATACATTGGTGTAGAACTCGTAGTTGCGCCGCGCATTCCCGGCAATTGCCGTGATGTGATGAATTCCTAATATTCTGTGTTCCATAGCCGCTTTGTTTTGATAATCAAAGGTACGTCGTGCGAGCGCACGAAAACGTTAATCCAGATTAATAAAACTCAAGACACAAAGACCACGCCCGTCAACATACACCACCGGAATTAACGCGGTACGATTTTCTTAACCTAGTTCAACGGAATACCGATGCGCCCCGGCTTACCTTTGTATCATCATTGAAACAAACAAAACAAAACGAATCATGGAAACACAAACAGCAGCAAAAACCACGTGGACGATCGATCCAACGCACAGTGAAGTCGGTTTCAAAGTAAGACATATGATGATTACGAATGTTTCCGGCGCGTTTGAAAAATTCAATGCCGAAGTGGAAACGGAGGGCAATGATTTTACTACCGCAAAAATCACATTCACAGCCGACACTGACAGTATTACAACGTACAACGCGGATCGTGATAAGCACCTGAAATCCGGTGACTTCTTCGACGTGTCAAAACATCCTCAGATCAAATTTGTCTCTACGAGACTGGAGAAGAAGAGCGAACAGGACTACGTACTCCAGGGCAATCTGACGATTGGTGAAGTAACCAAACCGATCGCATTTGATGTGGAATTCGGTGGGATTGGAAAGGATCCTTGGGGAAATGAGAAAGCCGGATTTACGCTAACGGGAAAACTTAACCGGACCCACTTTAATTTGAATTGGAATGCCGCACTTGAAACTGGTGGGGTCCTGGTGAGTGAGGATGTCAAGTTGCATGCTGAGATCCAATTGGTGAAGAAAGCATAGTTAACCATAAAATATTGATATGAAAACGCTAGAAGGAAAAGTCGCCATCGTCACGGGAGCCGGGTCGGGAATAGGCCAGGCTGCCGCCGAGGCGCTGGCCCGTGATGGGGCCAAAGTAGTAATATCCGATATTTCCGAAGACAACGGAAAACGGGCCGTAGAATCGATAAAGAAGTCAGGAGGCGAGGCATTTTTCGTGCGCGCTGACTCATCAAAGGCGGAGGACAACCAGTCACTGGTCGAACAAACACTGAAGAAATACGGTCGACTGGATATCGCTGTGAATAACGCCGGCATCGGTGGACCCTTGGGAATGACGGGTGAGTATCCGATCGACGGATGGCAAAAAGTGATCGATATTAATTTGTCTGGTGTCTTTTACGGCATGCGCTACCAGATCGCCGCGATGCTGGAGGACGGTGGAAGTATTATCAACGTGGCGTCTATCCTTGGACACGCGGGCACAAAAGGATCACCAGCGTATGTTGCCGCAAAGCATGGAGTTGTCGGATTGACGAAAGCTGCGGCGCTCGAGTATGCGGATAAGAAAATCCGCGTCAACTCAATCGGTCCCGGTTATATCAATACACCGCTTTTGGACGCGCTTGATGACGCTACGCGCAAAGCACTTATAGCACTGCATCCGGTAGGTCGGCTGGGAGAGGCACCGGAAGTCGGCGAACTGGTCGCATGGCTGGCCTCTGACAAAGCATCGTTCGTGACGGGAGGGTATTACCCGGTCGACGGCGGATACCTGGCACAGTAAACTAAAATCGCGAGATCGATGGAAGCAACAACGAAAAGAGTCGTGGTAGTCGGGGGTGGATTCGGGGGCATAAACCTCGTCAAGAGGTTGGCCAACGATGGGCGGTTCAAGGTCACATTGGTTGACCAGTTTAACTACCACTCCTTTTCGCCGTTGCTGTACCAGGTGGGTATGGCTTTCATTGAGCCGTCGAATATCGGCTATCCTTTCCGCAGGTTGTTTCAGGAGAAGGAGAATCTCAGGTTTCACCTCGGTCGACTTCAGCGTGTGAATACGGATAAGAATACTATCGAGACCGACTCGGGTACTCTTGCATTTGACTACCTCGTTCTGGCACTTGGCACTGAGAGCAACTACTTCGGGATGGAAAACGTGAGAAGGAATTCAAGTCCGCTGAAGACAATAACAGATGCGACCAATCTTCGGAATCATCTTCTTTTGAATATGGAGAAGGCGGCGCGCAGTTCCGATCCCGATGAGAGAAGGAGGCTGTTGAATATCGTGATTGCCGGCGGCGGACCCAGTGGAGTTGAAGTGGCGGGCATGTTGGCGGAAATGGCGCATACAATCGCTCCGAAAGAGTACCCAGAAATCACACGGGTCGCAAATACGATTCATCTCATTGAGGCCGGACCACAACTACTCGGCCCGATGAGTAAAAAGTCGCAGGTGGAAGCGACTCAGGTTCTGCGAAACCTCGGCGTTCAGGTTCGGCTAAATGTCGCGGTCAAAGACTATGAAGACGGGCACGTAGTACTGGCTGACGGAGATAAAATTCCAACAGAGGCTCTTATCTGGACCTCGGGTGTGATCGGTCGTACGGTTCCGGGGATTCCCGAGGAGGTGATCGGTCGCGGGAGGCGATTGCTGGTAGACGAGTACAACAAAGTCAAAGATACCGACAACATATTTGCCGTCGGTGATATAGCTTTGATGACAACGGACACAGGATATCCAAACGGACATCCCATGCTGGCGCCTGTTGCAATTCAGCAGGGCAAACATCTGGCTGACAACCTCAAACGCCAGGCGGAAGGAAAGTCGCCGATGCCTTTTGAATACAAGGACAAAGGGACAATGGCAATCATTTCCAAATACAAGGCCGTAGTGGATTTGCCGAAAGGATTTATTAAGGGATTTCCCGCCTGGCTTGTTTGGTTATTCATACATCTTATTCCAATCACGAGTTTTCGGAATAAGGTGAAGCTCGCATTTAGCTGGTTGTGGTCGTTTATGACGAACGACCCGACATTGCGATTGATTATTCGACCACAGTCGTCGGAAGAACATAATTGAAATGACTATGAAAACGAATATGAAAAATGAAACTGACGATGCAACGCACGATGTTTACACCGCTCCGGCGCGAACGGACATCGGCCATGTGCATTTGAAGGTCTCGGATATTCAGCGATCGCTGAAATTCTATCGCGATTTGCTCGGGTTTCAATTGACCACGATGTACGGCGATCAGGCGGCGTTTGTCTCCGCTGGTGGCTATCACCATCATATCGGACTGAACACCTGGCACAGCCAGGGTGCTTCGCCGGCTTCCCGGAATGGGGTTGGTCTGTACCACGTGGCGATTCGTTATCCATCGCGGAAAGACCTCGCAGCGATCTTTCAGCGCCTGAGACAGTCGGGATACCCCTTGTCAGGGGCGAGCGACCACGCTGTTTCAGAGGCACTCTATCTGAACGATCCGGACAACAACGGCATTGAGCTGTATTGGGATCGTCCGAAAGAGCAATGGCCTTACAATGCTGATGGGACGATCGCGATGGTAACACTTCCACTCGATCTTGCTGACCTTCTGAGAGAATTGGACAAGTGATGAGAATTAGGTGCCGGGTCGGCGCCGTGAAAGCATACGAAAATGAAAACCGATGAAGGATATAAAGTGGTATTTCAATTGTCAAACAACGACACATTTGTACAAAAGTCGATGTTGCGACAACTGACTAATCTTATTGAAGCGATGAACGGTGTTCGCATTGAGGTTGTTACCCATAGTCACGGTATTGATCTCTTGTTAAAGGATTGCCCGTTTCGCAAGCAAATAGAGAAACTTGAACGGAATGGGGTTGAATTTCTGATTTGTGAGAACACGATCCGTGCAGAAAAGCTTGATCTTTCCGAGCTGTCGCGAACAGCGAAACCCATACCCGCGGGTGTCGCACACATCGTTCGTCGTCAAAGTGAAGGATGGAGCTATATCAAAGCGGGCTACTAAGAAAAAACGAATTGACTATTGCTGATGAAAGTAAATATCTGGTCTGACATACGATGCCCGTTTTGCTATATCGGGAAAAGGAAGTTTGAGATGGCGCTCGGGCAGTTTCCCCACAGGGAGAAGGTGCAAGTCATATGGCGGAGTTTTCAACTTGATCCAAATCTCAAAACCCAACCGGATCTGCATCCGTATGATTACTTATCAGAAATCAAGGGGATGAGCCGTGAACAGACCGCCAGCATGCACGATAGAGTCGAGAGTATCGGGCGCGAAGTAGGACTTGTGTTTAATTTTGACAACACGGTCGTGGCGAATTCGTTTAACGGCCATCGGCTTATCCAGCTCGCGAAATCGAAGGGTTTGGGTAGCGAAGCCGAAGAAGCACTCTTCCGGGCACATTTTACAGATGGAGTGAACATCGACGACGGCGATTCGCTGGTTCTCGTTGGAAAGGCAATCGGAATATCCGAAAAGGAAGTAGAGGAGGTTATAAATTCTAACCTGTTCGCGGATAAGGTCCGCGAAGATGAGGCGCTTGCCCGGACAATTGGTATTCGAAGTGTGCCGTTTTTCCTACTAAATGACAGGTTTTCCGTGTCAGGTGCACAAGACCCACAACTGTTCTACCAGGCTCTTCACCAAGCTTGGGCGGCATACGAAGGAACCTCCGCACTCACCTAAGGAGTCGCCGCGCATGCGGTTACCTCGCGATCGAAAACCGGCATTAACCAATTAAGATGAAGACCCTGGTGATCGTTTGCTTATCTTTTATTCTGGCGCCGCGCACCCACGGTCAAGCGATGGCTGATATGCCGTCCGAGCTTCAGAAGGTCTTCAACTATATTTTTAAGACTGAATACCTGGAATTATTCGCGGATTCATCCGAGATGCATCACCCCAGGACCGTCGATTGGGCAATTACCAATATCGACGGAGACAATAAGAAAGAGGTTTTCCTTTTGATCAATCCCTACTTCGCCGAAACCGCCCCAATCCAAATCTATCAGATTGGCGAAGACGGCGTCATTACGCGTGTGAAGGAGGCGCTTGCTCCAGGTCAGCCGGTGGTACGCGGGGAGAACCAACTGAGCGGTCACATCGGTGGAATGGGAATGGACATGACCCTTCAGGGGCAGTCTACTTTGCAGCGAAAGCGCAAATTTGTGGAGGCCAGTATGAAACACGGCATGACCGTGGTCGAGTTTCCCGATTTTTTTCATGGTGATCATCGCGCCTCGCTTGGCGGTGGCTATGTTGATTTGCGCCATACAAAGCGGGTATTCAAGGAACCTTCCTGCAGCCCGGTTCAATTGGCCAAACCGTCATCGCTGCAAGTGGGTAAGATAAAGGGAAAGCAAGGTAACGTGCTGGCCGTCGTAGTTGACAAGGAAATCTGGCTCTACCGGATTAGTCGCGTGACACAAGACGGCTTCCTCGAAAAAAAGATCGCTACAATCAAGTTGCCGAAGGACTTTGTGCGCTTTGATCGTACTGCGGAGTACTTCCGGTATACTAACAGGTTGCAGCAAACGCGCGAACTCGTGATCAACGCGACCTTCTGACCTGAAG
>JBIQJZ010000213.1:2436-6464 GCA_044507115.1 Flammeovirgaceae bacterium | reverse complement strand
TCCGTCCGAGAAACCGGAATACGAAAAGGGAAAGTCCATTACCGTCGTTCGCGAGGGAGCTGAGATGCAGGGGCGGATCGTATCCGATCCGATTCTGATCGACCGCAAACGCGAGGACGGTCTGATAACCCTGTCCCTGATTGTCGAAAAGCGCTAAGAAACGGCCTGCAACGTACCTGCAGTGGTGCGGGAACTCGCGGCGACCGATACAATTCGCGCTCGACAGGCCCGTCCGGAGTTCGGAAAGTTGATTCCGACACTATTCTCTCTGCTATCATGCGACCACAGCGACATAAAGCATGCCGGGGTCATAGCCGCTCGAATGCGTATATATGGGGAAAAAATTGACGGGTTACGGGGACAACTGAGGAAGGATTTTCGCTGGATCCCGGAAAAGCGAAAGCCCCCAACACGGGGCCGGGGGCTTTGGCTAGCCTTTCCTTTCGCTGGTATTGTCCAGATCAAGTTTTGTGGATGTGTTCTCAGGCCTTTCAGCCACTCCTTAAGGCTAACACCAAGTATAGTAAAAACACCGTGCCATCATTTCTTTTTCTTATGTTTTACGACCCGCGCCTCCATGTGGAAAACGATTTCTTCCGCGATGTTCTTGGTGAGATCTCCGGATCGTTCCAGGTTGCGCACCATTAGCAGCAGTGTCAGTATCCGAAGTACATCATCGGGGTGCTTGGCGATCAGTGTAGCGGTAGTTTTAAGCGATTGTTTGAAGTAAGTATTCAGCTCTTCATCCTTTTTCGACGCCTTGAGAGCCGGTGTCGTATCGTTCTTTTTTAAGGCGACACCCATTTCTTTCAGCATTGAGGATAGTACTTCAAGCATTTCGGGGATATTCAACTCCTTCATCCACTTCCGCTCCTTCTTGTCGGAGTTCACCAGCACTTTCGCGAGACTCTTGGCTGCATCCGCGATTCGCTCCAGTTCGTTGGATATTTTCAACGTAGCGAGTACGAGCCGCAGATCGGTCGCCACCGGTGTATGAAGCGCGAGAATGTTCTCGCAATCGCGGTCGATCGCCAGTTCCTGCGCGTTAATCCGGCGCTCATCTTCAATGATCTCTTCCGCTATCGCGAGGTCCTTTTCCGATATGGTGAGGATACACCGTTCAATCTGCCCGCGAACCATGTTTAACATGTCAAGCAAATTCTCGCGTAGCGCCTGAAGTTCCTGTTCGATTGCTGCCATATTTAGTATTTTTCTCATCACGGAGGACGGGCTACCCGAATCTTCCCGTGATGTAGTTTTCAGTCTGTTTGTTCGAAGGTTTTGTAAAAAGCACGGACGTCTTGTCGTACTCGATCAGTTCACCGAGGTAGAAGAACGCGGTGCGATCACTTACACGTGCCGCCTGCTGCATGTTGTGAGTGACAATGACGATCGTGTATTTCTCCTTCAGTTCCTGAATAAGTTCCTCGATCTTTGCGGTCGAGATCGGATCCAGCGCAGAAGCGGGTTCATCCATCAGTATGATCGAAGGTTTCACAGCCAGCGTCCGGGCGATGCACAACCGTTGTTGCTGTCCACCCGACAGCGACAAGG
This sequence comes from Flammeovirgaceae bacterium, assembly GCA_044507115.1. GTDB lineage: Bacteria > Bacteroidota > Bacteroidia > Cytophagales > Cyclobacteriaceae > Chryseosolibacter. The sequence continues at coordinate 4,910 of JBIQJZ010000213.1, read as the reverse complement.
CAGGCTTATCAAGTTTGTCCTTTACCTCGCCCCAGAGGGCGGACTGCCTAAGCGACTTCTCGACCCGCTCGTTGATCTCTCCCTTGTCACTCACGCCGTGTATCCTCAGGCCGTAGGCCACATTGTCGAAGATGGATTTTGGAAACGGGTTCGGCTTTTGAAAGACCATCCCTACTTTTCGACGCAGGTCCTCTACCCGAACCTTCTTGTCGTAGATCTCTTTCCCATTGATGAGAACCTGGCCGGTCTTTCGAAAGCTCTCAATATAGTCATTCATCCGGTTTAGCGTCCGCAAAAAAGTTGACTTCCCACAACCTGAAGGACCGATGAACGCAGTGACGGTATTTTCCTTCACAGACATACTGATGTCTTTCAGCACATGATTCTCACCGTAGTAGACATCGACATTCTTGGCTTCGATTGGCTTCATCAAAAGTGGGTTATCGAAATATCCTATAATCAACAAAAGACACTACCAGCTTATTTTCTTCTGCCAGCGATTCCTCAAATACACCGCAATACCATTCATCGCAAAAGTGAGTGTCAACAATACAATGATCCCCGCCGCCGCGTTGACGAGGAACGCTTCCTGCGGGCGCGACACCCAATTGAATATCTGAATGGGTAGCACCGTGAACTCGTCGAGCGGACTCTCGGCCACAAACGGTACGTACGCAAGGGCTCCGATCACGATCAGCGGCGCCGTCTCCCCCACGGCCCGTGACAGAGCCAGGATTATCCCGGTCAGGATTCCACCCGATGCTGCGGGCAGCACCTGGTGCCAAACCGTCTGCCACTTGGTCGCACCCATACCATACGATGCCTCCCGAAGCGATCCGGGCACAGCCTTAATCGCCTCGCGCGTGGAAACAATAATGATAGGGAGAACGAGTAGCGCCAGCGTACAGGCACCTGCAAGCAGGCTTCCTCCCATCTTCAAGGTGCGAACAAATATCTGTAATCCCAGTAGCCCGTAGATGATCGACGGCACGCCCGCCAGATTAGCAATGTTCAGTTCAATAATGCGGGCGAGTCGGTTTTGTCGTCCATACTCCTGCAGATAAATGCCAGCGGCGATTCCTATTGGAATTGCGATCAATGCAGTAAGTCCAAGTATCCACGCCGTACCGGTCCAAGCCGTCAGAATGCCCGCGCGATGTGGACGCCTCGACGGAAGGTTCGTGAGGAACTCCCAGTCAATCCGCGTCAGCCCCGTGATGAGAATGTCGCCGAGAAATATCAGTAGCACAACAATCCCGAGGAATGTACATGTAATTCCAACGTATTTAAAGCCCGTATCGATCCATCTGTTAACGCGAAGACTACTCATATTTTTCCTGGTATCGTTTCTTAAGCCAGAAGCTGAGGTTGTTGAGGCAGAATGTGAGGGCAAACAGTGTAATACCCGCGGCGAAGATCGTCTTGTATTCAATTGATCCGTGCGGAACATCTCCCAGGCTGACCTGCACAATATATGCGGTTATCGTTTCAACTGCTTCTCTCGGATCGAAGGTCAGGTTGGGCTGTTGCCCTGCCGCGATAGCCACCACCATTGTTTCTCCGACGGCCCTTGCGATCCCCAGAATGACAGACACCATAATACCGGAAGATGCCGCGGGTACAACCACTTTAAACGATGTTTGAAACCGTGTTGCGCCCATCCCGTAGGATGCCTCGCGCAGGGATTTCGGTACCGCGTACAGCGCATCTTCACTAAGGGATGATATCACAGGGATGATCATGATGCCCATAACGAGTCCGGCTGACAGGGCGTTGAAACTTCCGAGCCCCGGAATAAAGTTTTGAAGAAAAGGGGTGACTACAGTAAGGGCAAAGAATCCATACACAACGGTCGGAACAGCCGCGAGTACTTCCAGCGCCGGCTTCAACGACTTTCGGAAGCCCGGCCGTGCGTACTCACTTAGATATACGGCAATCACAATACCCAGCGGCACCGCCGTCAGAATCGCAATGAATGTCGTAAGCAATGTTCCGGAGAGCAGCGGCAGAATGCCGTAGTGCTTGTCAGCGAACAACGGTGTCCACTCGCTATCAAAAAGAAAGTCCTTCAGCGGTACCGTTGCAAAGAATCCCCAAGACTCCGACACGAGCACCCAGATTATTCCCGCAGTTGTCAACACCGTGAGCAGCGCCGCCAGGGCGAGAACTCTTTCAATTACAAGTTCGCCCGAGCGTCTCACGGTTCCTCCCCTTTCGTTACGGCCGTCGATGATCGGAATTTTCTGAATGCTTCACCTTCAACATCGTATTCCGCATCCGTCAGCGGAATGTATCCGACATCGGCAACCAAAAACGAGGCATTTTCGAGGTAGAATTCCACGAATGCGGAAACCTCGGGGCGAGCAGCCGCGACATCTGAAACATACACGAACACCGGTCGCGACAAGGGCTTATAAGTACCGTCTTTAACCGTCTCGGCAGAAGGAAGCACAACGCCGTCATCGGTCCTTACA
>JBIQJZ010000213.1:0-2426 GCA_044507115.1 Flammeovirgaceae bacterium | reverse complement strand
TGAACAAGCACATTATCATCTTCACTTGCGGTGAAATCACCGCGACTCGATCCGCTTTTTCCCACCACTGCTTCGGTGAAGTAGTCGTAGGTACCGGAAGCGATCCCTGGACCGTACAACCTGAATGGTTCATCCGGCCAGGCTGGATTTACTTGACGCCACCGCGTGATCTCCTCCTGTGCCGCGGGTTCCCATATTTTCTTTAGCTCTTCGACCGATACCTCGTTTAGCCACTTATTTGCGGGGTTCGCGACAACGACTAGGCCATCGTACGCAACTTTCAATCCCACGAATTCAATACCATTCTCCCGACACGCGGATGCTTCCTTACTGGAAATTGGTCGGGATGCATTATTAATATCGACTTCACCGCGGCTAAATTTGTTGAAGCCGCCACCTGTCCCCGATACACCAACGGTCACCCGAACGCCTGGTTCATCAATTCTAAACTCCTCCGCGATCGCCTCCGTGATCGGATAGACAGTGCTCGATCCGTCCACGCGCACTGCACCAGTAAGGCCGCTCTCCGACTTCTTCGGACCACAGCCCACCGCCATGAAAAGTGCGGCAACCATCGTCAATAGCCTGATTCTCATACGAATTCTGCTTTGCACAAAAGTAAGTGCACGGCGCGAAAGCACCCTCCAAGCGATGTTATGTTTATGTTAATTGTGTAAACACAACGTTAATTTACTGTTAACGCTTCGGTACGCACGGAGCCGTTAATCAAAAAATTGGTCTTATTTTGCGCCGAATTCACGTCCAAAATCCTGAAACAAATGAGCGACCGGTCGAATGCCGTGCACTATCTGGTATTGTTCTTCTTACTGTTTCCCCTCTTTGTTTCTGGCCAGGATACAGCACCCGTGCGGTTCTTTACCCGCCCGCAGAAAGGGTTTGGTCTAGTCACAGCCGATAGCCTCTATTCTCTGGGTCTACAATTCCGAATGCAGAACCGCGCCGCGTTTACCACCAATGACGATGAATCCGGCGTAGACGAGTTTGAGTTTCGCGTGCGACGACTGCGGATCAAGATGGAAGGGTTCATGTACGATCCACGCCTTACGTATTATATCCAATTCTCCTTTTCAAGAGGCGACATGGATTGGGCCGGCCCGAAGAATTCCGTTTACAATTCAAGCCCGAACGTGGTTCGCGATGCGGTCATTCGCTATCAAGTCACAAGAAGCCTGGAACTCGGCCTTGGCCAGACCAAACTGCCCGGTAACCGACAACGCGTCATCTCCTCCGGTGATCAGCAGTTCGTCGACCGGTCCCGGGTGAATGCAACATTCAATATTGATCGCGACTTTGGTTTTTTCGCAAATCTGAAGACCGAGTACTTTGGTCTCAAGGGTGCGCTCACCTCGGGTGAAGGCAGGAATTCTTTGTCTTCGAACAGCGGCCTTGCTTATACCGGACGCGTTGAGGTGCTACCATTCGGAAGCTTTACCGACGGCAACGACTATGTCGAAGGCGACCTGAAGCGCGAAGAACTTCCAAAACTTTCCGTAGGCAGCACGTTCAGTTACAACGACAGGGCCGTACGCGACGCGGGTCAGCGAGGCAACGATCTTTTCGCCCCGCGGTCGATCCAGACGATCGAGGTCGATGCTTTGCTGAAGTACAACGGTTGGGCATGGTATAACGAATATATGGAGCGAATGGTTGACGACCCCATCACACCGGGGCCTGCAGACGAAAGCGCCCGGTACGTATTCACCGGTCGCGGCTACCTATCGCAATTGAGTTACCTGTTCCGCAATAACTTCGAAATCGCTGGACGGTACTCCTTGATCGTTCCAACGAAGCTTATTAACCCGGTTCATCCGGAAATCGATGAACCGCAAGTCCGCCAACTCGAGTTTGGTGTGACCCGATATCTCATTGGCCACCGACTGAAAATCCAGGCGAATATCATCCGCGGAGACTTTACCGATCTGCGGACCGATTCAGCGGATGGCGGATTCTGGTCGGGCCTCTTTCAGATTGAACTCGGGATCTAGGTCGGCTCTCGGTCATCGCGCGTGATACGCGTCTGAATGCTTTACCGCTCTTCACAAGTTCCGGTCGCCAGAGCCGGTTGTGCTTGCCGGAAAGGGTTATATCACCTAATTTAGAATGTTCTATCGCCATCTGGCACCTGACCAAACTGACAGATTCCATGAACGAATTCAATATCAACCGACGCCGTTTCCTTCAAGGCGCAACTGCATCCCTTGCACTAACAACGTTCGGAGCCTACGGACTTGACATCATTCATCCGCAGCAGACGTTGCGCGTCGGGTTGATCGGTACTGGCTGGTATGGCAAAAGCGATCTTTTCCGCCTGATCCAGGTAGCCCCCGTCGAGGTGGTTGCCATGTGTGATGTTGACAAGAATATGCTGGCGGGAGCTGCGACGAGCGTGAGCCAGCGACAAAAGT
>JBIQJZ010000212.1:0-6499 GCA_044507115.1 Flammeovirgaceae bacterium | reverse complement strand
AGGGCGGGAAGAAAGGTTCCCCGTCCCGGACAAATGGTCTCGAAATGTTTGAAGGATCGCATTGGTAAAATGAACTTGTACCTTGAGCAAGCCGTCGTCATCGCTGTCGAGGCGACCGCGATACACCACCTCCGTCCGCATAGCAATCGCGAAGAAAGCAAACGGACTCTTGATGCCCATCTCCGGCAGGGGCGAGCCATAGCCGGTGACAGCGATTGCCCAATCACTTGAAAAAAGGCGCACCGCATTCAAAGCCATTTCGTCGGCAACCATCTGCGAAACGCTGTTGCAGGACATGGCATGAATCGGATTGACATGCAAGTGCCTTGCCTTCTGGCCCAGGTTGTACACCGTGATTCCACCGTGAAAGAATTTTGACGCATCGGTTGCCAACGAGATCGCAGCCTGAAGATGCCCTGAAGTGACGCTCTCCGCCACGGACAGGCTATGATCGGCGGCGATCAAACGTTCCCTGATGTCTTCAATAACCTGCGTCGCGTACATGGTCGTGAGTCTGGTGGAGCCGCTGCCAAAATCATACCCGGTACGATCGGAAGTGGTAATTATTAGCTACCTTGAACCCTCTACCTAACTATTACCCATGCTTGCTCCCTGCTACCGCATCCTGATGATCGTCCTTCTTGTAGGACTTCACGCGTGCAATCGACCAGCAACCACCGCCGAAAACAACAGTGGAATTGACTCCACGGTCTTCCCCCCCGAGCTTGTCTCATTCGATTCGTATGAAGGAAATCCGCTGTTCAGCGGTACGGGTGCCGATACATGGGATGAGAATATCCGGGAGCGCGGATTCATCATCAAGGAAGCCGACGGATACCACTTGTGGTATACCGGGTATCGCTCCGGCGCGGATGAGAAAAGATTCCTGGGATATGCTACGAGTTCCGACGGAATCAAATGGAACCGATTTGATGGCAACCCGATTTTCAAAGAAAGTTGGGTAGAGGATATGTTCGTACTGAAGCACGGCGATCTCTATTATATGTTTGCCGAGGGCACAAACGACGTGGCGCACATGCTCACGTCCCCCGATAAGATCAATTGGACTGACCATGGGCATCTGCAGATCTACCAAACAAACGGGGAACCTATCCCGCCAGGTGCCTACGGAACGCCTACGGTTTACGTAGAGGATGGTGTATGGCATCTGTTTTACGAAAGAACCGATCGCGGTATCTGGCACGCGACCTCAACTGACCTCAGGACATGGAATCACGTGCAGGACGATCCCGTAATTGCCATGGGACCGGAGGACTACGATAAGTATGGAGTCGCACTGAACCAGATCATTCGATACGGTGATCGCTACTATGCCTACTATCATGGAACACCCGAAGAAGACTGGAGCGATTGGAACACCAATGTAGCTGTCTCGACTGATCTCAACACCTGGATGAAGTATCCCGGCAACCCGATCCTTCGCGAGAATAAATCGAGTGGCATTGTCGTTCACGACGGGGAAGTATACCGGCTATACACCATGCATGATCAGGTACAGCTTCACTTTCCGAAGAAGTAGCTATGGCTGCTTCCTCCTTTTCGGAGGGTCCATTCATCCTTTTTAAATACAACTCACCCGATTATTTGCCAACCGGATTCTCGATTTCCGGCACAGGAATATATATTGTCCGGGTTCTCGTTAAACTGAACTCTATGGCCGGTAAGAAGGTGTTGAAGAATGAGGGAGTAGTTGTTCTGAACATTGATGACGATCCCGAAGATCTTGAAATATTTTACAAGGCGGTGAAGACCGTCAATCCGCTAGCAAAATGTCTGCTAGCCAGGGACGCAAAAGAAGCGCTGAACATACTCAGGGATACGATCGTACCTGACTATATATTCCTCGATATCCATATGCCTACAATGGATGGGAAGACGGTGCTTGCTGCATTGCGCCAGAACAAGCGATTGGAGGCAGTCCCTGTAGTTATGTATTCCACGCGAATTAACCCGGAAGAAACGGAGGAATATGCTGCCCTTGGTGCGAACGAATTCCTCAACAAGCACCATGATTTCCGGGGTTTGTGCGAATCGATCGACTCCATCCTCAAGCGGATCAATTGAGATAAAAAAAGAGTCATTTGCCGAAACAAATGACTCTGAATGATCTTACGTCTCAGACATCGCCGTAATCCGGCGACAAATCATTTAACGTTATTATTGACAACTTTTGCCAGCTCGAACATTGAGATCTGGCTCTTACCGCCAAAAAGCGGTTTCAACTTAGCGTCGGCGTTGATCATCCTTCTGTTCCGGGAATCCTGAAGACCGTTCTTCTTAATATAAACCCAGATCTTTTTGATGATCTCCGTCCGAGGGAGGGGCTTGCCACCTACGACGTCGGCCAGCGCAGGGCTAAGTGTCAGAGGTGCCATGAAAGCAGCATTGGGCTTCCTGGCTGACTTCTTCTTAGCTACCTTTTTCTTGGCGACCTTCTTCTTGGCTACTTTTTTCTTGGGAGCAGCTTTCTTAGCCGACTTCTTTGCGGCTTTCTTAGCCGACTTCTTTGCAGCCTTCTTTGCAGCTTTCTTAGGGCTCTTCTTGGCTGACTTCTTTGCAGCCTTCTTCGCTTTCTTTGCCATAGCGTTTTTGATTTAAAAGTTAATTAATTAAGGTTCAAAGATAATGTGCGGTGATACATTTCAGGTGCGAATATAAGATTCGGCGGGATTTCTTCGATGTTCTTGCTGGTGTGTATTCGCATTCGACACGAAACGTTTCACTAAAATACACGGGTTGCCGAAATTATCCTAATTCACCCTCATCTTTTGTCCGATAAGGTTACTAAAAGATTGTTCCCGGAATGAAGTGTAATCGTTCGGTTACGTGTATATTTGTAACGCATCAGTTACATATACAATAGCCTATGAGACGCGACGTATTTCAGGCGATTGCCGACCCGACACGCCGGCAGATCATTCACATCCTCGCATACGGACCACTCAATCTCAACGCCGTAGCTGGAAACTTCCCAATTAGCCGTCCTGCCATATCCCGGCACGTGCGCATCCTGGTCGAGTGCGGCTTGATAGAGATACGCAGAAACGGGCGGGAGCGCCTGTGCGAGGCCAACCTTCAGCGACTCGCAGAAGTAGCAGAGTGGGTAGACATCTACCGCGCATTCTGGACAAGAAAGCTCGACGCATTCGAGACCTTCCTCGACACCGCATCCGGCCCCTCACGGAAGTCGAAAACAGCCAGAGGCAAGAAAACCTGAGTGTACTGCAATGCGATCGGCCGATGACGGCACAAAAAAAGCCCGAGTACGTTGTACCCAGGCTTCTTCCAGATTCGCTCGGGTGATTGACCCAAGCGTGGACTGACTACTTCTTTCTTTTCTTAGCAGCCTTTTTCGCGGTTTTCTTAGCTGACTTCTTTGCAGCTTTCTTCGCGGTTTTCTTAGCTGACTTCTTCGCAGCTTTTTTAGCTGTCTTTTTCGCAGCTTTCTTAGCTGACTTCTTCGCAGCTTTCTTAGCTGTCTTCTTCGCAGCTTTCTTCGCTTTCTTTGCCATAGCGTTTTCTTTTAAGGTTTAAAAATTAAAACTGTTTGTCGTCCAACTTAGGACTTCAGGCGTAAATATACTTACTAAGATTAATAAATAAAAAAAAACACGAATATTCTTGACTGTTCACAAAAAGCGTTGCATGTACAAACGATGAGCAAGCCGCGTGTCATCGAAGTAGTGCATTGCTGCGCATCGACTTCGTTATGCACATCGCAACACATTAGCGATGTACCTTTTCATCCTCTTGTTCAGAAAAATTAAGACATGTTGCAGCCAAGAATACGAGCTACCTACGAATGAAAAACATCTGGCATCTCGTCAGGTAGTACTTCAACCCGGAAGCCAAAGCCACTGACGAGGTCAAGTACCGCATCCGTCTGAATGTTACCCGATGGAGTGACTACGCGCAGGATGCGATCACAATCATCCAGATCAAAATTTGCCGAGTATCCGGAAAAATGTCTTTGTATTTCAGTTATCAGCCTGCGTGCCTGCTCGGCACGCTCAACATTTGTTTTGAATACTTCGATCACCATAACGTGTTGGGGTTACGCCGTCCTGACGGTTCTGTAGTGTAATACGACAACGCCTGACTTGAGGTTCTTCCGATCGATCAATTCCAGGCGCATCGGTCTGCTGCCGCGCTTGAAAAGTCTCTTGCCGCCTGCCTTTACAACGGGATGGATCACGAGTACAAGCTCATCGATCAGGTCGAGCCGGACAAACATTGAAAACAGACCCTCACCACTGCAGAGAAGTATGTTTTTTCCCTCCTCGTCGCGGATGCGCTTCACTTCACTCTCGATGCTGTCTCCAACGACCATCCCGTTTCCGCGGACGTGCTTCTCACGTTTTGAAAAAACATACTTGCGCATTCGATGAAGCATGTAGTAGTGGTCCCTGTCCGTATCATTCATTGCCGAAACGGGGAACGTTGGTACCGCAAACCTCTCATAAGCCCTTCTTCCGAAGAAGATGGTATCAAAACGGCTTAGAAAAGACTCGCTGTCGAAAATCGCGTCGTCGGCATCCATCATCCGATCGGAGTTGACCTCTCGTCCCAGGACAAACCCGTCCAGCGAAACAGAAACTTCAAAAATCACTCTTCTCATTGGCAATCGTACAACGTGAAGTCGAAACCCTGGACATAAGGTTTCACCTCGATAGGTTGCGGTCCTTGCAAAAGTACACGAGTGTCCACAATCACACCGGGTCCTGTTACGACATTGTAGCGGGGCGAACGCGACAATGAGGAGGAAGCACAAATATATATTGAGTGCGTTTCCACATTGACGTCGCGAGCCCCAGTGCCCACCCCTCAGCGGCCAAACAGGGGTTGATTGCGACAACACGACTTAATATCTTTGACTACATCATCACAGACAGTTATGAAAAGCGTATCAATCCTGGTTCCAAAGGGGGCGATTCTGGGCAGCATAGAAGGTCCCCGGATGCTGCTCGCCGGTGTCAATAATTATCTCGCAGGAGTGGGGAAACCACCACTCTTTCACATAGAGTTAGTAGCAACTGAGAAGCAGACAGCTATTACACGAGGTATGTACACGATACATGCTGACAAACTGCTAAGTGAGGTCTCCAGCACGGATCTGGTTATTATTCCCGCGATCGATGGCGATCTGAAGAAAGGTCTGGATGAAAATCGTGAACTGATCCCCTGGGTCGCCCAGCAGTACCGGGAAGGCGCGGAAATCGCAAGTCTGTGCGTGGGAGCCTTCCTTCTTGCGTCAACCGGGATGATGAAGGGAAGAAAGTGCGCTACACACTGGGTAGCTGCCCCCGAGTTCAGAAAAATGTTTCCCGACGTCCAACTCGTTACCGAACGCGTTGTAACCGACGAGAACGGGATATACACAAGTGGTGGAGCATATTCCTACCTGACACTAGTCCTCTATCTGATCGAAAAGTACGCGGGTAGGGCTGCAGCTGTCTTTTGCGCCAAAATATTCGCCATCGACATTGATCGCGATAGTCAATCCCCGTTCATGATGTTCAACGGGCAGAAAGACCATGAAGACGAACCTATCAAGAAAGCTCAACAATTTATCGAAGAGAACTTCAATCAGAAGATCACTGTCGATGTATTGGCCGACAAGTTTTCTCTAAGCCGCCGGAACCTTGAGAGGAGATTCAAGAAGGCAACTGCAAACACAGTCGTGGAGTACATCCAGCGCGTCAAGATCGAAGCTGCGAAAATGAGTCTCGAATCATCGCAAGAGAACGTAAACGAAGTAATGTACAAGGTTGGATATACGGACACGAAGGCATTCAGGACAACCTTTAAGAAGATCACCGGCATTTCGCCGATCCAGTACCGCGCGAAATACAATCCGGCTGCCGTGTAGTTCTGGTCGGGCACGAATTTTTCACCACCGTGCAAAAACGACGGTATGACTGGCATTTCCGTCTTTTAGCTGCTACCTTTAAAGCAGCTACATAAAGTGAAACCTAAACAACTCATCATGAAAAAATCGCACACGGCTGATCCCGTCCTGGGAGGATTCAAGCACTCGTTTTCCGCATTTGTGACGATCTGCACAGTCGCGGCTCTATTTTGTTTGTCGGCATGTAATACAGGAAGCAAGCAGGAGAACGATGACCGTGCGCAGGAGGCAGAAACCACCACTACTGCGCGTGCTGCTATGGAGGCTGCCAGTGGCAGCAATGTCACGGGAGAGGCAATTTTCACCGTGGAGGGCGATAACCGTGTTCGGTTTGAATTGACAGTGGAAAATCTCACACCCGGCGAACACGCTGTGCATCTCCACGAAAAGGGCGACTGTAGCGCCGAAGACGCTTCGTCAGCGGGAGGTCACTGGAACCCAACTATGAAACCACACGGAAAGCGCGGGGATGGACCTTGCCATAAAGGAGATGTCGGCAACATGGCCGTCGGAGATGATGGTAAAGGAGTTATGAACGTAGTTGTCGAAGGATGGACGATCGGCGGACCG
>JBIQJZ010000211.1:0-6504 GCA_044507115.1 Flammeovirgaceae bacterium | reverse complement strand
CCGACAGCAGTAGGAATCAACAATATATGCACGTTGTCAGGCACTTCTTCAATGAGCGTTCTAGCGAAAGACATGCCGCAATCAAGACCCGCGACTCGCGGCTCATAAAAGTGGAGAGGTTCCTGTGCTGCAATCACAACTCCATCGGCATTGATCGACCACACTCGTGGATGCTTCACTGTATCCTGACTTTCAATCTTACCGCGGCCAGCCATATTGGACTGTCCCGCGAGCAAGAATACCCATGTATTCTCTTTTGTACGCTGCGCATCGTCACGCACATTTTGCGTACATGATAAGCTGGCAATCAGGATGAAGCAGGCCGTGCTATATAAAAGAAGAGTGGCGCGCTTGATGTTCCTCGTTTTCATGTGGCCAAAGTAGATAAAAAATTCTTTTGTAGCTTTCCAATATCAAAGTGGTGTGGAAAAAATCATGAGAGCGTTCCCGTTGATAATCATCTTTTCGCTAACGCATCTAAGCGGCACCGCGCAATCAGAGCTGCGGATCACAGTGACAGAGTTGCGGTCAGTCAAAGGGAACCTGATGATTGGCTTGTTTGACAACGCCGGGGAATTCCCAAAGAAGGCAACTTTCGGACAGATTGTACCGATTACCGGTGATTCCGTATCGGTTGTGTTCTCCAACCTCAAAGCCCGAGCGTATGCCGTAAGTGTTATCCACGACGAGAACGCGAATGGCAAGCTCGACACAAATTTCTTTGGGATCCCAAAGGAAGGATTCGCATTTGGGAACAATTCGATAGGTATATTTGGCCCACCGTCCTTTGAAAAAGCGGAGGTAATAGTCGGGCATGGCCTTATCAGGCACGTCTTGGTTATTCGGTATTATTAGGCTTCGTTGCCGAGCTGTACCTTGGATATTATGGGCGTTTACTCAATAAAAGAACTTGAGCGACTATCGGGTATTCGGGCCCACACTATCCGCATCTGGGAGAAACGTCACGGCCTGATCCGCCCTGAGCGTACCCGCACTGGAATCCGGGTATATTCCGACGAGGATCTGAAGACTATCATTAACGTCTCGATGCTGAACGGTCATGGAATCAAAATCTCCGCCATTGCCGGAATGTCCGGTGAAGAAATGAAAGAAAAAGTGATCGAGCTCAGTGAATCATCGCGGCATCATGGCATTCACATCGATCAGCTAATAACGTCGATGTTAGACTTTGACGAAGGCAGGTTCCAAACTGAGATAGCGGCTGCTGAAAAGAGTTTTGGCTTTGAAACAGCGGTTATGGATGTTATCTACCCCTTTCTTGACAAAATCGGCATCCTGTGGCAAACAGGGAGCATCTCACCCGCCCATGAACATTTCATCTCGAATTTAATCCGCCAGCATCTCATTGTTGCAACCGCATCATTGCCCGATCCGAAATCCGCCGTTCGAGCTGTCCTCTTCCTTCCGGAAAATGAGTTACACGAAATTGGGCTGCTCTTTTATAACTACATCACACGGCGTTCCGGTATTAAAACCTATTACCTTGGCCAAAGCGTGCCGCTCACAGACCTGCAGGCGGTTTGTTCCGTTCATCGTCCACATGTGCTGGTTACGTCGTTCACGTCCAGCCCGCCAGTGACAGAACTCAATGAATACCTCAAGCAGCTGTGTCTAAGCATACCCTCAACACGGGTGCTGGCTTCAGGCCCGCTGCTTCGCAAAGCATCGTTCAGCTTTCCGCCCAATTTCAAAACTTTCCACACGGTCGCCCAACTTCGCGGGCTACTGGCTACCAGGTGACCTCTTGTGTTTAACGGGCTACGCGAAAAACGGCGTTCGGTGGACGATTTCTTAAATCTCCGTTAAACAAGACTCAAATTCCGTTTACTTCATTTTGCGCCAGACCCCGCCTTTGCCGTTAATTGGCTCATAGCGCTTACTCCATGCCCGGTCACATGCGGCATCGTCTTTTACTGGAGTTGCTAAACTGATCTGCAAAATGAAGAAAGTGGCTGTTATCGGCTCCGGGTTCTCATCGCTAGCTTCTGCCGCGGTGCTGGCACAGCAGGGGTTCGACGTAACTGTCTTTGAAAAGAACTCGCAGGCAGGCGGCCGTGCGCGAAGACTTGAAGCGGGCGGCTTCATTTTCGATATGGGCCCAAGCTGGTATTGGATGCCAGACGTGTTTGAAAGATACTTCCAGCGATTTGGCAAATCGGCGTCCGACTTCTATTCCCTGGTCCGGCTGTCCCCTTCGTATGGAGTATACTTTGGAAAGGACGACTACCTGAGCGTTCCCGCGGGACTCGGACCGTTGTGCGACCTATTCGAATCACTGGAACACGGTAGCAGCAGTCATCTCCGTCGATTTCTTAAGGAAGCTGAGTTCAAGTACCACCTTGCGATGGAAGACCTTGTGTACAATCCAGGACTTTCTGTTACCGAGCTATTACGCGTGAAGTTGCTAGTGGATTCACTTCGACTCCATGTTTTCCAGTCCCTGTCCGGGTACATACGCAAATTCTTTAAAGAACCGCGGATCATCAAGTTACTGGAGTTTCCGGTGCTTTTCCTCGGCGCCGCCCCAGACAGTACGCCGGCGATGTACAGCCTAATGAACTACGCCGACATGATACTCGGAACGTGGTACCCAATGGGGGGAATGTCCAGGATCATTGACGCGATGATGCAAATTTCACGTGATCAGGGAGTGAAGTTTAGATTTAATCATCCTATAACTCGAATCGGAACAAACGGAAATAGGGCCAATGGGATCTGGTCCGGCGAAGAATTCCATACGGCAGATTTTGTTGTGGCTGGTGCAGATTATCACCACGTAGAGCAGCAACTCTTACCGGAAGAATTGCGACGATATTCAAAGTCGTATTGGAACTCGCGCACGCTCTCTCCGTCAAGCCTGATCTTTTATCTCGGCGTGAACAAAAGAATCCCCGGTCTTTTACACCACACCCTGTTTTTCGATCAAGATCTTTCCGTTCATTCCAACGAAATCTATAACGATCCGAAGTGGCCTTCAGCACCATTATTCTATGTTTCATGTCCTTCCAAAACGGACCCTTCTACAGCGCCTGAGGGACATGAGAATCTCATGATACTTATCCCTGTCGCACCGGGATTGCACGACACGGATGAAATCAGAATGCACTACTTCGATATCATCATCCAGAGACTGGAGACCCTCACCGGATGCGCAATTCGAAATCACATAGTGTACTACCAGTCATACGCTCATCGGGATTTCATCAAAGACTACAATTCGTACAAGGGTAACGCATATGGACTTGCTAATACATTGCGGCAGACTGCCAACCTCAAGCCGAGTATTGTCAATAAGAAAGTCAGCAACCTTTTTTACACAGGTCAGCTCACGGTACCAGGACCGGGTGTACCGCCAGCCCTAATCTCCGGGCAGGTAGTAGCGGACCATCTCATTTCGAAAAACCGCAAACAACAAAAACTCATTCGTCTACCATGAAACAATTGTTTGACGTAGTATCCCTTCGTTGTAGCCGGCTGGTAACAAGAGCCTATAGCACTTCGTTTTCTCTCGGAATTCTGTGTCTCCAACGGGGACTTCGCGATCCCATTCGTTCGATATATGGATTCGTCCGGTTTGCAGACGAAATCGTAGATTCGTTCCACGAATACGATAAACGAATCCTGTTGAGCAGATTCCGCGATGACTGCTACCGGGCAATCGAGGAGGGGATTAGCCTGAACCCAATCCTCAACAGCTTTCAAGCAACGGTACGTGAATTTAACATTGACCTATCGCTAATCGACCAGTTCCTAAAAAGTATGGAAATGGATCTCGTCCACAAGACATATAACGAATCGGAATGCAAAGAATACATTCTTGGCTCAGCAGAAGTAGTAGGACTAATGTGCCTGAAGGTATTTCTGAAGGGTGATGATGAGCGATACCACAAACTGAAACATCATGCGATGAGTCTGGGAGCCGCGTTTCAGAAGGTCAATTTCCTGAGGGATCTGAGGGCAGACTACGCTGAGCTCGGTCGTTCATACTTCCCTGGAATCGACCTCTCATCATTTGACCAAGAGAGTAAAGCTACAATAGAAGAAAGCATTTCGGAGGATTTCAGGAATGGTTTTGCCGGGATTCTACAGCTACCGAAATCTTCGCGGTTTGGCGTCTATGTGGCGTATGCTTACTACCTCGCCCTATTTAGAAAGATCAGGAATACGCCATCGGAACAGGTGATGCAAACCCGTATCCGAATCAAGAACAGGCAAAAAGTAACACTGCTTGCATACTCTTACGTAAAAGATCGACTTGGTCTGATATGACGTCAAAACAAAGTATTGAATGGACGCGCGTTTGATCATCATTTGTTCATTGATAGCGATCGGCACATTTCTATTATGGGAATGTGTAGCCTGGTTTACGCACAAATACATCATGCACGGCATACTATGGTCGTGGCATCGTTCTCACCACACCGCCCATCGGCACAAGCTGGAACGGAATGACCTGTTTGCCCTGGTCTTCAGTTTCCCCTCGATAGCACTGTTCTATTACTTCTCTCAGGTTAACTACAATCCTTATATGCTCGCTGTCGGGCTGGGGATTCTCCTATACGGAATATTCTACTTTGTATTCCACGACATCATTGTCCATCAACGAATCAAGTGGCGTCCGTCCAAAAGGAGCAAATATCTTCAGCGAATGATCCATGCTCACTATGTCCACCACAGCAAGCACACGAAAGACGACTGTGAAGCCTTCGGGTTCTTATACGCCAGACGAAAATACGAGCCGAAGAATTTCATATATAAAAGGGACACAATTAAGACCAAATAAGAAATCGCGTGGAGGCAGGCAAGTACCTATATCTTTGGCTAAATATACTGACGGTCATCGTGCCTTTCATATTTAGCTTCCATCCACTTGCTAATTTCTCAAAGCGATGGAAATACGTCCTGCCTGCAATGATCATTACTTCGATCATATTCATTGTATGGGACGAGATGTTTACACAAATGGGGGTCTGGGGCTTCAACGAAAGGTACATTACTGGAATCTATATTTTAAACCTTCCTATCGAAGAAGTGCTATTCTTCTTTTGCATCCCATATGCCTGTGTTTTCACCTACTTCGCGTTTAGCTATTTGATCAGGAAAGATCATTTTGCATCTATCGAACGGTGGATTACCCTATCGCTCGCCGCGGTGTTGCTCGTTGTCGGTTTCTGGAATTTGAATCGATGGTACACGGGAATCACCTGCCTGTCAACAGCAGTCTTCCTGATCTTCATACTGTGGTCGCGGCCAGCGTATATGAGCCGGTTCTACTTTGCGTTCGCGGTCCTTCTTTTCCCGTTCTTGGTAGTAAACGGTATTCTCACAGGATCAATCATTGATGAGCCGGTTGTCTGGTACAACCCATCGGAAATCATCCGACTCCGAATTGGCACAATCCCGGTTGAAGATGCCGTTTATGCGCTACTGCTCATACTCATGAATGTTTCCATCGCGGCATGGCTTGAGCGTCAACAGTTATTTCGCACGACAACGCCAAAGAAGATGGAAAATATGTACAAATAGGTACTCCGGCTAACGTCACCAGCGGCGGCGACCTAACAATTCTGGCTACCGAAGATACATATAATGCCGAAAAATGTATATCTAGGTATCAACAACCGTAGCGTCCCGTCGTTTTCCACAATAGACCAAAATATGCAAGACAACAATTACGGCATTCATGAGTCTTGTGGAAGCCGCAAAACACTATCCATGTATGAAAAAGGCATGGATCGAGTTTCTCGGAGAGAAGCCCGACCCTTTGACCGATCGCGTGGAGTGAATATATCGCCCCTTACTTTTCTTGAAATGGCCCTATTTCAAATAGAGAACACCCTATCGATGGCCATTCCAAAGTTTGACTTCTTAACGCCACGCAACGGCTATCTGGCGCTGAGTCCCCAATCCATCAATGCCAAGCTCAATGATGTCACCGGGCTTAAGATAGGTTGGAGGCTTCAATCCCATGCCAACACCGGCCGGCGTGCCCGTAGAAATTATGTCTCCGGGAAGCAATGTCATAAATTGGCTCACGTAGCTAACGAGGAAGGGGACGCCAAAAATTAAATCATTGGTGTTACTGTCCTGAAGTATCTTGCCGTTCACGCTAAGCCACAAGCGCAGATTGTTATAGTTGGGAAGTTCGTCTTTGGTGACAAGATAAGGGCCGATGGGAGCAAATGTGTCCGCACTTTTTCCTTTCACCCACTGGCCATTGCGTTCCAACTGAAATTCACGCTCACTGTAATCGTTATGCAGGCAGAAACCTGCAACGAAGTCCATCGCCCTGTCTTCGGCTACATAGGAAGCTCTTTTTCCAATTACCACCGCCAACTCTACTTCCCAGTCTGTTTTTACACTATTTCTTGGGATGACGACCACCTCGTTCGGCCCAGTGAAAGAAGTTGTGGATTTAAAAAACAGGATAGGCTCACTCGGCAATGGCATATTCGATTCAGCAGCGTGTTTGCTGTAGTTTAA
>JBIQJZ010000210.1:0-6507 GCA_044507115.1 Flammeovirgaceae bacterium | reverse complement strand
TGACCGGCGACCGGAATCTCGTTGACAAGGCGCAAGTACAGTATACGATCTCCCAACCAAAACCTGGCTTTCAGGAACAGTCACCGGAGGTGATTTGGCACGCTTTTACAACGTGCATCAAAGACATTACAACGCGACAAGGCTGCGCTCCCCTCGCGATATGCCTTAGCAGCGCCATGCATGGCGTCCTACCCGTAGACAGCCGCGGAAATGCGCTGATGGATATGATCATATGGGGCGACAACAGAAGCGCGCTCGAAGCAAAGAGTCTGCTGGCGTCTCCGCAAGCCCGCCGCATCTATGAAACGAGCGGCACTCCGATACACCCGATGACGCCACTTTGCAAGCTTCAGTGGTTGAAAGAGCATGAACCCGCGTTATTCAAGCAGACTCACAAGTTCATTTCCATCAAGGAATACATCTGGTACAGATTGTTTGGGGCCTTTGAGATCGACTATTCGCTGGCGTCGGCGACGGGCCTGATGGACATCCGAAGTCTTCGCTGGAACGATGAATCGCTGCACGCGGCGGGCATCACTCAAGCAAAATTATCCGAACTGGTCAACACCAATCACCGAAGACATTCACTCGATCTTTCGTTCTGTCGTCAACTCGGAATTTCAACTGATACCGTATTCATCATCGGCGCAAGTGACGGGTGTCTTGCAAACGTCGGTAGTTTTGCCACAGACGAAGGGTATCTCGCCCTGACCATCGGAACAAGCGGTGCAGTGCGAATTACCCGTGAGAGTCCCGTGATTAACTTCAATGCGATGACGTTCAACTATCTGCTTGACCAAAATACATTTGTATGCGGGGGACCTGTTAACAACGGCGGGGGTGCGCTGAAGTGGTATGCCGACAACTTGCTCGGCATCAAGTTGGAAACCCCTGCTGACTATGGCAGGCTGTTGGATGCTTTGCACGACACTCCTCCCGGTGCCGAAGGCCTTCTTTTTCTGCCGTACCTACTGGGGGAACGTGCGCCGATCTGGAACAGCGATGCGTGCGGTGTATTCTTCGGCATGCGCGGACACCACCGGCAAGCGCATTTCACGCGGGCGGTGGTTGAGGGCGTCTCTGCATCGTTGTACGATATTACAGCGAACATGATCGAAAGCGGATTGGAGGTCCGTCAAATACAAGTCAGCGGTGGATTCATCCACTCCGCACAATGGCTGCAGTTGATCTCCGATTTGTTCGAAAGAAAAATCTGTCTCGTTAACGACGCGGATGCGTCCGCAACCGGCGCGGTGTTTCTAGCGATGAAGGAGTTGGGCATAATCTCATGCTACCGCGAGGTAAAACCAGAACAATTTGTTGAGTATTCACCGAATGTTGATCGCGTTCCAGCCTATAAGGCAATGTTCAGGAACTACCGAGAACTATATGGAAGCCTCCACTCGCTGATGACATAAAACTAAAGAACTATTCAAACTATACTAACATGCAAATAGGACTAATCGGATTGGGAAAGATGGGATTCAACCTCGCCCTTAATATGCACCGGCATGGCCACGACGTGCGGGCGTTTGATGTCCATCAACCGACGGTTGATTCCATTTCAAAAGAAGGAATTGCAACCGCTGGCTCTGTCAGACAACTCGTAGAATCGTTGTCGGGCCGGAAGGTTGTCTGGCTGATGATCCCGGCGGGATCGGCAGTTGACAGTCTAATCCGTGAAGTTAAGCCCTTACTTCGCGAGAAGGATATCTTAATCGACGGGGGAAATTCGAATTACCACGACTCAGTGCGTCGTGCAGCTGACCTTGCGAGCAGTGGAATCGACTACCTCGATTGCGGGACGAGCGGCGGAATTACCGGAGCACTAAACGGGGTGTGCGCGATGGTCGGTGGAAATAAAGAAGCCTTCTCGTATTGTGAATCACTCTTCCGCGACATCTCTGTGCCTAACGGCTACTTGCACTGCGGTCAATCTGGCTCAGGACATTTCGTCAAGATGATCCACAATGGAATCGAGTATGGAATGATGCAGGCTATTGCGGAAGGATTTGAGGTGTTGCATAAAAGCGAATTCGACCTCGACCTGAAGTCGGTCGCCGGAGTATGGAACCACGGGAGCGTTGTACGCAGCTGGCTGATGGAACTTACCGAGAACGCGCTGTCGAAGGATCCCAAACTTGAGAGTATCCGCGGCGTGATGCAGTCGTCGGGAGAGGGAAAATGGACGCTGGAGACCGCACTCGAAAAACAGATCGCCACACCCGTGATCGCGCTATCGCTACTTATGCGATATCGTTCGCTCGAAGACGATACATTCTCAGGAAAAATTGTCGCTGCCCTGCGCAATGAGTTCGGCGGCCACGCGGTAACGCCATCCTGATCATCAGGAGGGACGCGTTGGAGGGGTTCCCCTCTTGAGCTCAATGACTGTCAGCTCAGGTGGCATGCCGATGCGGCCCGGATAACCTATACAGCCAAAACCCCGGTTTACATACAAATATTGCTGGTCCTCGCGATAAAGCCCCGCCCACTGTTTATAAACATATTGCGACGGACTCCATCGGAAGTTACCGACTTCAATACCTACCTGAAAGCCATGCGTGTGTCCCGCAAATGTCAGATCGATGTTGGGGAACTCCGGTCGGATCTGCGCATCCCAGTGGCTCGGATCGTGCGACAGCAGCAGACGAACCGGGGCGTCTTCCGTGCCGCGGTATGCCTGCTCGAGCTTGCCATACTTCGGAAATCTGTGAGCCGGACCGACACCCCAGTTTTCAATTCCGATGATTGCCAGCCGATCGCCGTCCGCTTCAAGAAAGCGATGCTCATTCATCAACAGATCATATCCCAGCAGGCGGTGAGCTTCCAGCATATCATCAAAGTTCTTTCGTTTGGATGAGTCTCCCGACCACTTGCGATAATTGCCGTAGTCGTGGTTTCCCGTTGACGAAAACACACCCATCGGCGCTTTCATAGCGCGAAACACATTCAGATAATCAGCAACCTCATCGGTTTGATAGTTGACAAGGTCGCCGGTAAAAAATATCACATCGGGCTTTTCGTTCACCAACATTTCAACTCCCCCTCGCACAGCAGTCTTATTCGAAAACGATCCGGCGTGCACATCCGAAAACTGACCGATTCGGATTCCGTCAAAAGACTTCGGGAGATTAGGAAGGAAAACTGTCTGGCGGACGACGCGGTAGTCGGTCGCTCCTGATAGAATGCCTGTGACCATCGATGCAAGTGGAAGTGCGCCGGCGGAAATCGCGACTTTGTCAAAAAAAGCGGAGCGCGTAATGGGCTTGCCTGGAATCCTTGTCGACTTTCGGGTGCGAAAATATCTCACCAGCCTGCGAAAATTAATCTGAATATCGTCGATGAAAATTACTGAGATCGTCAACAGCTTGGAGGCGTACACCATCAAGACGATGATGATTGCCCATTGGCGCATGCTAAGCGCCTTGTAGTAAGGTTCCGAAAACTTATACCACACTACGGCAGCAATTGCCAGCGCGGACAGCACCCATATTCCGATCCGCACAGCCCGTCGAAAGAATGGTCGGAAAGTCCGAGTCGTTCTGTAGACCGACGTGTACGTATAGAAATCAATCACGATTAGCAGCGCTAGCTGCAGCACCAAACTTTCCTGAAAGAGTTCCCTCATGATTCCTTCCCCGCCACGACTCAGCCACGCGTGAGCTCAACGATAGTAAGTTCCGGTGGCATTCCAATCCTGCCGGGGTATCCCAAATATCCGAAACCCCGGTTTACATACAAATACTGATTTCCCTCCTGATACAATCCAGACCACTGCTTGTACGCGTATTGTGACGGGCTCCACTTGAGCGAACCAATCTCAACACCAAATTGAAACCCATGTGTATGTCCAGAGAACATCAAATCGATATCCGGAAACTCCGGCCGTACCTGAGCATCCCAATGGCTTGGATCGTGTGACAATAATAGTTTCACCGCGGCCTCACCGGTCCCTTGGTATGCTTCCCGGAGCTTCCCGTATTTGGCAAACCCCCGGCCACCCCAGTTCTCGTTGCCTATGATCGCAATCTGGTCGCTTCCTTCACGCAGGATATGACTTTCATTCATCAGCAACCGATATCCCATTGCGCTGTGCACCGCGATCAGGTCCTGAAAATTTTTCTTCTTCGCCGCTGCATTCGACCAGTGGAAATAGTCGCCGTAATCATGATTTCCCATCACCGAATAAACGCCGAGTGGTGCCTTCAACTTATCGAAGACATTTACGTAGTCCTTCATCTCGCTGGCTTCGTTATTCACCAGATCTCCGGTGAAAAAGACGACGTCGGGCTTCTCCTTCATCATCATTTCAACTCCGCCGATCACGGCCCTTCGATTGTGAAAACTTCCCGCGTGGATGTCTGAAAGCTGACCGATCGTTAGTCCCTCGAATGCTTTCGGAAGGTTGGGCAAAGCGACTTTTACGCGTCGAATACGATAGTCGTGAGCTCCCGACAAAATACCATATACCATTGTACCGAATGGGATGGCGGTAGCGACAAGCGACGCTGTAGTGAGAAATTCAGATCGACTGATCGGCTTGCCCGGCAGCGGTTCTCCCCCACTGCTTCTATCACCAAACCATGCGGCAATCCATCGGACACCGCGTTGCAGATCGTCGGCGAAAACAAAGACAATCCCAAAAAGTTTAGAAAAATATGTCGCGAACAAACCGGTGATAATCCAGTTCCTCGCTGCAGCGCTGACCCGGTATGTATCTCCGAACATCCACCATGTCAACGCTGCAATACAGGCTATTGTCGGTATCCAGAATGAATAGCGGATCAGTCTTTTCCAGAATGGGGACCAATCGCTGCTGACGGCTAGAACTGCCTGAAACAGGTAAATATCCACCACTAGGAAGAAGATGATGAATAAAATGTACGTCATATATCGGGGTCTCATAGAAACGGCAGAGACGGGTTTCTATGCCCGTCTCTGCCCCAACAAAATAATTCGTCAATCAATTCAACGCGACGCTACCTTCCGTCCCCGGACTCGTCTCAGGGGCGCGGCGCGCAAAAACTCTTTCCTTCAGTTTTGCCACAAGAAGGTAGAGAACCGGCACAAGGACCAGTGTCAGGAACGTGCCGAAGCCGAGTCCGAAGATCATTGTCCACGAAAGAGGACCCCAGAAAGCGACGTTGTCACCTCCGAAATAAAGTTTGGGATCCAGATGTGTGAACAGTGAAACGAAATCAATGTTCAGCCCCACCGCCAGCGGGATGAGTCCCATCGATGCGGCGAGGGTTGTCAGAATGACCGGTGTCATCCGCGTCTTAGCGGCCTCAATCACAGCTTCGTACAGCTCGACACCCTGCTCGCGCAGCAGGTCGGTGAACTCTACAAGAAGAATCCCGTTGCGCACCACAAGCCCGGTAAGCGCCAGGATGCCAACGCCTGTCATGACAATCGATATCTCCATGCGAAACAGCGAAAACCCGATCAGCACACCGATCAAACTAAATACGATCTCCATCAGAATAATCACGGGCTTGCTCACGGAGTTGAATTGAATCACGAGGATCATGAACATCAAGGCGAATGCAAGTCCGAATGCCATCATCAGGAAAGACGCCGCCTCCGCCTGTTCCTCCTGCGCGCCCGTCATCCTCACGGTGACTCCATCCGGTATCGTGAAATCCTTCAGCCGTCCTAAAATGTCAGCGACCACTTCATTCTCGTTGTGGCTTGCCAACACGTTTGAGGAAAGTGTAATCACTCGCTTCTGATCGATTCTTCGGATTCCCGCAAAAGTATTTGTGTACTCGACCGTCGCGACAGCTGACAGCGGAATCTGACGAACGATACCCCCCATTCCCATATCGCGATACGTAATGGGCATATTGATAAGTGTATTCACATCATTCCGCTGATCCTCGCGTACACGCAATTGAATCGGGTAGTCATCATTCGCATCGCGAAACCTGGAAATCTCGTAGCCATATACTGCAGTGTTCAGTGCCTGACCGATTTGTCCAGTCGATATCCCCTCTCGGTTGGCTTTCTCACGATCGATATTTATTACAATCTCCGGCTTATCGCTTTGAAAATCCGACTTCAGTTCTTCCACACCCGGCACTTGCTGCCGAACGAGATAGCGATGAAGATCATCCGCTGCCTTAACGAGTGCATCGAAGTCGTCTCCAGCTACCTCGATATTGATTGGTTTCCCCGTTGGGGGTCCGTTCACCTCTGAACTGACTGACACCTCCGCACCTTTAATCCCCTGCACCGCTTCCCGAATGTCGTCGAGGAATTCGCGAGTAGATTGACCGCCCCGCTCGGAGAATTTCACAAACGCAACGGTAACCTTCCCGAGGTGAGGAATTGCCTGTGTACCGGCGTCGAAGGGATTATCGCTTGCGCCGATTGCAATATTCGAAATAACAGACTCGACAACCGGGTTGTTCTCCCCGATCGCCTGGATCACCCTGTTTTCAACAACCGCAGTCACGGAATCGGTAACGCGCTGGTCCGTCCCGATCGGCATGCGAACGAACG
>JBIQJZ010000209.1:0-6530 GCA_044507115.1 Flammeovirgaceae bacterium | reverse complement strand
GGAGCGGACAAAACGCGTGTAGTGAAGCCATACAAGGCGCTGTTGTTCCTCTGTCAGCCCCGATCGTTCACGGGCTTCATAAACAGCTTCTATGCGTTTGAATAGTTTCTCGTTCAAAAGGATATTGTCTTCTACAGCGGCGAGGCGCGGTTCCAGTTTACTCTCCACCTTTCGAAAATCCGGCGTACTCATATTCGATGCCCAAACGCCATATATTCTCCTTATCCGATCCATCATTCTACCAGACCGTTCGAGCGCCTCGATCGTATTCTCGAATGTTGGGGTTGAAGACGAACCTGCGATCGCGTCAATCTCTTCTTGACGCTTCTGGATAGCCGCTTCAAATGCCGGTTCAAAATGTTTTACTTCCACCTGGTTAAAGGGAGGAATGCCGCCGTACGGTCCGGTCCAGTCCGCCGTGAGTGGATTCTCGGCCATCACTTTAGAACCTTCAAAATCGTCTGTGCTGATACTCCCTTCTTTCCATCCATTGTCGCTTGATAAAATCCCCATAGCTGTCATGACGATCAATACGTAGTAATTGTGCGAAAAAATTTTCATAGACGTGTTCGATTAATGAGTTACTGCAAATTAGTCATTTGTCATGAACACTGCACCCCAAGGCCCTAAATCGGTGCGTGTTGTGTCATACACGCGATGTATCTATCTTACTGGCAACACTATCCCCCCACTGCCGTACCCATGCCTGCAGAAACCAAGCTGACCACGCCGTTTCGCGATTCGCGGCCCCTTCGCGGAAACACCTACAGAGTCATGACAATTGACATCCTGCGGGCGATGACGATGGTGTTAATGATCTTCGTAAATGATCTCTGGTCATTGACAAATGTTCCTGCATGGCTGGGCCATGTTGACGCTGGCGTGGATGGCATGGGTCTGTCCGACGTTGTTTTCCCGGCCTTTCTTTTTATCGTCGGCCTATCGATTCCTTATGCGCTGGAAAACAGGCGGGGAAAGGGCGATACGAACCGAGAACTCGTACAACACGTGCTGTGGCGAACGCTGGCGCTGCTCGTGATGGGCGTGTGGCTGGTAAACGGTGAGGGGATCAATGCTTCGGCCACCGGGATTCCACGACACGTATGGGGACCGTTGTGCTGTCTGTGTTTCATTTTAATTTGGAACCGGTACCCTGACGGCGTGAGCCTCACGGTAGTGATCTCGCTGCGTGCAGTCGCGGTGGCGACGCTGCTGATTCTCGCCGTAGTCTATCGAGGCGGTTCGGACGATGCCATCCGTTTTTTCGGACCGAGATGGTGGGGCATCCTCGGCATGATCGGCTGGGCCTACCTTGTGTGCGCGCTGATTGCTATTTACGCGAAGAACAGGCTACCCGTAATTCTTGCTGCGTGGATATTTTTCGCTGGGCTCAGCATGGCTTCGCATGCTGGATTGCTACCGTCATTCGTTGACGTCTTGCCCGCTGTCCTCCGCGATGGCACGCACGCCGGACTCGTGATGGGCGGCGTACTATCCACGTTTATTTTCCGGCACTACCGGGAACGCGGTGACCACAAGACCCTCACCCTTGCCTTGTTACTCTTTGCCGCCATGTTGTTCGCCCTTGGACTCATCACCCGGCCGTATTGGGGAATTTCAAAACTCAGCGCGACGCCGGCGTGGCTGTTTTACTGCAGTGCTTTAACGGTGTTGAGCTTCCTCGTTGTATACTGGATTGCCGACGTCTACGAGAAAGCTCACTGGTTCGCGATTGTGAAGCCCGCGGGAACTGCAACACTGCTGTGTTACCTTGTTCCTCACTTTGTTTACCTGGGCAAATACTCCATTGGAATTCGTTTGCCCCCCGAACTGCTCGACGGAAGCATAGGATTGCTGTCGTCATTCGCATTTGCACTACTCTGCGTGTGGGTGACCGGTGGCTTACTCAAAACCGGGGTGAAATTGAAGTTGTAGGCCGCAAGTGCCGAGGCGAATCGTGCACTCAAGAAAATTATGCAATCGGTTGCAATGTTTCCGTCGCATGTATTACCTTCGGGCCCGTGAGGCCATGGCACTGACCATGACCTTATCTCCTGTTTCTGATTTGGAGGAAATCCTCGTGAACTAAACAATCCTAATCTTTATAAGTCATGTTAATGGAACAAACCATGCGGTGGTATGGACCGAACGATCCGGTCAGTTTGTGGGATATCCGGCAGGCCGGGTGTACGGGTATTGTAACCGCTCTGCATCATGTCCCGGTAGGAGATGTGTGAACCGTTGAAGAAATCAACAAACGAATTGCGATGGCAAAAAGCGCTGGCTTAACGTGGAGCGTCATCGAAAGTCTCCCGGTACACGAAGACATCAAAAAACAGAAAGGCAACTATCAGCAATATATCGAAAACTATAAACAGAGTTTGCGCAATGTCGCCGCGTGTGGACTGAAAGTCGTCACGTACAACTTTATGCCTATACTCGACTGGATGCGAACCGACATCAACTACACCATGCCCGATGGCAGCAAAGCGCTTTATTTTGAAAAGCACGCATTCATCGCCTTCGACGTGTTCCTCCTCAAGCGGCCCGGAGCTGAAAAGGACTACTCCACCGACCAAATACAAAAGGCAAAAGCACGGCTCGAGGAAATGCGCGACAGCGAGAAGGAAACTCTTTACCGCAACGCTCTGCTTGGTCTGCCCGGAAGTGAAGAGCGCTTTACCGAAGAGCAGATACTCACGGCGTTAAAAGAATACCACCACATTGATGCGGCCAGGTTAAAGCAGCACCTGTTCTACTTCCTACAGCAGGTGGTTCCAACCGCCGAAGAAGTCGGTCTGAAAATGGCTATTCATCCAGACGATCCGCCATATCCGATACTCGGACTGCCGCGCGTCGTGAGCACGGAGGCCGATGCTCGGGAGCTCATTGCCGCGGCACCATCACCCGCGAACGGCTTGTGCTTCTGCACGGGTTCCTACGGTGTGCGGCCCGACAACGATCTTACGGGCATGGTGAAGAGACTTGGTGACCACATCCATTTCATCCATCTTCGCAATACACGACGCGATAGTGATGGCAACTTCTACGAAGCCGATCATCTCGATGGGGACACCGACATGTTCGCCGTCGTAAAAGAGATTGTGCAGATTATGCAGCGAAGAAAGGTGTCGATCCCAATGCGCCCCGACCACGGCCACCAGATGCTTGACGACCTCAAGAAGACGACCTATCCCGGTTACTCCGCGATTGGGCGACTGCGCGGACTCGCAGAACTCCGCGGGCTTGAACTCGGTATCGCGAGGTCGCTGGCCAGGGTCTGACGGCACGTATCGCCGTGTCGCTGGGCGACACCCGAATTTTCGTTACTTTTGCCTTTTACCTGAACCGAATGGCAGCCGATCCGTCGTTGTTTCTGAAGAATTTGTGGTACATGGCTTTTCACAGTTCCTTCCTGAAGAAGGGTAAACTTGTGGGAAAGCAGATACTCGGTGAGCGAATCGTTTTCGGCCGGGATTCCAAAGGCGAAGCCTTTGCGTTGCGTGACAATTGTCCTCACCGCGGGGTACCGTTGTCAGAAGGATGGTTCGAAGAAGATACCCTGCAATGCTGCTACCACGGGTGGCAGTTCAATACCAGTGGCGTGTGCCAGAACATTCCGGCAATAACACCGGGAAGCAAAATCGATTTCAGCAAGATTCGGGTGTTCCGATATCCGATCAAGGAGATCAGCGGAACCATCTGGGTCTATATCCCTGACAAAAAGCTTCACAACACCGTCACACCTGCGACCCAGCCGCCAGACCTCATTCTCGACAAAGCGAAAAAATTCCTCCACGTTGAAACGGTGTCGCTACCGGCCAACATCGATCATTCTGTCATCGGTTTGATCGATCCGGCCCACGTCACCTTCGTCCACCAGTCGTGGTACTGGCGGTCGGCGCGGAAGCTCAAGCCAAAGGAAAAGCATTTTGAACCAACGCCTATGGGTTTCAAAATGGTACGCCATGCACCGTCTTCAAATTCGAAGGGATATTCCGTGTTAAAAGGCTCGTCGTCAACCGAGATCACATTTGAGATTCCCGGAAACCGATACGAACACATTCGCGTGGGCGAGCGGCATGAAGTGATCTCCATTACACTCCTAACGCCAATCAACGAGCACACAACAGAACTTCATCACGTTTTCTATTCAACGCTTCCGGCTACACGCTGGTTTTGGTGGCCGCTAAAACGCCTTGGTAAGAAATTCATCGGACAGGATCTTGATGTTTTTATCAAACTGGCGAAAGGTCTGGAAAGCAACCCGACGTTGACCCTCATTGGCGAACCCGATGCCCAGGCGAAATGGTACTACGAGATCAAACGCCTCTACCAGAAGGCACAACAGGACAAGACCGAGTTCATCAACCCCATACAGGGTCAGACGTTGCATTGGGTGACCTGACTTGCCACTAATTCTTTTCCAGTTTTTGCAGCTGAGCATCTATGAAACTCCTGTCCAGCCATTTGTCACCGATCATCACCCCGGCGATATTCGCGCTGTTCCGTATGTCAGCAAGTGGGTTGGCATTCAGCAACACGAGGTCGGATACGGCGCCGGTAGCAACTATCCCTGAATTCTCCTTTCCCAAATACTCGGCCACATTCCGCGTGCCCGTCACGAGCGCCTCGTAGGGGGTGAGCCCGGCGCGGACAAGGTACTCCAGTTCGTGATGCGTTGAGAAGCCTGGCACATTGAAAATCTGCGGAGCATCACATCCCAATAAGAGCTTCACGCCACCCTTCTGACACGCGAGAATGAGATCGCGCCGCAACGCGATGAAACGCTTCACCTTTTCGGCATCAAACCGCGGATTGTTGAGCAGATTATTCTTGCTGGATATCCATTGGTCCCGCGTTTCTTTCTTCATGTAAATACTGTGCGGATCGCTGAGAAAAACGTCAGCGGTGAAATCGGGATGGAACCATCTTTCCGCCAGCGCCTGAGTAGGGACCACCCAGATATTGTTCTCCTGCAGCGCTTTCACCAAACGAGGTATCTGTCCTCGGTCGACTTTATCGGCGAGGTACATCCCAAACAACCCACCTTCCTTCTCCGGTATTTGCTCAATCCCCGGAACAATTCCTTCGACAAATCCGTCGAGATGATCAATCGATGAGTACCCGGCTTCGATCGCTCTCCAGACACCCACGCCGTAGGATACATGACCTGCGAACGGGATTTCGAGCTCCTTCGCCGCCGCGGCAATGGCATCGAACTTCGGTCGCGTAAGTCCCGGGTGAAGTTTGAGGTAGTCGTATCCCGCTTCCTTCTGTCGACGCACCATCTCAGCACCATCCTCCGGACTCTTAACGCTCATGCCATTGAACGAAGGGCCAGTTGCGTAGAAGTGAGGACCCAGAATTTCGCCACGCCGGAGTTGCTCCCGGACTTCCAGATGTTTGGGGTGTCCAAGCATCCCGCGAATCGTCGTGATCCCGTTAACCGCAAAAAGCGTAAATACTTCTTTCATTGCGTCCACATTGTCGGAAGGAGGGACGTGACCATGCATCTCCGCCAGTCCCGGCATCAGAAACTTACCGCGACCATCGATCACCAGGGCGTTGTTATCATACTGCGTCCCTGAAGAAGGACCGATCGCCACAATGCGGCCTGATCTCGTGACAACCGTCTGATTCTCGAGCATGCGATCGGCGTCCATCGGGATCACCGACACGTTCTTGAATACCACCTGCCTGCCGGCAGCCGAAACAGGTTCCTGCGCTCGAGTCGCGAGCGAACAGAGGAGTACCAGGATAATTACACTGTATTTCATATCACATCGTTTGTCAGGCCTGAAATTGCATTTACGCACGCGAAACGATGTCTCGCGAATCTGTCCCCCGATTACTGTTTCGGAGAAAAAAGCCGTATCTTTGCTCAAATTATAAAAATTTGACTCCCGGCCAAACCATCGCTCTGTACCAGCCGCTGCTTCAGCAGATCGCTATGCGTATGCTCAAGAGCAAGGCGGATGCGGAAGATGTCGTACAGGAGACTTTTATCAAATGGTTGTCACAGGAGCAGGAAAAAATCAGGAATACCAAGGCCTATCTTGTCCGCTCCGTCACTAATAACTGTATTAATCACCTCAGCGCCTTAAAGCGGAAGCGCCAGCAATACCTGGAGTCTGTGCACTGGCAGGAGATCGTGGAAAAAGTAAAGGAAACGACTGACTTTTCACACATCGATCTAGAAGCTGAGATTAGCCGGGCATTGCAGATTCTCCAGCAAAAGCTGGAACCGCTGGAACGCGCCGTATATGTACTTCGGGAGGTCTTTGATTTCGACTATAAAGCTTTGCAGCAAGTACTCGACAAGAAACAAGACCATTGCCGGCAGCTCTTTTGTCGTGCTAAGAAGAAGCTAAGGGAAGAAACCGACCATTTTAATTCCGTATTCCAACCCAAGAAGGCGGCATTGCTGGAGAGTTTCCGGAATGCATGCGATTTCGGCCAGCCACTTGACCTCATCGCACAGTTGCGAACCGGGTGATTTATTTTTTTAATTTTTTTTCTTTCAATCT
>JBIQJZ010000208.1:0-6543 GCA_044507115.1 Flammeovirgaceae bacterium | reverse complement strand
CTGCGGTTCGTTTCTACCATAAGGTCGCCCTTACAGGGCTTGGAAAGACGCGGCATTGGAAGAAAATCCGGTGTTGTATAGATGACACAACGTGACGCACGCAATGTGTTGTCGGGCGTTAGACCTCATTTGATTCGCAGGTGTAACCGTATAAATGAAACGAGCCGTCATGTTGCCCCGAATCAATTCGGATGGCTAGATACTTGACGGGATGGCCGTGTCGAAACGACCCATCGGATTTCAGAATTCGAACGTCGGTCTACCTGTACGAGCCCCGTAGGGGCGGGCCTTATGATAGAAAACGCAGGACGGCAAGAAACCATTAGTCCCGTAGGGACGGCCTTATCTTCGGTCGACATCTGCGGAGCGTGGACCAGAATGGCAGCTGTAGGTGGAATGGACACCGATTTTGTTAACTTGCGGCAGGACCATAACCAAGAATGATGAAAAATTCCATTTTCTCAGTGCTTTTCATGTTTGCGTCAATTGCCGCGGTGAACGCCCAATGCAATGAGTACTATGTCATGCAGAATGGGAGTGCCTGGGAATACCAAACATTCAATCCCAAAGGAAAGGTAACGGGTAAGAATCAACAGACGGTAACGGCGTTCTCGAAAAATGCGAACGGGTATATTGCCACTGTGAATTCCATCATGCTCGACGACAAAGGCAAGGAGGTCATGAAAGGCGACCTCGAATTCAAATGCGAGAATGGCACAATGTTCATGGATATGCGGAATTTCATTTCCGAGGAGCAACTCAAAGCCTTTAGCAGCTATGAAATGAAAGTCGAGGCGACGAGCCTACAGATCCCGTCGACGCTATCTGCAGGTGAGTCGCTGCGCGATGGCAAGCTGACAATCACGGCTACCGGTGCACCGTTTCCGATGAAAATGATTGTGACGATCACAGATCGCAAGGTCGAAGCTAAAGAGACTATCACGACCCCAGCCGGGACGTTTGATTGTTTCAAGATCACGAGCAAAATGATTCTGGAAAATCACATGGGCGTTAAGATCACCAACCAGATGGCTACTGTCGAATGGATCGCACCAAAAGTCGGCACGGTGAAAAGCGAGTCGTTCAACAAGGGCAAAAGCGCTGGATATACGGTCCTGTCGAAACGCGTTAACTGATCCAGCGTTTTCGCGACGCAGCAGGGAAGAAGGTGGAGGGTCTTTCCTGCTCGCTATTTTCCTGACGACTGCAACATCGAGTCGAGGTAATCGAGCGTCATGGTGAAACCTTCCTTGAATCCCATGGCGATGATCTGCTCCAGGTCGGCGAGAGTCTTGTGTTTGATAGTGATCCGTACCGACGTCACGCCATCTTCTTCCGTGAACTGCAGGTTCCAATCCGAAGAGGGAAGTTCAGTATTCACGTTTTCATGCTCATCGGAGAACGCATCGAAGAAGGCGAAGCTCGATTTAGGTGTGATCGCAGTAAAATTCTGAATCGACCAATGCTCCTCACCATTGGGTCCACGCATCGCGTATAGGCGCCGGCCACCGGGCTTGAAGTCCATATACCTGGTAACCGAAGTCCAGGGTTTAGGCGCCCACCACTGATCGAGGATGTCTTGTACAGTGAAGGCGTCCCAAACCGAATCAAGATCTGCCGCAAATTCCCGTTGTACGATCACGGTATTCGTTGACTTGTCAACGTTGAAGTCGAATAACAAACTTTTCTTCATGGTTTCTCTTTTTTAAGGGTTCTCAATACTTGATCTAGTTGATTGAATCGATCCTCCCAGATTCGCCGGAGCTGATCGAGCCAGGTATCGATCTCGGACAATTTCTCCACATTTAGCTCGTAGTAGATCTCACGCCCGCGCTGCTCTTGCTTCGTGAGACCACATTCAGTCAACACCCTCAGGTGTTTGGATACCGCCTGCCGGGTGGTGTCAAAATGTTGGGCCAAGGCGTTGGGTGTCATCGCCTGCGCGGCTACCAAAATGATGATAGCTCTCCTGGTGGGGTCGGCAATCGCCTGAAATACGTCCCTTCTCATATGTAGTCAATTAGCAACCGTTCAGTTGCAAATATAATGCAACTTTTCGGTTGCGCAAATAAATGCGAAAAATTTCTTATCTTCTCAGGTAATCACTTATGAATCGCGACTTCTACTTTTACGGCAACCTGTTCAACGGACTAAGCATCGTCAGCGGTGTCGTTTTCGCGATCGTTTTCCTGCTGGTCGGACCCAAGATTCTCACGTTCGAGTCTTTTCAGTCTTGGCTTTTCATATGGACGCTGGCGTCCTTCATCGGCGCCCTGTTTTTGTTGCGCTATTTTAAGCGCAAGGGATATGGGTTTGTGTTTTATACCGGGATCGGATTGGTCATTGCGAACCTGACGATAACTGCACTGCTCGTCGCACTTATTCGAAATCCAGGGTTGCGGGATGTTTTCCTCACTGCGACCGCTGTCAGTATCATATTGACTATCGCGCATTCCGCCGGACTGGTGTTTTCAAAAGCCGGTGAGCACTTCTGGTTAAAGCTGGCAGGTGTAACCATGCTGGTCGTTGGCGCGACATACGCCGGTTTACTTGTGTGGACCGTTGTCGGTGGCGTCACCGCGCAAATTGTCACCTCCAAGATCGATGGCTGGGGACGATTGGTTCGTGCGTTTATTCCCCTGTGTTTCATGCTGCAATTCACACGCGAATTGCGACAGCTGCCGGATGACGTCGCGCCGATGCGCCAGTGGCTCGACAACCTCCTCGCAATGGGCGGTGTTCTGACGCTTGGAGCGACACTGTTTGCTACCGTTGTCATTACCAAAGACGGCGTTGACTCCCGGCGCTGGGACAAGCTGAACGCGATGCGCGCCGATCGCCTCGTTGTGATGTCCGAAGTTCGAACTTACAAGAACGCAGAAGGCGATACCCTTCAGTATCTGTTGACCCGGCCACGCGACTTTGACCGGCAGCGGAAGTATCCGTTGGTCGTGTGCCTGCCGTACGGTGGATTCCAATCTCCGCCAGCCGATTGGCTTTCCGAGGAAACGATTCGGGCATCGTACCCCGCGTTCCTTTTCGTACCATATAGCGCCCCCGGCACCAGTTGGGGAGGAGTTCCGGAGAACGCGAAGCGGACACCCCTTGACGACCTCGTCTTCGGTGCGTTGTCATCGCTGGATGAGTCATCGATCGACCGCGACAGGATCTACATATCGGGTGTATCACTCGGTGGCTATGGGTCGTGGACATTGATCTCCAAGCACCCCGAAACGTTTGCCGCTGCGATCCCCGTGTGCGGTGGAGGAGATCCCGCGCACGCCCCGAGTATTGTCGACGTTCCCGTCTGGGCATTTCACGGAGAAGATGACATCGCCGTTCCGGTCAGCGCTTCCCGGGAGATGATCGAAGCCATCAAACTCGCCGGCGGAGAACCCAGATATACCGAGTATCCACATCTCGCCCACAACATCTGGCACGAAGTGCGTGCTACGCCAGGGCTACTGGATTGGCTGTTTCAACAAAGGCGAAATGACGCCCGCATCGTGAATCGTGAGTAGTGAGTAGTCAGTAGTCAGTGGTGAGTGGTGAGTGTTCGTGAGTCGTGAGTGGGGGCGTGCTGCTCAACCGATATCACTCTGTCGCGCATAGCATCATATGTAGATCGTGCCAATCAGACCATCATGACTACCTATATTATAATATTCTATTGCGATGGCTTTCTGACGCTGTCGATTTCATGATAACCGAGACTAACCACCGACATCCTCACCACTCACCACTCACTACTCACCACTCACCACTGACTACTGACCACTCACTACTCACCACTCACCCCTCACCATCCAAATCGTATCGCTTGCATCATCTGTCACCAGCAAGTTTCCCTCTTTGGTGATTGCAACTGCAACGGGACGTCCATAGACCTCGCTTTCAGCTTCGTCGGCGATGAAGCCCGTGAGAAAATCCTCCGGCGGACCGTTTGGCTGTCCGTTGGCAAACGGGACGAACAACACCTTGTAGCCAGTAAACGATGCGCGGTTCCAGGAGCCGTGCTGTGTGATGAAGGCGCCGCCGCGAAACTTCGCCGGCAATCTCTCGTGGTTGTAAAAGACAAGGCCCATCGAAGAACTGTGTGCGTCGAGTGGGAGGTCTGGTACAATAGAGTTCTTTACGAGCTCCGGCATCTGATCCTCCGCCGTGATCCGCGGATCGAGGTGTTGGCCGAAGTAGGCGTACGGCCAACCGTAGAATCCCCCGTCCCGTACCCGCGCCAGGTAGTCCGGCACGAGATCATCACCCAGCTCATCCCGCTCGTTGACGACAGTCCATAGTTCGTCGGTACCCGGAGCGAGACCCATGCCGACCGGATTGCGGAGGCCACTAGCAAATACTCTTTCACCACTGCCATCCGGATTTATCTCCAGGATATTCGCCCGGCGGAGCTCTTCCTCCATTCCATGTTCCGCCACGTTGCTAGCGGAACCAACGGCAACGAATATTTTCGAGCCATCACCGTTACTGATCAGGTTGCGAGTCCAGTGATTGTTGTAGCCTCCAGCAGGCAAGTCCAGTATTTTGGTTCCTGCCGCAGTGATGGCGGTGTCGCTTGCATTGTACGGGAATCGGACCAATCCGTCAGTATTTGCCACATAGAAGAATCCGTTGAGGATCAGCATGCCGAACGGCTGATTGAGTTTCGTCAGGTAGCGAGTTTGGATCTCCGGTCTGCCGTCGCCGTTGGCATCGCGGAACAGGTAGATTTCATTGAGCGAACGCTGCGTATGCCCCGATTCATCGCGGCCCGTAATCTCATCGCCGAGCCGCTTCACGAGACCCTTGCTCTCCGTATTTGCAAACGCCACGAAGATGTCGCCGTTCGGAGCCACGTATATGTTCCTTGGACTCTTTATGCCACTGGCAAACTTTGTAACGGAGAATCCCCGCGGCGCGACCGGCTTTTGGTTGTCCGTCCAGCCGATGACTCTACTGAACTTGACATTCGATTCATCTTCATTCGGCGGAGGCAGGTTGAAGTTTGGGGTATACGTACGGGCAGCTGTAGTGTCGTGCTCGCTGTTAGTTCTTTCAGTCGAACGCTCCTGGCGTCACGCTGTAAAGAGGACAATCGCGCTGATGATAGTGAGACGGAAAATTATACGCTGCTTCATACGGTGCTGGTTGGATAGCCGAAGAGCAGGGTAAAATACTACGCCAATCGGGCTATTTGGCGAGCCTGCCTACCGGCAGGGGAGAAGATCTTTTTTTATGCCGTTTGCAGGCATGGCGCTCTTGTCAAAGGGCAAGGGATGGAATCACCCTCTCTTCATGTCCGTGGCTCCCTCCATTGAATGGTCGAGGTCAAGTTCGCCTTCGGGTTCTTCGGTCACGGAGCTCTTGGCTTTTTTGCCTACGGGACCTTTTGAAACCGTGACACCTCCGTCAACCGGGTACAATGCTCCGGTTACATACGACGCTTCGTCGGACGCAAGAAATAAGTATACATTGGCCACTTCTTCGGGTGTTCCCCGCCTTCCGAGCGGTGTGGCGGAGGTCATCATTTGCTCGTCCTCTTTCGTCATGGGACCTTTGCTTCTGCGCGTCCATGCCGTATCAATAGGACCCGGACAAACACAATTCGCTCGCACGCCGTACTGCGCCTGTTCAACCGCCACGCCCTTCATAAAAGCATGCATGAATCCCTTGGTTCCGCCGTAAGCGGCATTCTTTGCGAGCCCTAGTTCGCCTGACTCGGAGCCGGCAAACACAATGCAGCCTTTGGTGGCCTGTAACTCTGGGATTGCATACCTTGTCATCAGAAATGCAGACTTCACATTATTTTTGAGCATGTACTCAAAGGCCTCGGTGGAGTACTCACTGATCTCATTCATTTCGGGAAATGTCCCGGCATTGTTGATCAGGATGTCAAGTTGACCATACGTTCGTTTTGCGAGGGCAATGCATTCTTTCGCATTTTCCTCAATCGAGATGTCAGCGACAAATGCAGCGGCCTTTCCGGCATCCCTGTTAATTTCATCGACGACTTCATTCACGGGATCCTCCGGGTAACCGTTTACGATAACAATGGCGCCTTCCTTTGCAAACTTCTTGCTGATCGCTTCGCCAATACCGGTAGCTCCCCCGGTGATGATGGCAACTTTATTTTTTAGCCTGTCCATATTGTTTTCAATTTGGTTGTTCATACGCTGAGATGTAGACGACCTATGCCGCTTCACCGCTGCTCATCTTGTCAAGGCAGCGCCTTAGCCACGGGTATTAATAATATACCTAACGCCCTGGCAATTGCGGTGGGTAATTATGTACGAACCTTGAGGAAATAGTTTCTGTAGAGCGGCATTACCGGTTTCGGGAACGCAATAATAAAAGCAAGAAAGGCCGGACCATCCGGCCTTTCTTATGTATTAGGTTAACGATTTTCAGCAGTATGCTTTATACCCTGTCTTCGAGCGTAAAGTCGCCGTAAGCGATATTGACTATTTCGGCAATATCTGACCCATCCTTTCGCTAATCATTTGACCCACCTGTTTCGGAATTGATTTGACCCGGGTATTTCGGTAATGA
>JBIQJZ010000207.1:0-6572 GCA_044507115.1 Flammeovirgaceae bacterium | reverse complement strand
CGAAACAATTACGCTTCGCCTGTCGGAAGAGGTAACATTTCTCAACAAGGCGAGTATCCAGGAAGAACTGTTGCAGGGTAAATACCTGTTGGCTCAGAAAAGCAAGAAGAACTATTATCTCATTGTGGTGGATGCCTGAGTACGCGTTCAGGCAAAACGATGGGTATAAAAAAAGGGACGTGAATCACGTCCCTTTTTTTGAAATCATAGAGAATTATTCTCCAAACAGGCGGTAAGTAGCCGAGATTTGGAAAGCACTGTTAGTGACTTTCACATCCTGGAAATCAGCGTCATCTTCAGAGATGTTCGCAAGTCCAAGCACATAGCGGACTGAGAAACCAAGACCCATCGGCAAGTTGACGCCAGCGCCAACGCCCACGCCAAGGTCAAGGCCTTTGTATCCGTCCTTAACGTCGACACTTTCATCTTCGTAGTCGGCTTTCGCTGAAAGCAGGAGACCGATCTGAGGACCGGCATGGATGTTAAAGACCGGCACCGGGCTGTACTGAAGCATTATCGGAATCGAGAGGTAGTCAGTCTTCAGCTTCGTTTCTCCCATCTTGGCACCAAGGCTGTTGTACAGCAGTTCGGGCTGTACGGCGAACGTCTCACTGACGCCGAAGTTCAGGTATCCACCGACGTGGAAGCTCGTTCTTGAGTCGGGCGAGAATCCACCCATATCAATATCGAACTTCTGATTCGCAAAGTTAGCCCCTACTTTGAGGCCACCACTGATGCCCTGAGCAACTGCTCCATAGGCACAAAAAACAATGAACGCGAGGGTAAAAAATGGTTTTTTCATGGTTTTAAGGGTTTATAATTATGTAAATAAACGCGAATAATTATTCATAAACAAACCGCAGTCTAACGTTATGGCTATGCGGCGACCCGTCTAAATGAATAAAAAATCCGGAGTGTATTCTCCGGATTCTTGAATGGTAACCAGGGGTGTCCGAAAACG
The DNA here is from genome assembly GCA_044507115.1 of Flammeovirgaceae bacterium. Lineage (GTDB taxonomy): Bacteria > Bacteroidota > Bacteroidia > Cytophagales > Cyclobacteriaceae > Chryseosolibacter. Next base: position 5,611 of record JBIQJZ010000207.1, on the reverse strand, counting down.
GTCTAGTTTCCGAATTTGAACAGTTTGTAGCCCACTGAGAACTGAAAAACCTGGTTCTTGGCCTCCTCGACTCTCTCGGAGGGGGCTTTATCAAACACCTTCGACAGTCCCATGTTGTAACGGGCATCGATGGTAAGTCCAAAGGGCAGGTCCCACCCAAGACCAAGGCCAAGCGAAAAATCACTTGTCTTCATACGGTCCTTGATATCGGTCATGGTTGTGGGTATAGTGCCCGGGTTGCCTTGTCCAGGTGACGTCCCCGGCAACTGCTCGTCAACGACAGGTCCCTCTCCTTTCGTTACAAAGCCAAACTGAGGCCCGGCCTGTATATTGATCCCTGCAATGGTGTACAACTTCAGGATAACCGGAATGTTGACATAGCTGAAGTTCGAAGAGAAGCTTTCGTTATTGATCTTCACCTTCGACCCTTGTTGCGAGAAGATAACCTCTGGCTGAACGCCGATCTTACCTCCCTTCACAAGTACGAACGCACCGCCGTGAAAGCCCGCGCGATTCTTGTAGTTCACGCCGGGGGAAGATTCCGTATCGATGTTTGCAAAGTTAGGGCCGGCTTTGATACCAATGGCCACCTGAGCCTGGGAGTAGGCATGTTGTGCCACACCCATGAGCAGACACATGATCAGTACGAGATTTGTTTTCATATAATCAAAAGTAAGGTTTCAATCAGAAATGATAGCGGAAACCGAGGCTCGGTGTCAACGAGTTCAGTCCGAGTTCCACGCGTGTATATTTGTCGTTATCATTGTTCGTATTTGGATCGCGCGACGTGAGGGCAAATCCGCGAATCATAAATTCTACAGCCCAATGTTCGTTGAAGAAAAATACCGCACCCGGCGACAACGCAAAGCCTATTTCATTTCCCTTGACTACTCCACCCACCGGTGGATCCGTTTTGTCTGCGGTAAAGCTCAATTGTGCCTGTCCAAAGAAACCAAAATTCTCGTTTGAAGTAAAGATATAATAGCGAGCAAATGGCCCAAGTCCGAAGGAACTACTTAACGTCTTGCCCGCACCGGTACCCTCTCGCTCACTTCCCAGGATCAGTGTAGCGCCGACGGCGAAGTTGTCAGAAACAAAATAGCCGAAGCCGGGCGTAAACTCAACGCTGTTCCAGTTATTGGCATTCCCCGCCTGGTATGACACCGAACTAAAATTCAACCCGCCACCGATCATCATGTTACCGGACGAGGTCTGAGCGTGTAGGGCGGAGGCACCCATTACCAACATGCATAAAAGAATAAATGGTTTGTTCATTTTTCTGTGTTTTTTGTTTGGCGCAAATCTATCGAATGCATACCGATCTTATACCCGATCGGCGTTCAACCTTTGGCAGCTACCAATAAGTCGCCATTACCTTCGTTTGAACACCTGCGGGTATTCGCTCCCGCCGGCACCTTACCGCTATCCAATATTGTACCAAATCGCGCCATACCAAACGGGTCACTCCGTGGGATGCAGTGGAAATTCGTTGGGCTTCACATGGCGCTTAGTGTACTCATAGCCAATCCTGAAAAGATCTTCGGCATGTGCCAAGTCGAATCCGCTGTATCGCCCGGCTTCCGGCGGTTCAATCAGAACATCGCACAGTGTCTTGCTCACCATCGTGTTACCATTAATGGCCATCAGGAGACTGCGCTCAATCACATTTCGAAAATTACGAACATCAAATTCACTGGTAATAAAATTGCAATGCGACGCTGCAATAAAATCGCACTTGTCGCGAATTGCTTTAACTGGTAGGTTATCGAGGATGCCTCCATCGACGTAGATACCACCGCGATACGCCACCGGTTTAAACACCGCGGGTACCGAGCACGACGCCTGAACCGGAGTCATCAGCTCTCCTTGCGATACATACTCGATCACTCCTTTTTTTAGCTCCGTTAACGCGATGGTGACGGGAATTTTCAGGCAAGAAAAGTCATTCTCCGGAATATATTTCAGCAACACCTCCCGTAGTCCGTCAAAAGACAACAGACCTGTCCAAGTCCACGCAAGCTTGAGCGACTTCAATACGCTCGTTCCTTGTATCATCCGGAGAATCTCATCAGGAGGGTACCCGTAGCTGTAGAGGCAGGCTACAACGGACCCGGCACTGGTTCCCGCAATGTGACTAAACTGCAGGCCGTACTCATCGAGAGCCTTCAGGACGCCCAGGTGAGCGATGCCTCTTGCACCTCCCCCACTTAAGACCAGACCGATCTTCATCCGTTATATCAGTTTGGAGTCGTTGATTATCTCGGCCATGGGGTGGAATCAGATCCCGGCCTCCGCCAAGGTAAATACCTGATCGACACGCACACCCTTTTCCGTTCGCTTAACGGTGCAGCATTCATTGACCGGATCGTGCTCAAGGAACAGAATGTAGCCGTTGTCGGCGGCCTCGTTCAAAAAACGCGCCTTCTCCTCCAGGGTTATCAGCGGTCTGGTGTCATAGCCCATGACGTACGGGAGCGGAATATGACCCACAGATGGAAGGAGGTCCGTAACATAACAGATCACCTTATCGCCAACGCGGATCTTTGGAATCATCATCTTATCGGTGTGACCAGACGCGTAGAATATCTCCACGGCATCAAACGGCGAACTTGCCGGGTCCACGAATGACAGCTGACCGCTTTCCTGCATCGGAAGGATATTCTCCTTAAGAAAGGAGGCTTTCTCCCGGGGATTCGGCTCGGTTGCCCACCTCCAGTGATCTTTGTTCGACCAGTACGTCGCATTCGGAAACGTCAACTCCAGTTTGTCACCGTTGCGATATACACCACCTCCACAATGATCAAAATGAAGGTGCGTTAGAAACATGTCTGTGATATCTTTTTCCGAGAAGCCAGCCCTATTCAGTGACCCGCGCAGCGAGTCGTCGCCGTGAAGATAGTAGTGGCTAAAAAACTTCTCGTCCTGCTTATCCCCCAAACCGTTGTCGATCAGTATCAGGCGATCTCCGTCCTCGATCAGCATACAACGCATTGCCCATGTGCAAAGATTGTTTTCATCCGCGGGATTCGTGCGTTGCCAAATAGACTTGGGAACAACGCCGAACATCGCGCCCCCATCCAGTTTAAAAAATCCAGTATTGATTACGTGTAGTTTCAAACGAGCTGTTGATTACCGTGATCAGAAATGAGAAGACGTTCTTCACGCCTTGCCCTCGGGCACCTTGGCCCTGACGGCTGTCTCCTTGACGACACCCATTGAGCAGAACTTGTCGATACGCTGTTCGATGCGCTGCTCAGGTGTCAGCTGAGACAATGCGTCGACTTCTTCGAGGATGACTCGCTTGACTTCATTTGCCATCCACTTCACATCGGTATGCGCGCCGCCAAGCGGTTCGCGAATGATACCATCGATCAGCTTCTGCTCGAGCATATCCCGCGCCGTTAGCTTCAGAACCTCGGCAGCCTGCTCTTTGTAATCCCAACTCCTCCACAGGATTGACGAGCATGATTCAGGAGAGATGACGGAGTACCAGGTATTCTCCAGCATCAACACACGATCACCAATGGCGATGCCCAACGCACCTCCCGACGCTCCCTCACCGATGACGATGCAGATCACCGGCACGGTAAGCGTGAACATCTCTTTAAGATTTCGTGCAATAGCTTCTCCCTGCCCGCGCTCCTCAGCTTCGAGACCGGGATAGGCACCGGGAGTATCAATGAATGTGACGATGGGCTTATTGAATTTCTCAGCCAGCCTCATCAGGCGTAGTGCCTTCCGATAGCCCTCGGGATTCGCCATCCCGAAATTACGCAGCTGACGCTGCTTGGTATTCCTCCCCTTTTGGTGACCAATCAACATGAACGTCTTCCCATCGATGGTTCCTAAACCACCGACCATAGCTTTGTCGTCAGCGACATTGCGGTCACCGTGTAGTTCAATAAAATCGGAAGTGATTTCGTAGATGTAATCGAGCGTATACGGTCTCTCGGGATGACGTGACAACTGAACCCGCTGCCAGCCCGTCAAATTTTCGAAGGTCTCCTTCTTGAGTTCGACAATCTTTCGCTCCAGGGCGTCGATAGCAGACTGTACATCCTTGTCGCTGTCGCGCGCCAGCTGCTTCATGTCGTTCAACTTGGCTTCCAGCTCGGCAATCGGTTTCTCGAAATCCAAAAGACTCATGGTTTTATTTTAAAAGAAGCACAAAAATAGCAGAAAATGCAAATTGTATGGATCGAAAGCGACTGAATGTCGTATGGAGGATAAAATCGAGGGCCATCCCCCCCGGATCAGGGGAAAATCTTCGTTCTGCTGCACGCGTAATATTGTTGCCGACATTCGAGGATTTATAGATAACTTGTGCCGTATTTTCGTATTGAAATCACACAGACCCCACAGGACATGAAAAAATGGTTGATCTTCTTGCTGGCCTTCATCGGAGTAGCGACAATGATCTATGTCGGTGTCGACCAACTGGCGGGCAACAATCACCGCACCGGAATGTTTTTCACATTCGTGGGTGGAATGACTGTTATCGGATTGGTGCTTGATGTCGCCAATCACCTGAAGACTCGGCGTTGGATGTAATAAACCCACTTTCTATACCTGAAGAAGCCCGCCTTACGGCGGGCTTTTTTTATACCTCGATCTGCAGGTCAGTCAGATATTTGCTCAGGTCGTATTCATTGGCGATGCTGATCCAGACAACGGAATGCGTTTTCAGATCTACGTAGAGTTCAATAAACTGACGGTTAACGCTATAAAGCATCAGACAGTAGTGGTTATACACGATTGAGTCAACGAATTCCCCTGCGCGCCATACAATGCCGGCGCGCTCTGCAAGCGACAACCGGTTGAATTTCCCCTCATCCATAGTAATTGCGTTTCTGTCACCGGATAAAAAGTCGTTCCTGCGAGTTCGATAATGCAGGGAAGTCGATAACCGGTCGGGAAAACGCCTGGGCGATCGGTGGAGGCTCCGATGGAGCAGGAATGAATAGTACGAAGCACGCAAGTCTGACATCGTAGGCTTCGTGGTGCCTCGTGGTCTTTGTGATCCAAATTCCCGAAGGGGGTCGAAAAAATACTTTCAGCGCAAGTGGACTGGCCCCGGAATCATTGAAGGATGGAAATAAGGATCAATAGCGAATATTCCTTCATCAGCCGAATATGGAATTTCGGAGTGACCTGGACAAACTAGTCAGGTTGATCATCAGACGGTTTTCCCTTTGTTGGTGAAATTCTTGTGCGTAGTTAATTGTTAATTTAGAAAAGCCGTATTTTTGGGAACTACCATGAGTTATACCAGCAGTAGAATAGAGGCTAATAACCTAGACTCCCCTCTGTCAGGAGATACCTTGCATCTGAGTTTTGGCAAGACGAAACAGGGCACGGGCCAGTTTACACTTCATCAATTTCGAGACCACGATCATTTTATAGCATACATACCATCGTTGAACATTTCTGCATATGGTGAGACGGAAGATGAAGCCTTTGATCGAATGGTTAACGTAGTTCTTGTTGATTTTTTTGAGTCGATTTTGGAGCTAGGGCCCGAACAGGCAAAAAGCGAGTTGAAGAAACTAGGATGGTCACAGCATAGATTTTTTAAAAGGCAGTTTAAGGCGAACAGTTTCGTAGATCGGAA
>JBIQJZ010000206.1:0-6695 GCA_044507115.1 Flammeovirgaceae bacterium | reverse complement strand
CATAACTCACACGGTCTGAATACAAATCTACTGAGTTTTGGCGTATTCTCTAAGGAGCGGGCTGACACGCAGAACTCAGGGGCCGACACAAGTTGTCAGAGCAAATTCCGACATTCGTATAACTGAAATCGGTAACTTTGCACGTATGGACATCGCACTATCAATCATTTGCCTGGGTGTGGGCGCGAGCCTCGGCTGGCTCCTCGCCAGGAATCGCTTCGCTTCCGAACGCCAGGGTGACTATGCCGCACTTCGCATTGAGCAGGAAAAGAACCGAAGTCTGCAGGATCAACTCGATGAGTTGAAGCAATCGCTCGATCGCGAGCGCGAAAGTGTGATCCGGCTGAACAACACATTGTCTGCAACAGAAGCCGATTATAGAAACCTGGAGGAAAAACTGTCAGAGCGAAAGAAGGAGATGGATTCCCTTCAGGAGAAATTTACAGCCGAATTCAAAGTACTCGCCAACGAAATCCTGGAAAAGAACAGCGCGAAGTTCAGCGACCTCAATAAGAGCAGTATGTCAGAGTTGCTGATTCCCCTGCGGGACAAGATACTCACCTTCGAGAAAAAAGTGGAGGAGGCATACGACAAGGAACTGCGCGACAAGATCAGTCTCCGGGAAGAAGTGAAGAAACTCTACGAACTGAACAACCGGATCAGCGAAGAAGCAAACAACCTCACACGCGCGCTGAAGGGCGATACCCGCAAACAGGGAGACTGGGGTGAGTTCATTCTCGAAACCATTCTCGAGCGTTCAGGCCTGGCGAAGGATCGGGAATACAGAAAGCAAGTCGTTACCACAAATGCGGAGGGCGATACGATCAAGCCCGACTATCTGGTTATGCTTCCCGATAAACGCCACATTATCATCGACAGTAAGGTTTCACTGGTCGCGTATGAGAACTTCGTCAATACCGATGAGGAGTCGGCAAAAACGCGATTCCTGAAATCGCACCTGGACAGCCTCAAGACTCACGTGAAAGCCTTGAGCGAGAAAAACTATTTCAGCTCACTTGAATTCAATACACCGGATTTCGTGCTGATGTTTATTCCGATCGAATCCTCGTTCTCCGTAGCGTTGCAGGCTGATCAGGACCTCTTCAACTATGCTTGGGAAAAACGCATCGTCATTGTAAGTCCGACCACCTTGCTTGCGACGATGCGGACGATCGCCAGCATGTGGAAGATGGACAAGCAAAGTCAGCACGCCCTTCAGATCGCGGAAGAAAGCGGAAAACTGTACGACAAGTTCAAGCTGTTCATGGACGATATGGTGAAGGTTGGGAACCAACTGAACAGCACCCGGGGAACCTATGAAGAGGCAATGAAAAAACTCGTGGAAGGCCGGGGCAACCTCGTGCTTCAAGCAGAGAAACTCCGCGAGATGGGCGCGCGAAACACCCGGAGAATAGACGAAAAGATCGTGCAGCGCGCCTTGAATGAATAGCGCTGGTACCGTGTCTAATAAATTCTCCCGATGGAGTCTGCTATCAGTCGCTTGATTTCCAGCGGATCAATTATTCCCTGTCGCGCATAAAGGATTTTTCCTCCTGGCGCAATAAACAGCGTGTAGGGTAATGCGCCCTGCCAGTTCTTGTCGACGGCTTCAATGAATTCGTACCGGTTACCGCTGATGATATAGTTCTTCATTGATGCCTGTTTCTTAACGAGGAAATTCAGCGCGTTCTGTTTTCGTGCCGGCTCGTCAAATGAAATGGAGATCATTTCAAACTCCCGGTCGCGGTACATTCGGTGCATATCCACAAATGACGGAAACTCCAGGATACACGGTCCGCACCATGTAGCCCATACGTTGACAAGGCGGTAGTTGATGGTCTCGTTTCCAATGATCGCCCGCAGATCCTGCAGTGTAAGGTCGTCGAGCGTCACTTTTTCTTTGGCGTACTTCGCAACTTCTGAGGCTACGTAGGAACGTTTGTCCGGCCATTTTATCGAGCATCCGAAGGTCTTGGTTGTCTCGACGGAAACGGGCTTGCCCGCGAGCAGCGCATCCAGTGCGTTGCGGGTATCGTGTGTTCGTGCAGTGCCCGGTTTCTCGCCGTCGTCGATCCTGCCGGTATAACGAAGCCTGCGCAACTTATCAAAGATAAAGACATGCGGGGTCGCTTGCGGACCGTATTTCATAGAAGCCTGCGAGTTCTCGCCATCGTAGAGATAGGGAAAGTTAAAGCCCTTGTCGCGCGCGCGAATCTTCATATCCTCGAAAGAGTCGCCGAGGTCGGTATAACCAAGCTCACCCAGTGCGACGGCCTCTGGATCATTCGGCGAAATCGCGACAATAGCCACGCCTTTGTTCTTATAGTCCTTAACGAGTTGTATAATCCGATCTTCATACGCCTGGGCGGTCGGGCAGTGATTGCAGGTGAACACGATCGCCAACACGTTGGACGCGGAAAAATCCTGGAGTGAATATGTTTTGCCATCCGTTGCCGGGAGCGAAAAGTCCGGGGCAGGCGAACCGATACTCAACGGGACGGGGTCTGCTGCGAAAGCGAAAGGACATATCGCAAAAGAAAAAAGCGGCAGGAATGGAATTTTTTGCATGGCTAACCGATTTTAACTTTTGAAAGATAGTCAATCGACCAGATGTTGCTGACAATATTTCCGCGAAAGTGATTTTGTGCGACATTTGCGGTCCAAGAAACTCACAATATGAAGATTACTCCGGACAACAAGCTTAAGAAATTGATCGTGGTCGGCGATAGGGTCCTTATACAGCCGACAAAACAGACAGACAAGACTGAGAGCGGGCTATATCTGCCGCCGGGCGTCCAGGAAAAGGAGAAGATCCAGAGCGGCTATGTCATTAAAGTCGGGCCTGGCTACCCCCTTCCCTTGCCTGCTGATGAGGATGAAATGTGGAAAGGTAAGGACGAGCAGGTCAAGTACCTCCCACTGCAGGCGCAGGAAGGAGACCTGGCAATCTTCCTGCAACGCGGCGCGGTAGAGGTGATCTACGAAAAGGAAAAGTATTTTATTGTACCACAGGCATCGATCCTGATGCTTGAACGCGAGGAAGATCTCTGATCCGGAATAACATGGCAGGACTCTCTCCAGACGTATTGCGGACCGGAAAAAAATATCGCCTGACAAACTACGGCGAGCAACACGAGTTTGTCGTGGAAAACGTTCTAGGCAATGGTGACTTTGCGGTAAAGGACCTCCTCACGCTCGAACGATTCCGGTTGAACGATCTCGTGCGTTACGGCAAAGGAAAAGACTATTTGTTGGAAGAAATTTAATGATGTATGTTGTGAGCAGTCGACGGTGCACCGTCCACAGATTTGAAACTATGAAAGCTACATACTCCTTCATTTTTGCGTTCTGCTTTGTCAACGCAGTCGCACAGGTTAACAGCAACATGCCTTCCGACTTCCTTTCGAAGGAATTCCATCAGGACAGGCGTGAAAAAGTAAGAAGCCATCTCCCCCAAAACTCGGTAGCTGTTTTTTTCGCGAACGCAGTGCGCAACCGGTCAAACAATATGGATTACAGGTATCACCAGGATCCCGACTTCTACTACCTGACCGGCTATCGCGAACCCCATTCAGTTCTGCTGATCTTCAAGGAATATCAGACTGCCGCAAATGGTCAGAAGTACAACGAGATCCTTTTTGTGCAACCGCGCGATGCAACGCGGGAGTTGTGGGATGGCATGCGGCTTGGTACGGAAGGTGTCAAAAGTCAGCTCGGGTTCCAGCAAGTCTTTAACAACATAGAGTTTCAAAACTACTCGCTCGACTTCAGCAAGTTTGATGAGATACTTTTCTTTGATTTTCACAACGACGTCCGGGACGACGGCAACAACCCGGCCGACTTGTTTGACCTCATTCAGCAATTTAAGGCTAAGGTTAACTATCCTTCACCGCACGAGACGGTTGTTACACGCGAACCTGGCAAGAACAATCTGAACACCGTCGACCTCGCCACGATCATGCACAAGCTCAGAGGAATTAAGACCGAAGAAGAGGTGAATTTGATCCGCAAGGCAGTCCAAATTTCGTGTGCCGGACAAGTAGAGGTGATGAAAGCGATGCGTCCGGGTATGTCTGAACGTGAGATTCAAGGTATCCATGAGTTTGTCTTTAAGAAGTATCAGGCAGAAGATGTCGGGTACAACTCCATCGTAGGTGGCGGACACAATGGTTGTATCCTGCACTACCAAGACAACTACAAACCGAACATCACATCAACCGAACTTGTGCTCATGGACCTCGGCGCGGAATATCGCGGGTATACAGCCGACATCACACGCACGGTTCCGGCGAGCGGAAAATTCTCGGCAGAGCAGAAACAAATTTACAATATTGTGCTCGAGGCACAGGAAGCCGCTATGAAGATCTGCAAGCCCGGGACGAAGTTCACCGACCTTGCCATCGCCACAAGAATTGTTGTCAATCGCGGCCTTCACAAGCTGGGAATCATTCCGAGCGAAGACGCTCCTCACAACTACTATCCGCATGGGTGCTGCCACCACATCGGTCTCGACGTACATGACCGCGGCGAGTATGATGTCTTGCAGCCAAACATGGTGATCACAATCGAGCCGGGTATATACATCCCTGAAAACGCTAACTGCGACAAACGCTGGTGGGGAATCGCGGTCAGAATCGAGGACGATTACCTCGTTACGAAAGACGGCCACGAGCGACTCTCCGTGTCGGCTCCCAGGACTGTTGAGGAGATCGAAGCAACGATGAAACTTCCGAGTCCGCTGGATAAGTTTGTACTTCCCCAACTGGGCGACAAGTAGGCTCGAATTCATCCTCGATTTTTACCATTCATCCTAAATCTGCCGAAACTTCCGCGTTGGTACGAATTCTTTCGGACTCTCTTCAGATGGAAAGTTGATATTTGCGTTATATCAAAATTCCCTCGTAAGTCCCTTTAAGAAAAATGCGTGGATTATTTACAATACTAATACTGTTTGCGTTCCCGTTCGTTGCACTTGCGCAGCGTACACACACGATTTCGGGAGCCATTGTCGATGATCAAAGCTTATCGGTACCGTTTGCAAATGCTGCCGTCTATAGCAGCACCGACTCCACACTCGTGGGTGGATCCGCTTCGGACGAAGCGGGAGGTTTCGCTATCGCGATGCGGCCGGGCAATTACTATCTGAAGGTAACATTCCTGTCATATCGGGAAACAGTTGTACCGAACATTGCCGTGGTCAACGATGATATCGACCTGGGTACAATCGTACTCTATCCCGACTCACGCGTACTCGAAACCGTTGAAATCGTTGGAGAGCGTTCGCAGATGGAACTGCAACTGGACAAGAGGGTCTTTAACGTTGGTGCGGATCTCAGCACCAGCGGTGGCAATGCCGCTGATATCCTGAATAGCGTTCCTTCCGTAAATGTTGAAGTCGACGGCACAGTAAGTCTGCGAGGCAATTCGAATGTGAGAATTTTGATCAATGGCAAACCATCTGGTCTTACATCCCGCGACCCCGATGCGTTGCGCACCCTTCAGGCAAATCTCGTCGAGAAGGTCGAGGTTATTACAAATCCATCGTCGCGATACGAAGCATCAGGTGAAGTGGGCATTATCAACATTGTACTCAAGAAGAATCAGGAGAACGGATTGCACGGTACATTCACGGGTGTAGTCGGACATCCCGATTTCTTCGGTGGATCGTACAGTCTTAACCTGCGGCGGAAAAAGATCAACGTCTTCTCATCCTATGGAGCTGACTATCGCAACAGTCCTGGATACTCCACCATGCACCAGCGTTTCGATGGCGGTGATCGTGTCACCATGCAGGAATCCGACCGAAGCAGGTCAGGGCTCTCCCACAACATTATGGGCGGACTCGACTACTTTATCACTGACAAGAGTACCATCACGGGCTCATTCATGTACAATTTTGGCGACGGACTAAACAAGACCGCACTCACGTACAACGACTTCCTGAACAACACGCCGACAGGTGTCTCCACGCGAACCGATCGGGAAGCAGAAGACGAGGAAAACATCGAAGCAGCCTTCAATTACAAACGCGAGTTCGAGCGCAAGGACCAGACCTTTACCATCGATTTTCAGTTCAACAAGCGGTACGATGGAGAATTATCCGATCTCACGCAGACACAAAACGAAAATACTGTGCTGCAACGTTCTGAAAACATCGCTGAAGACCGCAACTGGTTCTTTCAGACAGACTATGTACATCCTATCGGAACGGACGGTAAGGCGGAAACCGGTTTGCGCAGTACGACACGCAACGTCGCCAACAACTATTCGCTTGAAGAACTTCAGGGCGGTGAGTGGGTTGTTTTTCCAGCGTTCAAAAACAATATGCTGTATACGGAACGTATTCACGCTGGATACATAATGGCCGGCAATAAATTCAACAATATCTCGATTCAGGCTGGTCTTCGGGGCGAGTATTCTGACATCACTACCGAGTTAACGGAAACAGATGACGTCAACCACCGGGAATATTTCAACCTGTTCCCGAGCGTCAACCTCGGATACGAGATCACCCGGGACAAAACCCTGCAGCTAAGCTACAGCAAGCGGATCAATCGGCCGGGCTTCCGCGATCTATTGCCGTTCTCGAATTTCAGTGACTCGCGCAATTACTTCCAGGGCAATCCGGATCTCAATCCCGAGTACACGCATTCATTCGAAACGGGCTACCTCGTCAACTGGTCGAGCGGTTCGAT
>JBIQJZ010000205.1:0-6853 GCA_044507115.1 Flammeovirgaceae bacterium | reverse complement strand
TCTCAAATTGTGCTTTCGCCCGTTCGCGCTCGCCGTTGTTCATCAGTGCAATCCCCATCAGGAGATGGCCCTGCACGTGCCCCGGGTTGACATCCAACAATTCCTCAAGTCGCTCGACTGCGCGGTCGTATTGACGGGATTGAATTGACAACATTCCCATGTTAAACAACGCAAGTTCGTTCTTCGGGTCTTTGGCCAAAACTTCTCTCAGCATCATGATCCCCTGCATCGGATTCGACGAGGTCAGGTAGGTCATCGCCATCTTAGTCTTCGCTTCAAGGTTCTCGGGCTCCGCATTCAGTACCTTGCCGAAGTACTCTTGTGCCTTACTGGCATACTGCTTTTGCCTTCCCTGGTCAAGCGCCAAAGTATACGCCTGATAGTAGTCGTCTGCAGCTTTCTGCCAACTCTCCGTGCTATTAAAGAACTCCGAAGCCTTGGCCGCATACCAGGCTGCACTATCAAACTGATTAGCAATCCGGTAAAGGTTTGCCAAAGAGTCGGCAAAGATAGCATTTTTTTCATTTCCAGCGTCTTCGCCGTATTCCTTCTTTAATGAGGCGATGGCATCGCGGATCTCGGCAGGTGCCTGCACGTGGTCGGGAAGGTTTGCGGCAATGCTATCCTGAACCGATGCTCCGGTCAGCCGGCCCTCATTTTCGATAACAACCTTAGGTAGTTGAAAAAGTAGCCATATGGCAATGGCGCAGATAGCGATAATTAATAGACGCGTCTTCATCATATCAGGAGTAAACCTCCATCTTCAGCACGACTTGCCGAGGCAAGATCATCTCTAAAAAGGAAAGCTATTTTTCCGCAGTTTGTTTTACCTTCTCGCTGTTCTTAATCTTGTTGATGAAGATCTTAGCGGGCTTGAAACTTGGAATGAAATGCTCTTCGATCACGAGTGCGGTGTTGCGCGAGATGTTTCTGGCTATTTTCCGCTTCCGTTTTTTGTTGATAAAACTTCCAAAGCCCCGTATGTAAATATTATTACCGTTAGCCATGGAATTCTTGACGACACTAAAAAATGCCTCCACCGATGCGGTAACGTCAGCCTTGTCCACTCCGGTCTTTTCTGCGATTTCGTTGATTACATCTGCTTTAGTCACTGTGCGTATTTTTTAGTCCAGATTCTTCGGGAGGCCAAATTTAGTTTGCCTTGCCAGAATTAAAAATGAATATTGAAAAAATTGATTATCAAGGGGATGGACACGCGTTATTTCTCGGAAAAAGTCGTTAAATGGTACCGTGCCAATCAACGGCCGCTACCTTGGCGCGAAACCACCGACCCTTACAAGATCTGGCTATCCGAAGTCATCCTGCAACAAACTCGCGTGGCCCAAGGGCTGCCGTACTACGAGCGTTTTGTCGCCGCGTTCCCTACTGTGCACAGTCTCGCACGCGCGTCCGAAGAACAGGTGCTGCGCTTATGGCAGGGCCTGGGTTATTACACCCGTGCTCGCAATCTGCACAAGTGTGCAAAGGTTGTAGTCGAGCAATACGGTGGAAAGTATCCTAATAGCCGGGAGGAACTACTAAAGCTTCCGGGCATCGGGCCGTACACGGCCGCTGCAATCGCGTCTATTGCCTTCGGTGAGCCGGCCGCCGTTGTCGACGGCAACGTATTCCGGGTGCTCGCCAGGATTTTCGGAATCGAAACCCCTATCAACACGCCGGAAGGGAAAAAACAATTCTCGGAATTAGCAGACACGCTCATTTCCGACAGACAGCCGGCCGCCCACAACCAGGCGGTGATGGAATTCGGCGCCACGTTTTGCACTCCTCATAACCCGGTTTGCGAGGATTGCCCCTTTAAACTATCGTGTCATGCGTACACCCATGACCTCGTCGACTCACTTCCCGTCAAGATCCGCCCCGGTAAGATTCGGAGCCGCTACTTCTACTATATAGTCGTGGAGCGGAATAATCGGATTATGATGCGAAAGCGAGACGGCAAAGACATCTGGCACGGCCTTTACGATTTTCTTCTGATCGAGAAGGCGCGTCCAGTGAGTGTGGACAAGCTCCTTGGCGAACCGGAGCAGGCACTATGGCTCAAACATGCACGTCAGGTCGCCGTCTCACCGAAGTATGTTCATATACTAAGCCATCAGAAGATACATTGTCGCTTTGTCCGGGTCGGTGCAACCAGCCGATTCAAAGTACCATCAAAGGCTTTCGAGTTCTATTCCATCGGGGAAATCGATGAATTGCCAAAGCCAGTGTTAATTACCCGTTTTCTCACTGGGCAGCGAGACCTTAGTTCACAGAAAATTGGTACTTTTGAATCCCTTTAATAATTTAGACACTTAACCTTAGTAGATATGTCTGGAGTGAACAAAGTGATTTTGGTTGGCCGCCTGGGCAAAGAGCCTGAAGTCCGCAATCTCGACAGCGGCGTTGCCGTAGCGAATTTTACTATGGCTACGTCGGAAACCTACAAGGACCGGACGACTGGTGAGCGAAAAGAAAGTACTGAGTGGCACAATATTGTGCTCTGGAGAGGTCTCGCTGAGATCGCCCAAAAATATTTGCACAAAGGTGATCTGGTATACATAGAAGGTAAACTTCGCACCCGTTCCTGGGAGAAAGAAGGCGTCACCCGGTACACGACCGAGATCGTGGCGGATAACATGACGATGCTGGGATCGCGCGGAGGTTCCGGATCATCCTCCGATTACGGCAGCCGCTCTTCTGAGCGACCGGCACCCGA
Organism: Flammeovirgaceae bacterium; assembly: GCA_044507115.1. GTDB lineage: Bacteria > Bacteroidota > Bacteroidia > Cytophagales > Cyclobacteriaceae > Chryseosolibacter. The sequence goes on along the minus strand of JBIQJZ010000205.1, from coordinate 4,137 downwards.
ACCTTCCTATGGCGGTCAGGGTGACAGTACGGACGATCTGCCGTTCTGATCACGTAAGTTCAACTAAAGTATCTTCTTTTTGGACGAGCCTCCGAGTTATACGCTCCTGTTTATTTCCCTCGAACCCGGTGTTCTGTACATTCTTCTTGCAGCTCTTCTGGTTCTCCTAACGTCGATCGCGTCCGCCACTGAGGCGGCTTTCTTTTCGCTGCATGCAGACGACCTCGAACGACTGAGAAACAGCGGCGTCAAGGTCGAACAACGCGTCGCCGATCTGCAGACAAACCCGCGGTTGTTGCTCACCACGCTTACGGCGTGGAAGTACAGTATGATTTCCGGATCGGCCGTTATCTTCATCTTTTTCCTGTTCGCGCAACAGTATCCTTTCAGCCGGCCAGAGATAATCTCCGGCACGATCGTACTCACGGTTTCATTCGCTTTCTTCGGTGTTATCATACCGAAAATATATGGTCGTGCGAACAATCTTTCAATCGCGCGTTGGTCAGCAAGCTTCTGCAACGGCCTCATTGCGTTTTACAAACCGCTCCTGAACCCCTTGTTCCGGATTTCGCTTCGCGTCGAGGGCAAACTTGAAAAGATTCTGGAAGAACGCTCTGCGCAGGAGTTGAACAAAGCCTTACAGGTGGTAAGCGCGAGCAAAGATACCTCCGATAGGGAGCGCGAGATTCTACAGGGAATCGTCAACTTCGGAACTCTCACAGTTCGGCAAGTAATGCGTCTCCGGAGTGAGATTACTTATGCAGATGCGTCTATGGACTTTGCCGCTCTCCTTGAGCTCGTAAAGAAGGCTGGGTTCTCGAGGATTCCCGTCGGTCGCAATAACCTTGATCGCATCGAAGGTGTACTTTACATCAAGGACCTACTGCCCTACCTCGATGAAGGGGCTGCTTTCGCCTGGCAGAAACTTATCCGCCCGGCCTATCTGGTCCTTGAAGCACGAAAGATTGAACATCTCCTCAAGGACTTCCAGGAGAAGCGTGTGCATCTCGCGCTGGTGGTCGACGACTACGGTACACTGACGGGACTTATTACGCTTGAAGATATTATCGAGGAAATCATCGGCGACATTAATGACGAATTCGACGAAATCGGTTCTCACTATCAGAAAGTCGACAGCCGCACGTTTATCTTTGACGGCAAGACCTCGATCAACGACTTTTGCAAAGTGTTTCCCGTAGAAAACCCGGTTCTCGCCCGCGCGAGGAATGCGAACAAGTCGCTGGGTGGCATGTTGCGGCAACTACAGGGATCGGTACCACGCACGGGTGAACCGATTGTCATAAAACCTTTTACCTTTATCATCGAGAAACTCGACAACCGGCGCGTCAAGAAAGTAAGAGTGGTGCTAAATGAACAATAGTCAAAGGATAAATATGCGCGGTATTTTCTGCGGCGGAATCTTTGCAATACTCCTGCTGGCAAGTGGATGCACGCGCGATTATCTTCCAAAACCATTGGGCTACAATCGTCTTGACCTTCCAGAACAAGAATATCGGCAACTTCCTGACTCGCTCCCTTACCACTTTCAGTACTCCAAACACGCACAGCTTTTACCTGATACTTCTTACGTCCGGGGAAAATATTGGATAGAGATTTACTACCCTGCTATCAAATCCAATATTCACATCACGTACCAGTCGCTGGGCGGGAACCCAAAGTTACTTCGCGAATTCATCGACGATTCGTATACGCTCACGGCGAAACACCAGATCAAAGCGTATGCGATAAACGAGATTATCACTGTCACGCCTTCCGGAAAAACTGCCGTTGTAGCAGAACTTGAGGGCGAAGTTCCCAGCCAGTTTCAGTTCACGATCACTGATTCCGTCAGTAATTTTCTTCGCGGTGCATTGTACTTTAACACAAAAGTGCAGAATGACTCTCTCGCACCGGCCATTGAGTATATGAAGCGTGATATGATGCACATCATAAATACACTCGAATGGAAATCTCCCGGCTGATTCCTGCGGCATTCGCCCTGGCCTTTCTGATGTCGGCCTGTGACAGTGATTCGCGCAAGACTAATAGTTCAGCCGTATTCCAAACAAGTGAGTTCCATGAATACTGGCACGCGGGCAAAGCTGAGATTAATTCATATCACCTCACGCAGTCGCGATATGGCGAACCTCGGGAGGGAAAAGCGGTTATGATCTTTGTCACTGAAGACTTTTCCAGAAGACGACAAGTGAAACTCGACGATCCCAATCGCAGCGGCGACAAAGTCAATGTTCTCAAACTCAATTTCACCCGAGACTTCGTTACCGGCATCTATCCCTACTCGATCATGTTGTCGGTCTTTACGCCGACAAACCCCGAAACACACCCAGCCACCGTAAAGGCAACGATGTCATCACAAGAGTGGTGCGGACAAGTCTACACCCAGCTCAATCTGCTATCAAACCGATACATCGTCAACTCTCACTCATACTTCGAGCAGGAGGGTGATGAGCATTATTCCATGCGTGCGGCGTTGCTCGAAGATGAGCTTTGGAATCGCATCCGCCTCGACCACGAAAGCCTTCCCCAGGGAGAGATCAGCGTGATCCCCGGATTAGTCTATACACGACTTCATCACACCGAGCTCGCTGCTCGCCGCGCGATCGCTGACAAAGTAGCCCGCGAGTCGGCATTTGAGTACGTCCTCCAATTTCCTGACGACCGAAGATCTCTTTCCATCGTCTATCAGAAAACATTCCCTCACCAGATCCTGGAATGGCGTGAAACATGGTTTGAAAACGGCGTGGAAATGGAAACGTCGGCGACGCTGGATAAGACTCTTTATAACGACTACTGGAACAAAAACCGAAACGAATTTCTTTATCTCCGCGATTCTTTGAATCTCTCTTATCCTTGAGTTATGCTGACTTGTAAACGCTCGAAGTTTTCGCTTCCCAAGAATGTAACCTATCTCAATTGCGCCTATATGTCTCCGCTGTTGAAGGTCGTTGAAAAGGCAGGTATACGCGGCGTTCGATTGAAACGAAATCCTATTGGTATCCAGCCTTCGGATTTCTTCTCCATGCAGCGTGATCTCAAGTCGGCCTTCTGCGGGCTTGTCAACGCCGGGGACACACAAGACATTGCGATCATACCTTCTGCTTCATACGGCATTGCCAACGTCACCCGGAACGTTCGCCTCGCAAGAGGTGAGCACGTCATCGTATCGGCTGAGCAATTCCCCAGCAACTATTATCCCTGGCAGGTGTTGTGCGAGGAAACCGGGGCTGAATTAAAGGTAGTCTCGCCAGAGCCTGATGCGATTGATCGCGGAAGGAACTGGAATCTTCGTCTGCTTGAAAGCATCAATAGCAAAACCCGCGCAGTCGCGATACCTCATGCCCACTGGGCGGATGGGACCCTTTTCGATCTCGTCGCAATCCGCCAGCGAACACGCGAAGTCGGAGCGCTCTTGATCATCGACGGCACCCAGTCAGTCGGAGCACTTCCAATTGACATCCAGGAAATCCAACCAGATGCCTTGGTCTGCGCCGCATACAAATGGCTTCTCGGTCCGTATTCGATCGGGCTAGCTTACTACGGTGACTATTTCCGCGACGGTACGCCGATTGAACACAATTGGATCAACCGATTGGATAGCGAAAACTTTTCCGGGCTTGTGAATTACGAATCACAGTTTCAGCCCGGCGCGAGCCGCTACAGTGTTGGTGAGCAAAGCAACTTTATTCTTGTGCCGATGGCACTGCGGGCGATTGAGCAACTTAACCGGTGGGGAGTCAGCAATATTCAGGAATATTGCAGGTCCATTTCAGAAGACGCGATCCTGAAGCTGCGTGAAAGTGATTTCGTCATTGAAGATTCATCGTGCCGGGGGTCGCATCTCTTCGGCGTCCGCCATCAGCGGATTGAACCTGCGAAGTTGAAGGCCAGTCTCGACAAACACAGGGTCAATGTTTCTGTGCGTGGCAGTGCGATTCGTATTTCTCCTCATGTTTACAATGATCCCGTCGATCTGGCACGGTTGGTTAAGGCGCTTAGAGCGGCATTGGGGTGATGGTCCACAGTCCCTCCTAATCGTTGCCACCATAATGTCGCCCCTCCTCACCCCTTCCCTCTCCGAAGGAGAGGGTGATTCTATCGCTGTGCGATAGTTTCTTC
>JBIQJZ010000204.1:1264-6858 GCA_044507115.1 Flammeovirgaceae bacterium | reverse complement strand
AGTGTGAAGTCCTCCAGTTCGCTCGTACCGTTGAACGTTAGTGTTCCGAAGTCACCCGTCCCGCCGATCACCATTTTCGAGCTCGGTCCGCCAACGATACCGCCCGATCCCGCAACGGTACCGTTAATGGTCAATGTTTGTGTTCCTATGACGATATTTCCACTCGCCAGATTCAGCATCCGCAGTGCCACGATATCGAGGCTTTGACTGAGCGTGACACCACTTTCGTTGTCGATCGTGAGATTGACATCGCTGCCGGAAGGGAATCCACTCCCGATGAACTGAGGCCCCTCCCCTGCGTAGACAATGGTCGCATTCGCCGCATGGCTGCGGGTTCCTGTAATTCTCAAATTCCCCGCGAGGCTACCGGTCTGAAGGGCGCCTCCCGGATCGGTAGAACCCAGCCGGAGTGTTCCGTTCAGTGTGAAGTTGCCGGAGCCACCGACGAAACTTTCTCCGACAACATCAAGAGTAGAAAGCGAAGCTACCGAATAGTTGACATCGCCAGCAGGCTCGAGTTCCGAATTGAATGTCTTAACCGATGGGCCAATGAAGTTGATATTTCCGGTGCCGCTATTAACGTACAGACCACCGCCAGTGTGGGTATAGTCTCCCTGAAGATTCAGGTTCAGAACTCCGCCAGCGGCTGATAAATCGATTTCACCATCCGAAAAAACGAAATCGCCCGCAACGTTGACGGTGAGATCCACATCTTCAGCTAGCTGAAAATACCCGGAGGAAACCTCGAGGTTTCCTCCGATGTTGAGGGTGCTGGGTGCCGCATCTCCGCTTGTCCAGGCAACTATTCCTCCCGTAACAAGAAGGCTCCCTCCGATGTTGGTCGTACCGCCGGCGCCCCCCATCGAAAAATAAAGGACATCGATTCCGGTATTCTCAATACGAAAATCGCCGTCGATGTTGATGTTAGTATTCAGACTGATCGTAACATCTTGCCCCGGCGCATTCCACACAAAATTTCCAAATGACTGATTGAGGCCGGACGGTGGCGTAGAATTACCTGAAGTGTAACCCACTATACTCACTGTTGAAGCGTCATCCCATGTTGCAGGCGGAATTAGTCCGCCGTCTTCGAACTGATGATTGTAGAATGAACCCGCCGCAAACGACAGCTTACCTGCGCTCACGCCGATAAGATCGCCATTATTATCCATGGTTCCGTTGATCAGAACGGTCCTGTTTGGGAGAGCGCCAAATGCAATTATCCCGTTATTCGCCAATACCCCTCCGACTTCTACAGTGATCTCATGGCCGGTACCATTGGCTAGCGTCATCGTGACTCCTTGATCCACGATGAGGGTCCCCGACACCGACACCTGGTCGACGCTTCCATTGGCATTGTAATTAACAATATGACCTGCATTAATTACGATCGATGCTGAATTGGCGCTGGTGGGTACTACCTGAGGACTCCACGTCTGAGGATCATTCCAGGGTCCGCTCTGCGCACTGGTCACTACCTGGGCTGAGGTGGTGTAAGCGAACGATAAAACCACTAAGATACAAGCGTAAAGTCCCTTCATACCAAAATCATGTTAATCGTCAAAAGTAAGCAAAATTTCAACAAATAAACTCTCAAAACAAAACCCCATCAATAGTCTCCGGCGACGACGAAATGCGGATACGACCGACCAGTGGCGCTATTTATACCGCTTCTGCTGGTAAAAGAAACCAGCCATCAACAAAATCATCAGCGTCGGATTGACAATCAGCCGGTGAATCTGCGACAGCAAAGGCGACGATATCTCGGAATCTCCTTCTAACGACAATTTCAAAGTCAGGTACAGTGGCAAAATGACGAGCAATTCAACCAGAAACACCCAAAATGCAACCTTGAGGTATTTGACCTCGCGAAAAACAGCCAGAATAATGAAGAAACAGGCCAAGTCGTTGAGAATCAGCCTAACAGTGCGGTTAATAACAAATATAGCGTTTGGATGAATACCGGCAAAACCCGTCCATGGGTTGAATCGCTGGAACAGGTAAACAGCCGCCAGGAGCCCTACCCCGCCGGTCAGCAGGATAATTCTCCCCCAGCGACTATCCGGTAGCTTTAGAATGGCCTTCACCATGGAGACGGGTGACCCAGATAAACCACAACGCGAACACAAACAGATAGAGTGTCGCAGTGAAGAAGTACTTGTGGTAATAGTAGAATTGCTCGGATTCCTCCTTAGCAAGAAGAAAAAGCAGGGAGATGCGTAAGATATTAGCCAGATGGATGATCACAATTCCCGCCGGCACAAATAAGGCAAGCCTTCGCCAGCTGCCTCCGAAAGCAAACAAGAAGGCAACGAATACGATCATCACATTGATGCCGTTGCAGCCTTCAAACACGCTGAGCACAGCACGGCGGCCTTCGTATATAACGACGTTCGGCTCCGCAGGATGAATCCCCGTGCTCGTGTCCAGACCGACTGCATTCAGAAACGCCGACGTCTGTCGAGTCACAATTCCCGTAACGGGGTCGGGTCGGCTCCCGTATGACTCGATCATCAACCCGTACAACAAGTTCCCGACCAGGTACATGACCAGGAACTTGCCGAGGAACGAGAGGGCGGGGGTGAATTCTTTCAAGGCTCTGGGTTCTGAGTACAAAGTTCTAGGATCGGCTTGTTGGAGCTCGCGCGCGCATTCAAGCATTTGCCGGGCGGTCCTGAGTGCACGGTCGTGTTTCTCGCAACCTCACGCCTTCCCTCGTCGTCAACCTCACCCCTCCCTCGTCATCAACCTCACCCCTTCCCCTCTCCGGAGGAGAGGGTGATTCTATGGCGAGGCCATAGTGGCTTTCGAAACTTGAGCACCACCGGCCGAAGGGCCGGAAAAGTCCCTCTCCCACGGAGAGGGATTTAGGGTGAGGTGGAACAAGTGTGATTTTGTCGTCAGGGATTTAGGGTGAGGTGGATAGATTAGGGTGAGGTGCACACCTTCCTCACAATCCTGACAATTCGCTTGAGGTCTTCCTCGCGAAGATCACTCCCGGAAGGAAGGCATAGCCCGCGACCGAAGAGTTCATCGCTCACGCCATTTCCATAGTACGGCGCGTCTTTGAATACCGGTTGCTGGTGCATCGGCTTCCAAAAGGGTCGGCTTTCGATATCATCTGCAGCTAAGGCGAGGCGGACGCGTTCGGGATAATCGTTGGCAATCGGCAACAGCACCGTTGTGAGCCAACGGTTGGACTGTGTGTTGTTTGCTTCCGGTTGAAATTCGATTCTTCCCACCCTTGACAACTCGCGCTCATAAAAGCTGAATATCTCTCTCCTTCGCTGCACCCGTTCAGAAAGTATCCGCAGTTGCGATCTCCCCAGCGCTGCCAGCGTGTTGCTCAGCCTGTAGTTATACCCGATGGACTTGTGTTCATACCACGACAGTGGTTCTTTTGCTTCTTGTCGGAGATAGCGGGCTTTTTCAACCAGGTCTCGGTGCGAAGAAAAGAGCGCGCCACCAGAGGATGCCGTGATGATCTTGTTGCCGTTGAATGACAATACACCAACGTCTCCAAGTGTCCCAACCTGTTGTCCGTCGTACAGCGAACCCAGTGCTTCAGCAGAATCTTCAAGGACGCGAACACCAAACTGCCGCGCCACGGCCAGGATACGCGACATTTGGGCGGGCATGCCGTACAAATGAACAACCACCACTGCCTTCGGTGGACGTCCACTCTTCCGGATCCGGTCTTCTATTGCTTCTGCGAGAAGATCCGGGTCGATATTCCAGGTCGTTCGCTCTGAATCGACAAAAACCGGAGTGGCGCCGCAGTATACAATCGGATTTGCAGACGCGCAGAATGTGAGACTTGAACAAAGTACCTCGTCACCGGGAACTACCCCGAGCGACAGGAGTCCGAGGTGGATGGCCGAAGTTCCGGAGTTGGTGGCGATGAGATTCTCCGTGCCGACGATAGCCGCTAGTTCGCGCTCGAAAGCATCCACATCAGGGCCGACCGGGGCGATCCAGTTCGACGCCAGCGCCTCACGAATAAATGGCAGGGCCTCGTCGGTCAGGTGCGGAGGCGATAAATATATTGTTCGCTTATCCATGAGTTGAGCGCGCCGGTATGCCTACGACTGTCACGCCTGGGGGAACATCGCGCGTGACCACCGCGCCTGCGCCAACGCGACTACCACGTCCTACTCGCAACCCGGGTAGAATGCAGGCTCCTGTTCCGAGCTCAACCGCTTCCTCCAATACAACGGATCCCGAAATGGAGCAACCAGGCATCAGAGAAGTAAACGCACCGAGTTCGACGTCATGCCCAATCGTGCACCGGAGATTGACAATGACAAAAGGGCCTATGATGACATTGGTAGTCAGAATATTCCCCGCCGTGATGATCACGCCGTCCGCGATTCGGTTGCGCCGCTGATCACCAACCATCGCTGAGGGATGAACCAGGGCAGGATAGGTTACCCGCGTATTGGTGATCCGGGTCCGGATATCGCGACGAGCCTGCGGGTTCGCCACCGCGATCACAACTGAAATGTCCTCGTCCATCGCATTCAGTTCGCCGACTCCTCCGATTACTGGCAACTCATCCACGACGGTACCCTGTTGCACGCGGTCATCCAGGAAGCCGACTAAGTCCCAATCGCCACCCGTCGCGTTGATCTGATCTACCATCAAGGCAGTCTCCCGACCGAAACCACCCGCACCACAAATAATCAGCTTAGGCATTTCCCTTGAATTTCTCTTCCGACAATGAATTGTCCCTTCGGAACGCAAGCAGGATTCCCAGCGTCATGGCAAGTATCTTCATGTCCAACCAGAAAGAGACATGGCGAATGTAGTACAAATCCAGTTCGAACTTCTCCAGCCAAGGTACTTGATTGCGACCATTGACCTGCGCCCAACCCGTGATACCCGGCCTCACCTCGTGACGTCGCCTTTGCTCGTCGCTAAACAGCGGAGCGTACTCTGCCAGCAACGGCCTCGGCCCCACGAGGGACATCTCCCCACGCAAAACATTCCAGAGCTGCGGCAACTCGTCGAGTGACGTCCGACGCAAAAAATCTCCCAACGGAAACCGTCTCTGCGCAGCCGGAAGTCGGTCGTCAGTCTTTAGCGTGCGAAATTTGATCAGACGGAAAACGTTATTCGCCCGCCCGATGCGCGGCTGGACAAAAAACACCGGACGTTGCGATGTGATCAGGTATGAGAGGATGATGGCAAGGAAAAGCCAGGATAATCCTGCGAGCAATAGGCAGGAGATGGTGATGTCTGTGAGGCGTTTACCGAACGAGGTGTACACGGAGTGTTTGTTGTTTTACCTCACCCCGGGGTTCTCCACATCAACGCTTCGCTCGCCGGGGATCTCAACATCAACGAGTCCCTCTCCGGGACTCTCAACCTCACCCCTTCCCTCTCCGGAGGAGAGGGTGATTCTCTGGCGGGGCCATAGTGGCTTCCGAACTCGATAGCAGAATATCTGATCGTAATAGTCACGAACAAATACAGCCTATGAAACGACAGTACTCAGTTGCCACCTGGGGTGTTCACGAATCGCTATGAAGCACCACCGGCCTGAAGGGCCGGAAAAAGTCCCTCTCCCACGGAGAGGGATTTAGGGTGAGGTG
>JBIQJZ010000204.1:0-1164 GCA_044507115.1 Flammeovirgaceae bacterium | reverse complement strand
GCCTGAAGGGCCGGAAAAAGTCCCTCTCCCACGGAGAGGGATTTAGGGTGAGGTGAAAACCGCTCCCACTGTCCGGAGAATAATCATCAGATCAAGGCGAAACGACCTCGACTGCACGTACTTCAAACTGATCGCCAGTTTCACCGGCATGATCTCTTCGATGTAGAACTTGATCGGGTCTTCTTTTCCTTCAAGCAGTGCGTTTTCATTGCGAAACTGCAGTGATGCCAGGTCGGTGATGCCCGGACGGACGGACAGAACGAGTCGCTGTTCGGGTGTGTAGAGATCGACGAACTTCTTGAGTTCGGGTCGTGGGCCGACGAGGCTCATATCACCCCGCACAACGTTGATCAGCTGAGGAAGCTCATCGATCTTGTACTTCCTGAGGATATAACCAACACGGGTGATACGGGGATCCCGGCTTCCGACGGTGATGGCATTGTACTTGTCGGCGTCGGTACGCATGGTACGAAACTTCACAAGGTTAAAAGGCACACCACCCCTTCCGACCCGCTGTTGAATGTAGAATGCGGGACCGCGAGATTCCAGTTTCACGATAAGCATGATGAGCAGAAACAGCGGCGAGAGGACGAGAAGGCCGATAGCAGAAAGAAGGAAGTCGAAGAGACGCTTCATCAACGCGCAGCGATAATGTGATCAACGATAACCTCCGCGGCATGACCAGTGCCATACAGATTGTCAGCGCTGCTAAACTCCCTTCCGAAAAAATGCTCGACGGCGGCGAGGATTTTTTCCGTTCCAGCTCCCGCAAGAATATTGTGGCCGCCTTGTACCAACTCCACCCACTCGGTTTCTTCTCGCATCGTCACACAGTGCTTTCCAAAGAAATAGGCTTCCTTCTGCAACCCTCCGCTATCCGTTAATACACAGCGCGAGTTCCGCGTTAGATTGATCATATCAAAGTAACCAACCGGTTCGATAACCGTGAAGTCGACCTGCATGCCTCTTTCTTGTAGTATCTTGCGAGTCCGTGGATGAAGCGGGACGACTACCGCGCGATGGCGTGATAAATCGTTCAGTGCACCGACGATACCGTTGAGATTGTCAGGAGTGTCCGTATTCTCAGCCCGGTGAATTGTTGCGAGTACATATTCACCAGCGGCGAGCGAAAACTTTTCCAACGTCGGATAACCTTCGGCCTTC
>JBIQJZ010000203.1:0-6914 GCA_044507115.1 Flammeovirgaceae bacterium | reverse complement strand
AAGTTTGGGTCAACAGGAAAATTTGTCGTGTCGTATATCGGCGCGCTTGGCGTTGCAAACGGCCTTCGGCATTTCCTGCAATGCGCGGCGGCAAGTCAGGAGGAGGGTCTGCCAATCCATTTTCTGATGTGCGGGGCAGGAGCGATGGAACGCGAGTTAAAGGCCTATGCGCAAGAACTCGAACTGGCGAATCTTTCGTTTCTTCCTTTTCAAAATCGCAACGGTGTTCGTGACGTCATGAATGTGACCGATGCTAATTTCATTTCGTACCTTCCGGTTCAGATACTAGAGACGGGGTCGCCAAATAAGTATTTCGATGGACTTGCTGCAGGGAAATTGACAGTCGTTAATTTCGGGGGTTGGATCAGGTCCGAGATCGAAAATGAGCGGTGCGGTATCTTCGCCAATCCAACTGATGGACGCGACTTTGTCAGAAAGATCAGACCGTTCCTGCAAAGGGATCTGTTGGATATTTTCGGTAAAAACGCGCGGGCACTTGCCGAACGAAAGTATTCCAGAGCGGACCTGAGTTCACAATACGCGGACCTTCTCATGGACTTCTTATGATGTTAGATTCGTATGATGGAAAATCACTGTTTTAGACCGGGAATAAGATTCGTGCTAGCGCTAATCATGTTCATGTTTTCCGGAAATGCCCTTGCGCAGAAGCACTATCTGTTTAGTTATTTTATCGGTAATGGTGAAGACGGACTTCACTTGGCGCATAGTACCGACGGGTATCGCTGGGAGGCCCTTAACGACGGGAAATCTTTCTTGACGCCAACGGCGGGCGTAGACAAACTGATGCGGGATCCCTCTATCATTCAGGGAAAGGACGGATTGTTCCACATGGTCTGGACGGTGAGCTGGAAGGAGCAAGGTATTGGTTACAGCCATTCGGATGATCTAATTCACTGGTCGGATCAGAAGTATATTCCCGTGATGGAGCACGAGGAGAATACGAGGAACACCTGGGCGCCAGAACTCTTCTACGACGAGGACTCGGATCAATACCTGATCGTTTGGGCGTCTTCCATTCCCGGGAAATTTGCCAAGGGGGAAGATCAGCGCTATAATCATCGTCTTTATTATGTCACGACTAAGGACTTCAGGGCATTTAGCGAGACAAAGCTGTTATATGATCACGGGTTTAGTGTGATCGACGCGGCCATCGTTCGCGCCGGCGAGCAGTACGTTATGTTTTTGAAGGATGAAACCGATGAGCCGCACACACCGGAGAAGAACATTCGTATTGCCACAAGTAGCAAGCTGGAAGGTCCGTATAGCCCCCCCGGTAGCCCGATCACCGGAGACTACTGGGCGGAAGGGCCATCACCCATAAAGATCGGCGGAAAGTGGTTTGTGTATTTCGACAAGTACAGGAATAAGAAATACGGCGTGGTCACTTCCGAAGATTTGATTAACTGGACGGACGAGTCGGACAAACTGGTGATGCCGGAAGGTATCCGGCACGGTACGGCGTTCGAGGTGCCCGGCAGAGTCGTTCGGAGGTTACTCAAACACCGGCGGTGAGGATGTCAGCGGTCAGTATTTATACCTAATTCGGCTCGCAGGTTCGTGCCGCGATATATTTCGTTGAGCGTCAAGACGGCATCAAACGATTCGAAGGACAACGACCCTGATAGCGCCCGGCGCTCTTCGAGCTCCCAATTGCCCCGGTTATTGATTCGAAAGGCCTCAACTCCTACCGATGATGAGTCAATCATGATATACTCCTTGAGTGTAGGGATATCACGATAGCGCCTGAATTTCTCAACGCGATCGTATTGACACGTAGGTGGTGACAGTATTTCGATCAGCGCGGTAGGACGAACGAGTGTATCCTCATCTTCGGTGGCTAGCTGCGGAGGCCCGCAGACGATGGAAATATCGGGATATGTATACAAAGAGTTTTCTGGAATGTGAATCCGCAGGTCGCTGCCGTACACATGGCATGGATGATCGGCAAGAAGAAATGCAAGCTTGCCAAACACATTGCTGAAAATCCGATTGTGCCGAAGCCCGGCACCAGCCATCGCAAAAACTTCATCGCGGTAGTACTCATGCTTTTGCGATGACTGGCGTTCAAACAGAAGGTATTCTTCGGCAGACACATACCTTTTGTCATAAACTGTAACGGGTTCACGTACTTTATCCATACCCGAAGGTACCCAAAGCGCTTCCGATGCGCTAATATTCCTAAAACAGTTTTCCAGACGATCTAAAAGAAATAATCAAGAGAGCACCTTCTCCGAAATCTTTCCGGTGACCTTGTGTTTCAGGATGACTTTTTTCGCGCCGTAGTGTGTTATCTCTTCTTTGACAAGGTAATGGTCGCTGTCGTACTCATGGAGATGACTGTCTTTGCTAACGCCTGTGCGTCCGCGCCATATTTCGAGAACAACTGGCTCCCACTGTTTTGTTTTTGCTGACTTGTAAGCGGCGTCGAGAATGGCGTTAACCACATAACCGTCGTAGAAGGTCTCCTTGGGTTGCGCGCCATTTTCAAGTGCATTAAACATGTCGGCGAACATATGGTTGTAGCCGAGTTCATTGAGTTCATCACCGACCGGGAACAACCAACCAGTGTTGCTTTCCGCTTTCTCAGCTACGTAGTCGGCGCCTTTGCCGGTTGTAAACATTTCAAATCCTGTTCGGAGAAAGCTGTTGATCCATATTGTTCCCTCCGTTCCCATCACTTCGTCGCGCAGGTCAAGGCCTCCGCGGAATGTCCAACTTACTTCGAACTGGCCAATAGCGCCGTTCTCGTATTTAACCAGTCCGATGGCGTGGTCTTCCGCGTCAATCGGTTTTACTTGGGTGTCGGCCCAACACATAACTTCGACCGGAAGGATATCCTTTCCGATGTAACTCCGCGTGATTTCCACGCAATGACATCCGAGGTCGAGGATACATCCGCCTCCCGCCTGCTCGAGATCCCAGAACCAGTCGCTGTGCGGACCAGGGTGCGTCTCGCGGGATTTTGCCCACAGGACGCGGCCAAGGGCGCCGTTCCGGACGCTTTCGTGCGCCTTGATAAACTTTGGCGTATACACCAGATCTTCCAGGTATCCGTTGAAGATGCCGGCCTTCTCCACGGCTTCGAGCATGCGCTTCGCTTCTGCTGCAGTTCGTCCCAATGGTTTTGTCGTGATGACGGCTTTCTTGTGCTTGCAGCAAAGCATGACTGCCTCTTCGTGAAGGTTGTTTGGAAGGGAAATGCAGACCACCTCAACTTCCGGGCGGTTGATGGCATCTTCCATGTTCGTTGTGGCAAACGCGACGTTGTAATCTTTCGCAAATTTCGCAGCACTTTCTTCCCGGCGTGAGTACACGGTCACGATTTTGTCCCGGCTCCTGTATCCCTGTAAAGAATCTGCATAAAATCGTCCGATAAAACCGGACCCAAGCATCGCAATGTTCATAGGTGTATTATTATTATAAGTTAAATTCAACCATCTTTCTCCGGCGGCTAAGCTTCCACCCGGATCTCCCGTTTCTCGCGAAAAAACAGGATAAAGTACAACAAGACAAGAAGGGCGATGGCGGCCGGTACATACCAGATTTGCGTCCAGTGATATTCGTCGTTTGCCGTGTAGTGATCAACCACGAATCCGGACACACCCGTGCCGATAAACATACCTAGCCCGTACGTTGCAAATGTGAACAGACCCTGTGCGGCGTTCTTGATTTTTTCTCCAGCTTTTGTTTCGGTATACATATACCCCGTTACGAAGAAGAAATCATAACAGATGCCGTGCAAGATTATTCCCGCATAGAGCATCCAGAGGTTGTCACCGGCATCGCCGTGGGCAAAACATATGTACCGCAGAAACCAGGCGATCATTCCGATGAGCACCATATTCTTGACACCGATGCGGTAGAACAGAAACGGAATAGCGAGGATGAAAATAGCTTCGGATACCTGGCCGAGTGCCATTTTGCTTGCAGCATCCTCCATGCCGGCATCATTGAGGAAAAGATTTGCGAATCCGTAGTAGAACGACAGCGGAATACAGACAAGAACTGCAGCGACAAAAAATATCAGGTAGGCTTTATTGCGGAAAAGCACAAATGCTTCCGCCCCGATTGCACTCCGCGCGGAACCTCCGGCAGCCTTGCCCTTTGGAGGCGTGTCGGGAAGGATGAGGCTGAAGACACCGAGGGAAAGGGATGCAACCGACGCCATTTGAAATGTGACTGCGGTACCTTCGATTCCCAGCGCTGTTATCATAACTCCGGCGACGATCCAGCCGATAGTTCCGAATACCCGTATCCATGGAAACATTCTTCCTGGATCACTCATCGCCTGAAACGCGATATTGTTGGAAAGCGCGATAGTCGGCATGTAAACAAGGGAATACACCAGCACCAACCAGTAGAATCCCGTGCTGTCTTCAATCGTGGACGCGAGGTACAGCAACACGGCACCAAGGATGTGAAGAGCCGCCATTATTTTTTGGGCAGCAAAGAAGCGATCCGCCACCATGCCGATAAAGAAAGGCGATATCATCGTTGCAATGGCAAGCGCGTTATACGCTGCGCCGATCTGCGTGCCGGATGCATCGAGCTGTCTCGCCATGTACGTGCTCAACGTTACATACCATGCTCCCCAGACGAAGTACTGAAGGAACATCATAGAGGAAAGCTTGGTGATGTCGAGCGGTTTCATAGAAACGTGGTTAGCGCCTGCGTGGAGATATTGCCTGTAGAAATATACGGGTATAGTTGCGATTGAAAAAGGTCGATCGGGAATTTAGGGAAGGCGTCGGGCGGGTAGTCAGGACTGCCGTTCGATCAGAAGCCGGGTGTAGTTTGCCAGTGCAGTGACCTTCTCCGGATGTGCCGAAAGCACATCGAGGCGCCGGAAGCCCTTGCTGAAGTATTGTCCGATCTTCCGTTGTACCAACTCCGGAATTCGCAGCTGTTCATAGATTCCTTTCACCGCCTGGACTTTTTGTGCCTTGCGGTGACGGCCTGGCTGCAACCACTGATCAAGTTCAGCCCGCGTCTTTCCACGGGCCTTTTCCTGCGCCTTGATGAGCAGGTAGGTCTTCTTGTTAGCGGAAATATCTCCGCCGACCTGTTTGCCAAATTTCCCGGGGTCTGCGAAGACGTCGAGTAGATCGTCTTTCAGCTGAAAACCGATACCGATGTTCACGCCGAAATCGCGAAGGGTCTTGCGATCGGTTGCCGGAGCATCCGCCAGTATTGCGCCGAGTTCGAGGGAGAATCCCAACAGCACTGCGGTTTTCTTTCTGATCATCGTCAGGTATTGTTTTTCGCACACCTGCTCCATCGCTTCAAACTCCATATCCCACTGCTGGCCCTCGCACACCTCGGCGGCGCACTTGTTGAAAGCCGCGAGCACCGTATGAAGCTTTTCGGGTTCGAGTCCGCTGAACATTTCGTAAACCTTGATAAGCATTACGTCGCCGGACAGAATAGCGGTGTTTGTATTCCACTTCTTGTGCACGGTAGCGTGGCCACGGCGCAGCGGAGCGTTGTCCATAATGTCATCGTGCATTAGCGTGAAGTTATGGAAGCTTTCAACCGCAATAGCTATCGGGATGATGGGCCGTACATCGCTTCGATACAAGGAATAAGCGAGTAAGGTAAGCATTGGGCGCAGGCGCTTTCCGCCAAGGCGCATCAGGTAGCGGATGGGTTCATAAAGGGAGTCAGGTGCTTTCCCGAACGCATGCCTCTGGATTCCGGCTTCCAGCCAACGCTGATATTGGCGAATTTCGTTCGCCGTACGCGGGTCAAGCGAGTGGTTGTGCTTTGAAGTTCCTGAACGATGTGAGGTAGACATTCGGGATGGCGATGTTGAGCGGCGAACTTACGGTATTTTGATGTGCGACGAAAGAGGTCACATCCTACTCCGCGCAGTTTGGCGTTTCTCGTCTCCGTCCGCGAAAACGAGGTCGATTAGTCGGCGATTGATATCCGTCTTTTTCACCCGCACCCTGAGACGGTCGCCGAGTCGGTAGGTCTTTCCGCTTCGGCGACCGATGATGCGGTAGTTTTTCTCGTCGAACTCGTAGAAATCGTCGGTCATGTCTGCCATCCTGATCATGCCTTCGCATTTTGTCTCGATGATCTCGACATAAATCCCCCACTCGGTCACGCCGGAAATGAGTCCGTCGTAATCCTTCTTTTCGGCGTAGGTCATAAATTCGACCTGCTTATACTTGATCGACGCGCGTTCCGCATCCGCGGCGCGCTTCTCTCGCTCAGAAGAATGATCGCATCGCTCGTCAAATTCGGATTTCGAAACCGGTTTGCCATTGTCGAGGTAGTGCTGAAGCAGCCTGTGTGCCATCATGTCGGGATAGCGTCGGATCGGTGAGGTGAAATGCGAATAGTGCTTGAATGCCAGACCGAAATGCCCCTTCGGGTCAGTGGAATACTTAGCCTTGGCCATCGTGCGAATCGCGAGTTGCTCCAGCACATGTTGCTCCGGCTTCCCTTCGATTGCATTCATCAGTTGGTTCAGGGACTGACTAATCGACGACTCTTCGATTTCCATCTTGTGTCCGAACTGCCTCGCAAACACTGCGAAGTCCCGCACTTTCTCGGCGTCCGGATAATCGTGAATGCGATATACAAATGTGTTCTTTTCCTTACCCTTCTTGTAGTTGTAAATGAACGTGGCGACAGCCCTGTTCGCAAGAAGCATGAACTCCTCAATAAGCTTGTGCGCATCCTTGCGAATCTTGGGGATGACAGCGAGGGGCTTTCCTTTTTCGTCAAGCTTGAACTTGACCTCGGTAGTTTCGAAGTTCACCGCTCCTTTTGAAAAGCGCTCCTTGCGGAGTTTCTTGGCGATATCATTCAGCGTTGTGAGTTCCTCCGCGTAATCACCACGACCGGTTTCGATTGCCTGCTAGGCTTCTTCGTACGTAAAACGC
>JBIQJZ010000202.1:1821-6970 GCA_044507115.1 Flammeovirgaceae bacterium | reverse complement strand
TGGCCGGGAGGACCCAGGTTCTCAGTCGCCTGAACCGTTGCGCGGATGTTAAGATGATTGCTGGGTTCATCATCGAAATCCAGCGCTATCGTAACCGGGGAGGTTACAAGTGTACGCAGGCTGTAGTAGAGATCAATAGCGGGTGATACGTAATTCGCCAGCGCGGAGGTCTGACCAAATCCACCGTCTATGAAGGCGCGGCTTGCATTGGTAACGCCGTAGAAAGCTGCACGGGCATTCTGATCCGTAGGATTGGCGAGATGAAGCTGGTCTGGAGGCAATGGATTTTGTGCCGGGGAATGGTGATACTGAAGTTTGACGAGATCAACGGGGCTGAACACTCCGTTGCCATCTGCCCGGAACGTAAAGAACTCGGCATTATTTGCTTGCTCCGACGGGTTCAGCGTCGTAAAGTTTTCGGCCAGAACGGTCCTGTTACGCTCTTCAATAACGACGTGCTTGAAGGCAAACCCATCGCGGAACTCCGGGTTTGTAAAGCTGGCAAACCCTATCCGGAAGCGGATCTTCTGACGGTTGGCCGGCAGTATGTCAAGGGCGTGTTTACCGGTCACCCAATCGAACTGGTCAGCTATTGACCAGCCGGAAGATGCCGTTGTTTGCTCGCCTGGATTGGATGCGATGGAGACGCGATTGTACCAACTGATCCCTGAGGCGACATCTCCGAGGCGGTGCCATGTTTCACCGCCGTCAAAGGAGTATTGCATCACTGCGCCATCAGAGGCATCTGTGTTTGTCCAGTGCTCCAACGAGATTACAGGGCGCGTGAAAGCCGACAGATCAAAGCAAGGACTATTGACATATGAAACATCCTCGGGAAGGTAGGGTTGTGTTGCACCCGTTATCCACGTCATGTCGTTGGACTGAATAACTGGTTTTGACGCAGTATTGAATTCCCAGGTCGAGTTTCCTTCGCGGTCTTCCGCCACCCAGAAGCCCTTTCCGTTCTCGAGTTCTGACATATCGTATCGAAGTTCCCCTGCAACCGGAACCCAGTGTTTCAGGATTGAAATCTTCTTTGTGTAGGTAGCGGGACAATCACCAAAGCTTTCGGATGTCCTACCGTGCACGGTGACGTTCAGTTCATCAAATGCACCGGAAAATCTGTGTACAGGCTGCTGGTACGTACCGGACGTTTGTGGTAGCCCGTTAATGGTTTCGGAGAGGATACCAAGTGGTGTTACTTCTCCATCGTCAAAATCCCACGACACACGGTTTATCGGAACAGTGGAAGTCACTTCGAAATTGGTGTTGTCGCCTTCGCAGGCGTTGAAGTAATCAAAGCGCAGGTCTTTCGGATAAGGACCGATAATCTGGTCTTGCTGAAGACTGTCTGCGCAGACCAGCGTTGTCTCGCTGTTGACGATATAGGGCGGGTGTACTACTTTCAGTTTCGCGTAGTAAGTGCTGACACCGGGGAAGCGGTGCTCGACATTCTGGCCTGTCTTCGTTTCCCCGCTGAAGGTCCAGTGGTAAGCCGCTTCCGCAAGATTCGTCGATGTCGCCGCATCGTACGCGATCAACGCGGTATCGCATTGCGGGACTACATTGAATATAGCCCGGGGGCTTGGCAATACCCGGATTGTTTTTGTCTGTGTGTTCGTACAGTTGTTTCCAGTTGTGACTTCATACGAGAATTGGTACTCTTTCCCATTTAGTGGGATATTGGGCAACGCGAGCGGAGGGTCAAAGATGAATTTTCCCTGTTCCACTGTGCGAACGCTGCCATCGATCCGGAAAATTCCGTTTGGAGGAGTGAATACGATTTCACGGTCCTTCTCATTTGAACAGAATATCTCTCCGTCCACGATACCCGCCATTTCACCAGGCAGGTAAGGTGCGACACTCAGTACGACAGGTGCGAGTGTGTTGGTACATCCCGTCACGCTGCTGATGGACTTATAAACAACACTGAACTGCAGCGTAGCTAACCCGTTCGCACCTTTACTTACCGCGTCATCAAAATAGTAGGAGGGATCAAAATCCAGGGTCGGTCCTGCAATAGGGCCGGTGCTAAAATTAGGCGGAGCAGTAGTATTGTTGTAGGTGACTGTGTACTGGACATTGGGTTGTCCTCCGGCTAATGCCACGGGAAGATCTTCGTAACAATATTGTGTTACCGGATTGAAGGATGCGGGCGGCAAAGGGTTTACGAGATACACCCTGGATTGTTCACTGCTGCACCCGAGTGCGTCTGTTCGGACCGCCTTGACGGTGATGTTCCTTTGATTGGGATCGGTCAGCGGGTTCATATTGTCGGCCAGGGAACTTTGCTGAAAAGCTGCCGTCGGATTGAAGATGGCAGTTCCGCCGCCTCCGTCCGTGACACCAAAACCTGAGAACACGACGTTTGTCGACTGGTTGGTACTCAGGTTGACGGTTGTCGGCGACGCGCCCTGTTCGAAACAGTATTGGGTATTTGCGGCCGGAATTGAGGCGGAAAGCGAAAGAGCAGGCTGAGGGTTAATGATTAGCCGTTCTGTTGTTTGTGCGGTTCCCCAGCAACCGGCCCCGAGGAATGAGTATCGGATGTACAGTGTTTTTTGCGGATCGCCTGGCGGGACTGCTGCCGCCGACGGAGTATACGTAGCCTGGCCGGGGGCCGTGCTCGTCAACCCCAGCGCATTACCGATGAACCCGGTGGTAGGAGAGGTACTGATCTCGAAGGTACCTGCGCCGGGTTGGTTGCCGGTCAATGTAAACGGCTGTCCGTTTCCACAGACGATCATTCCATCCGTCAGCCCGCCGATATCCATTGGGATCGGAGGATTAACAGTAAACACCTTCGTCACGGAGTTCTGGCACCCGAGCCCAGGTGTGGGATCAGATGTATTAAAGGTCAGATTGAACGTTTGCATCACCGATCCGTCTGCACCCTGTGCGACGGCATCGTCGAAGTGCTCACGCAGGTCGAAGTCGTCAATTGTATTTCCCGCAAACGGCACTGTGAGATTCGGATGATACAGTACGAAGGAACCGTTGGGCTGATCTCCGATGATATCCTGAGGGCCGTCTTCATAACAGACATTCAGATCGGATTCCGAGAACGACGCGGGGAAACGCGGACGCACACGCACGGTTTGGGAAATAGTCGTATGACATCCGTTGACGTCTGTCCGCGTAGCCGATATGATGATGTCTTCGGGGCTGCCGTAGTTCGTGTAAGGAGGGACATTGTTCGCGAACGCCTTCGCCGCCAGCGCTTCACTCGGGCTGAAGATGGCAGTGCGGTTCAGATTGTCCAAGATACCAAAGCCGGTAAAAGTATCAGTTTGACTCGGATCAGACGGCGCAATTGTGCTCACGATGATGTTGGGATCCTCAAGGCAGAACTCCGTGTCGGCGAGGGGTGCCAATGTGAGGGAAGGATTGTTGCTAATCCTGAAAGGGATCACAAGGGTACCTTCGCAGGCGCTGTTATTGCTTCCGCTGGTGTTGGGAACGACGTACGTGTAGCGGATGTAGAAATCGGTTATCAGTGATGCAGGGTTGTTGTGAGGAGCTGCAAAAGATGTACTGATGTAAGCGTGGTTCGGATTCAGAATCGCTTTTCCGGAGTTCACCGGACTTTCGACCAAACCTACCGATGGACCAGAGGTCCAGTTTATCCCATCACGACTGATCTCAAATGTACCACTGTTGAAGTTTGCTTCCAGATCGATCGTTTCGTCTACGTTACACAGAACCTGACCGGCACGGATCCCTCCCACCTTCAGGTCTGGCACGGCATAGAGGTTTACATACTGGACTGCCCAAAACAGCGGCGGACCATACGTATAAGTACCCAGTGGAACACCGAGTAATCGGTCTTCAGTCTTTTGCCTTACCCGCATCCCGACATAAGCATAGTTCCCGCCCGCGATGTATGGCTGAAGGCCGTTAGGCAATGACGAGTTCGGCTGAATGTATTGAGGCTGACCGAGTGCTGCATTGCCGATTACTCCGGTGCCAGCTGTACCTGCATTTGTGTACGATTGGAAATCGTAGAACTCATAGATGTAGCCGTAGTTCGCGAGATAGAAGACATTATTGGCGTCCAGGTTGCTCTGCCAATCAGGACCGAGCGAAAGCACCTTTGACGGATCCGCATCTTCTGATGCGCAGTACGAACTGGCCAGATTGATGATACTCCCTGACGAGGTTGACACCGCGAAGTTTCTGACTTCAGTCTTGAAACAACCATTGGAGAGTTGGGTAGTATAGCTGATTGCATGCGGTGAATTGTCTGTCCCCGCAAGGTCCGGATCAAAGTAGTACTTTCCATTCGACAGATAGACACCGTTCCCCGAATAGGAACTGTTGATCGATGGCGTTGCGTTCAGCTCGATTGGATCTGAGTTCAAGGTGAAACTGGTACTCAACGGGCTGTTGTAGACAATGACCTCGTCAGTGTTCTTTACCTGCACGGCGACTGTCGAGTTCGGGTTGTAGATATCCGATTCGCAGCCATTCGAATCAATGATCTTGACAGTATAGTTGATTGTGACGTCAGTGCTGGAAACGGGAGTCACCTCCGGGTTCGGACCGAGGTCGGTGAACCCACCTGGAGGACTGGTCGACCATAGGTACTGATATGGTCCGCTCACGGAAGGGCCCGCCAGCGTGGGAGATCCTCCCAGCACAATAGGTGAACCCGAACAAGCGTCGATGGTAGCCGGGCCGGCATCTGCCACAGGCACAGGAGCTACTTCAAACACCACGGGCAGCGGTGCGCTTTGGCATCCGTCGACACGCACGACATACCGCGTCGTGGTTCCGACGACCGACGTGTTGATATTCAGATCGCTCAGGTTGACGACATGGCCCGTGGCCAACGGCGTTGAGAGTGATGAGTTGCTGTACCATGTGAAGGTACCGCCGTCGTTTTCAACAGCGATCGTGGCGCCGCTGATATCCTCGTTAAGACAGTATTGCAGATCCTGTGCGGGCGATGTCTCCAGCGCCGGGAGAGCGGGTGCGCTGGCACCAACTGTGATGGTTGAGAATGTAACTGGCTGGTTGATCGCCCAGACACCCGTCACACTATTGCCTGCAACAATTGTTGTACCGCCTGCGGCACTGGCGTACACCTTGAGTCCGCTGATCGTAATAACATCGATTTTGTCATTCGTGCCGTCGAGGGTGTAATTGA
>JBIQJZ010000202.1:0-1811 GCA_044507115.1 Flammeovirgaceae bacterium | reverse complement strand
GTGTCTTCGGGTTCAGAGAAATCGCGGTGATATCCGTATTTCCGGCAGGGCCGGCGGATACCGTGACGCTGCTGATATCAAATCCAAAGTTCGTATTCGTAAAGTCGAGGTGGATCATGCCTGATGTCATGAAGTCACCGGCGGCCTGTTCACTGATAACGATGTCACCAATGGGCTGGAAAGAACCACCGCAGATAGCGGATGTGACGTTATTCACCAGGACGCCAGACGTGGTAAAGTTCCAGCTTGTATTATCTGAGATGCCGGGCCAGTTGTTGTCTTGCGGGGACGTGTCTTCGATAACACTCCCGCCAACGCGGACATAATAACTCTTGTTCGGTTGCAGAACACCGGGCGGAATTGGTACTTCTACAGTAGGGGTGCCGTTTCCTAAGACCGAGCCCCTATTGACGGTTACGACAGTTGCGTTATTGGATGCGTCGCGAATGAACACACGATGGTTGTCGCTCGTTGGGGCGGTGGCGATATTGTCGACGTTCTCGTTGAACGTCAGCACCAGTTTGTCGATATTAAAATCTACACCGGTGCTGTTATCAGCCGGGACGGTGCTGACAAGTACAGGTGCCGTCACGTCGTTGAAGCTATAGGCGCGGGATTGCGATACCGTTCCAGAAATATTGTTGGGATTGAACGTAAAGTCATCCTGGTTATAGCTGAACGTCACGGACGGCGTGCTATTGGTCGCTGTGGCTTCCACGTCAGCGACGAGAAAGTAGCGATGGATACCGGATAAAGCCTCCGACAAGGTGACCGTGATGCTCGTGGCCGATACGGAGAAGTTGGCTGCGACGGGTAGGTCGGTCGCAACATTTTCAAACGTATTGTTAGCCGATGCGCACAGTCGGAAGTTGGTCAGTTTTCCAGTTGTCGGCGTAGACACATCGATGATGACCTGCTCAAATGTTGCCGCTCCCGAGGCATTTATCGAGAAACCTACTAATGCCTGATCCGTGAAGTTGTTGTCGAGAGTCGCTGGCGCCAGTCCCCCGGTTAGAGCGGTGACTACGATTTCAGCATGAGTAGTGGCAGTCGCAATTGGAAAACCCGCGTTCGTGCGATAGTTGTACGTTTCGTCGTCTCCTTCGCGGTTAAAGGGGATGATCGTGAACCGGTATTGGGTTCCTCCTGACAGTCCTGTGACGGGGTATTCGTCGGCTGACGCATCATTTACGATCGCGTGGAAATCATTCGCAGCATTCGGCGCCGCTCCATCGTTGAGGTTCGTTGTATTGGGATTGCTTCCATCGTCTTCGATGAGGATGATGTAGCCATCCGCATTTGTGATATCACTCGCGGGTGGGAACTCAAGTAGAATCGAATTCTGGCTGAGTGCTGTGGCAGTCAACGAACTCGCGTGCGCTACAGGCTCACTTGCAAGCGTAAAAAATGAGTCTTCGTTTGAATATTCCCTCGAATAGGTGTCATCGTCGTTTTCAGCAAATGCGCGAAAGAAGATTTGTGTTCCTGCGGGCAGTCCCAGGACATCCACCGTGAACGTTCCGGTTCCGGTGTCGGTACCGGCAACAGGCGTGTAGGGGCCTCCTGAGGCAGTTGCCCATTCGATCCCGGTGACAACAATCTCGCAGTCGACACCGCCGCCGTCGCTGGTGACTTCGCCGCCAAGGGTAGCTGTAGTTGTGCCGATGCTCACGACACTCGGTACAGGCGCGAGAACGGGTGCTCCGCTACACTGTGCATGCGCGTTCACCGCGAGCTGGACAGCCGCAAAAACAAGAACGAGGCGAAAAAAAATCTTCATACAGTTTAAAGTCAGCATCAGTTATCAAGAT
>JBIQJZ010000201.1:0-6983 GCA_044507115.1 Flammeovirgaceae bacterium | reverse complement strand
AGGCCGAGTAACAGTGGCCTCTTCTTCCCAAGTAGCTCCAATAACATGGCAAAGAGCAGACTGATGCACACGACGTGAGCAAACCCGTTGATGTAGTCACTGGTCAGCACAACCCACCAATAACCACTTCCGAAGAAGAACGCGAGGAATACCCACAATTTACCCGGGGAGTCGCCCATCAGCTGCGCCAGCAGACGATACAGCAGATACATACTCAGGCAAGTGATCAGAAGCGCGATGGCGATTGTATTGACGTCTGTGCCAAACAATGCCGCAGCAGGAATCAGCAACACCGATGTCAGAGGCGGAAAACACACGTAGTACTTTCCCTCAAAAAACGATGCGTCCCAGAAATGTCGTCCGATGTCCAGCTTTCCCTCCGTGAACGCCTTCGCCTGAAAGATCGCAAGATTTGTGTCGTATGAGTTCTTGTGAATCGCCGGGATGTGCAGAATAATATAGGCCGCAAAGATGACAACCCAGTGCTGCCATCGCAGATTCCGAAACAAGAAAAGGTCATTGATCCATCCCTTCATCGCATCAGGAAATTACAAACAAACGAGAGACCGGAGGTCCGCTATTATTTCTTGCGGAAGACAATAAATTCCTTTGAGATCAGATATTTTGCCGGCCACCAGTAGAAGGATACACCGGACAACATACCGATCCTATTCAGTTTCGTATGACTATACCTGAACTCCAGTTCCAGCGGAAGTGGTTCAATAAACTTCATCAGTTTCTTGTGCGTCATATGATTCAGTTCGAGGTATTCTTCCACCAGATCATACTGTCCGAGGGTTGTCTGATTCCGCTTTCTGATCATATTGATCAGCATTTTCTGAGGCAGATATTGCACCCAGGGCGTTTTGATGATGCGGTTCATATGACTCGCATACGGACCTTCCCACGGAGGATAGCTGAAGTATATGATCCCTCCCTTCTTCAGGTTCCGATTGACCAGAATGTCGAGGATGCCCGGAATCCAGTCCGGTTTTATGTGCTCAATGACATCGTTGAGGATAATGGCATCGTATTCCTTGTCGATCGGATTCTCGATGATATTTTTTTGTGAAATCGTGACATTCTCCGACGGGTATTTCTTCAGCAGCGCCAATGCGATCTCGATGTGCTTTTCATCGATGTCGTACCCGTCGACGATTGCGCCAAGGTGGCGAGCCATCCACGTACTCATGCCACCCACGCCACAGCCGAAGTCCATCACCGTCTTTCCTTTGAGATCAAAACGGCTCCTCAACAGCTTCTTGTCGATGATGAGGTGCGAATCCTGGTCGAGTAGTGTCTCTTCGGCGTACTTGATACCGTCTTGAATAAGGTCCTCATGCGTGACTTTAACCGTGGTCATATGTTTGGGCTTGGTTACTTCAGTTTTGGGTAATCTGATTTCGTTCAGCGGACTCTCCCGATAAGATCTGCGCCAGCTTTTCGGCGATGATCTTGTTCCCGGCTTTCGTCACATGGCAAAAGTCGATATAAATATAATCCTTCCCATCAAAGGAACCGGACAAGTCGTATATCCAATCCCTTTTCCGCTCCTGAATCAGGTTCTGCAATTCTTCATAAACAAATCGGAAGTTTTCTCCTAACTCCTCGTTAAGTTCCAGGTGATCGAGTCTTGGGGAGCCCACGAACGAAACAGGCTGCAGGATTGCAATGAACCTTCCGCCGCGGCTCGTCACCAGCTCATGAGCCATTTCCCAGTTTTCCAGCATCATTCGCGCGACTGTTTCACCCTTCTCCGTTCCAAGGCAATCGTATTGAGACGGGACTTCCTCGCCTTTACTGCGATAGTACTGTATTAACATCAGGATGTTCTCTGTAAAGAGATTGTTGAGTGCGGTGAGCACGAGTTGCTTGCCACCTCCATATATCTTCTTTTGGAACAGCGGAATAAGGCGATGGCCAGGCAGTTCCGTAATCTCGTTGGGACAAAGAAAGGCAGCATCGTTTACACCGTCGTAAAAGATCACTACATCAGCGGTTTCCCCCTTGGCATAGGTGGAAATCAGTGCGTCGAGATTTTGCCGGGAATTATACGCGAGTTGGGCGTGATTGACGAACGTTCCGGTTCCGATCTGCTGATGCACCAATGCCGGGATTGTGTTCGCATCATCAGCGCCTTCTCCCCACATCGTGGAGCCGCCAAAAAAGCGAATAACCGGCGAGGCTGTGGCTGTCGGCGGTGCCTCATGAGACCGGAGACCCTGCTCGTTGACATGCAGCGTCTTGCCCTCATAAGGTAGCATCTGCCACTCTGAAAATGGCTTATAGCGATGACCAATGCTGTGATAGTCCTGAAAGATTATATCCGCGTAGTCGTGTTCACCTTCGTAGCTCGGTAGCAGGTGCCGCTTCTCCCCGCCGATACGCGCGAGGTAACGACCGCAAGCCCAATTGACAACCACCAACAGAATCAGAAAAACGGAAACGCTTATGAAAGTGCTTTTTGCATACGAAAGTAGTTCTTTCATGAAAGGATATTGCCTGTAAAGTTAGCAGGGCAAAGGTGAATTTGAAACCGAAGGGACTACTTCTTCACCACTAGTTTATGACGTTGACCACCTGATTCGATGGCCAGAGCAAGTATGTATAGACCTGGAGCAATAGCCAATTTAATCTCTGCATACTCCGGTGTCAGCAGACCGGTCTGAACGACCTGCCCGTAAGAGTTGAGAAGCGTGTAGGACGTGGGCTGCAAGATTCCCCCCACGTTGACCGCATCGCCTGCAGGATTCGGATACAACTCGATCGAAGACTCCAAACGTTCCGTACCGGTGACGACGAACGCCAGGGGCGAGGACTCACTGTAGCAAGATGATTTCGTCACGCGCACCTGGTACGTGCCGCTGACCACAGGCGTGTACTCCGGTTCGACAGCTCCGGATATCTCCTGTCCGTCCAGCAGCCACTGATTTCCGGCAACGGCGGTGGATATAAGCTTCCCATTCTCAAGTGCGATCCCGGGCGTCGGTAAATCAACCGTGGCGACGAGTTCGAAGCGCTTACTGCCGAACGTTTCCGGTTGGGAAGTGACTTCAAATTCGTAACGGTGTTCCGGGCGCAGCTGTATAAGCGAATTGAGGTGATTATCCCTCAACTGAAATTCACGCGTATCAAATGCAGGTCCGGAGAATTCAAGCGCATAGGACCCCGGCGTCGCGTTCTCTACCGCGAGTCCGATCGTGGCAGTACACGTATCCGGCAGGTTCTTGATCGCCACTGCGACCGAATCCGAAGTGCGCGCAGACAAGTTAAAGTAGTTGTTTCGCTGTTTCGGACCATCGCGCTGCGCATCGAACGCCAGACCGGCCCGGTCGTTAAACTTGAGATATGCCCGATCAACCAGTCCTGGTCGGGTCAGAGCCACCGCCAGGTTTGACCCAGGCGATTTCTTCGTCCGGAATATATCAGTCTGAACGCTCGTCTTGGCCTCCTCCTGAACCGTCAACTCGGGAGTGGTAGACGTCGCCAGCACCCAGAACGCCTGTCCCTGGGCTATCAGGCCGCCGAACTCCTCGTCTCCCACTTCTCCATCCCAGATCAGAAAGCGGCCTTCTCCCTCTTCGTTATCCCGCACCCAGACGTTCTCATTCATACCTGTAGCCTGCCAGCCCGGGCTGCTCCATTCGATCGGCGCAGCATAGGGATTTCCAACCAGATTCCAGCCTTCGGCCTGTGATGACCCGTGGAGATCGAACTCAAAATCGCCCTGGTGGATCTGTCCTGAGAATTTCAAAACAAAGTCGTCCTCAACATTGCGTACAAAAACAGAGTATCCACGGCCAAGAGCAAACTGCTCCGTGTTTGTCGTCGACGGGAACGGTGCCCAGTTAGACGGTCCGTATTGGTAAAGAGAAGGACCCTCTGCAATCTGTGAAGCCCCATCGAACGAGCCCGTCACCGGCACATACTTCTGCAAATCGGCCACTGTTGCGCCCTCCACCGGGACGCTCAGGTAACGGTACATCCTCCCCGGGCGCACCGAGCGCTGAAAGCGAATGTTGCCCAGGATATTTCCGGTGCCTTCAATGCGTGATATGCTCGCCGTCCTCTGCGGCGTAGAAACCAGTGTGAGAAAATTGCCAGCATTGAGCGTTCCGTTTCGCACTTTCACCGAATCCGTGACGAACACCGAATCGCGGAAGAGAAGAGCGCCTGCAAGATCGGCAACTACAACGGAGAGGGTATCCGATCCCGTCTTGGTGTAGAGATTAGAAGTTGATGCCGATTGAGAAGTGATCGATAGCTGGCTATGGTCGAACGCGATCTCACCCGTTTGGTTCGCGGCGTTGATCGCACCCGAACCTGTGATAGTGAGGTGGTTTTTTCCCAGCTGCAGCTCGCTTCCGTTTTGGACTACCAGTCCACCGTCCCCCAGCTCAAGCGTTGCGGCTGCCGGGTTCTGACTCGTGCTGACCACCGATCCACCGAGAACGGTGAGTTCACGAAACACCGCTCGTGAACCCGCGATCGACAATGCGTGTGGACGATTGCCCGAAAGAGTCAGTCCGAACTTGGTAGCGGGATTGAAATCGGCGTTCTCCTGAAGAGTTAGGTCGCCTGTTAGCTGGATGGTGCTGGGGTTGTTGTTGTTTCCGTTGAGTACTGTATTGTCGGCAATCACGAGGTTGCCAGTGACAATTGTCGTGCCGACGGGCAGCGTTTTCGAGCCACCCCCTTGTATCTCGAGGTTGCCGTAGGTCTCGGCCGGGATTGAGGACACGCTGGCGCCAAAGCGTATGGTTGACGTTGGCGACACGTCTCCGAACGACACAGGCTGATTCGTATTCACATTCACAACACCATTTCCCTCGACATTGATCAATCCGTCTAAAGCACCGTTCACGGTCAACTGTCCACCGTTTCTCACCCACAGCGCCGACTCTTCCCCAGCGATCGTGGGAGGTGCGCTTGTCGAAGAACTGGTGACATTAAATAGTTGGAATGGCGCTGTGAAAGAAGAAGGTGCTGTGCCTGTACCATTCGAGTTAGTGCCCCACGAAGACAGGAGACTCAGATCTGCTCCCGGCTGGGAGTAAAACATTTGGGGTGTCTGTGTTATGACCGAGAACTTTACACATTTTGAGATGCCCTCCACACCTGGGCCAATATCGTTTGTAAGAGGTGTCGCACACACCACATAATCGCCTGGTAACATCGCCCAACCGAATGGCTCAGGGTGATGGTATAGACGAATAGCGTCCGGATCCCATCCCGTCATTGACCTCGTATATTGATTACTGTTTACCCTGAACTCCACTCTCCCGCCGGCAGTGGCGATCGTCGCCCGAACGTTATAATAATCCAAGCCCCAAGCGGCCTTGTCGATAACGTCTTCATTCTCCAATACATCGATATCGATTCTGTCCAGGGTATTATTGATAAGTCTGAAGCCGGTGATCGCGTTATATGGCTGCGGATTCGTCAGCAATTCAACCGAAATGTCGTCACTGCTTGTGGCACCGAGGTTGTCCGTCACGGTCAACCTGAACTGAAATGTCCCTGGCTCCAAGTCAGTGATCTTCAGAATGTGGGTGTCGGTTTGTTCCAACGTAACGGCAGGTCCGCTTACTTTCGACCATGTGACGGAAGCGATCGACCCGTCGGCATCGAAGTAATCGCCGAACAGGTAAACGGTTCCATCCCCAACCAGAAATTTTTTGTCAACACCCACATTGACATACGGCGGAACGTTGGCTGTTGAATTCTTGGTGAATTGCAGGAGCCAGTCGTAGATCGGGTATCCGGATAAAAGATTATAGATAGGATTCCACAAGCCGTTGTGTTCCATCGTAGCCATCAACGTTACATACGGCCGGATGCTCCCAGGATTCGGACACTCGTTGATAGCAGCGGCCATATTGGTCGCATGACTATGATTTATTACATGATCCTCCGTTCCGTTAAATAACCACATCGGGATGTTGACGAGCGAACAGGCTTCCTCAATAATATTGTTTGTGCGGCCGCAGATCGAAATCAATCCGGCAACCTTTTCCGGGTAAGCCGCGGCATAGATCATGGTACCCTGGCCGCCGAGGCTCAGGCCCGCGAGGTAGATCTTATCGGGATTGATATTGCGAATGGTTTTCACATACTCGATAACCTCGTCTATGTACTCGGCTTTCCAATCCTGATCATCGATTATCGGCACGTCGAAATCCCGCTTCAACTGCGGAGAAACAACAATAAACGGTCTGGACGCCGGCCATTCCGACTGTTCGATCAGATAAGCAGGAGTCGCATCACTTGGGTGGTTTCGTAAGCATTCAATAGAACCACAACCTGGATACGAGTTAGGATTGGGATTGATCTGGCCTTGTCCGTGTAAATTGACCAGTAGTGGCGCCGGTGTGTTGGAATTATAACCCGGGGGCGTGTAGATCAGAAATTCCGTGCCTTCCGGGCTGGTCAATACGATCTGACAGCTCGGACACGGGGCTTGTGCGTATAGCCACCCCGGGACAGCCACAATCAACATGAACAAAAATAAGAATCCGGATGTGGTTGTGTTCTTATTCACGTTGAGTCGAGTTAGGTCTTTAAATTGTCTTGACTTAGTCTGGATCTTGTTTTCTGTCTCCCGCGAATCGCTTCGCTTCTTGCTCAACCTCACCCTAAATTCCCCCCCTTCCTTGGCGAAGCGCGTACGCGCAGGCAGGCCGGCGGAGAGGGCCTTTCCCATCCCGTCAGGATGTGTCATAAAAGAAATATCCCGTTCCGGAAGGTACGGTTGCGGGGTTTGGGGAAACGAACTGTCGAAAATAGCAAATTCCGGTTCTCCGTCAAACGAAATGAGCCGGGATGCCCGGCTCATTTTTCCTGATTTGTATACTACACCCGCTACCGGTAGTAGAGTATGACTTTGCGTTTCAACACTGCCTCGCCCTGCCGAACGTGCAGGATATACAATCCGGGTGCCGTGTCCTGCGACACCTCCAGCTTGTACGTTCCGTGAATCTCCG
>JBIQJZ010000200.1:2807-6983 GCA_044507115.1 Flammeovirgaceae bacterium | reverse complement strand
CACGTCCTGGTCGCTGGCTGTTCCTCCCAGTGCGTATTCAATTCGCAGGTCCTTTGAGTGAGCTTTGTCGAGGATGAGTTCGACTTTGATCGTGCCCGCATCCTCGTTGACTGTTAACGCAGGCTGGGCGAACGACAACTTCGGCCTTGTTGGGGCTTCGTCTTCTTTGCAGCCAACGGCAGCAACCACGAGGGTGGACAGGAACAGCGCAGAAATATTTTTCATGACCTTATGTATTTGATTTAATATACGCGGATTTTGGTGTTTATACAATAACTACTGGTTTGCGTTGATGAAAACGAAACTCCAGCCGGTGCATGGATTATGAAATTCGTAGAGATCCGGTTGCAGTTGAAACACATAGGTGTCGTCACCATCGGCGAGAGCATCCAGGTAGAAGTATATATTTTCTACATTCGCGTCGGTATTGGGATTCCCGTACAGCGATATGTCATCCTCAAAGTTGAAGACCAGATTGTTGTTGTTTAGGACCGGGGTGAACTCGCGCAGGGCAAAGGTGATACTTCCATCCAGGTTGCGGATCACAAAACCAATCCCGTTGAGCAAGGTTCCGTCCCCGCGTTCCAGCCCATAGTACAGATGCATTTCGAGTGCCCCGGCGATGTCGTTGGGAATCTGATTGCCCATCGATACCCCATTATTGAATACATAGATCAACGGTGCAAAGTAAAAGTCGGATCGTGTCGCGAACCCCCGGCCACTCACATCGATCAGGCTGGTCTCCATGAAAACGCCATCCCCGGCGGAGGTAACCCCAGACAGGTGGTGAATGGTAATCGGATCCGCGCATACGTTGAGCGTACTTTCTCCAAGGGTGCTTAGTTCGAGGTACTCAATTGTAACCGCGTTGCCGAAGATGGTTCCGGCAAAGGGTTCGTCCAGTATGATCCGGTCGCCTTCGATGATAAAGGGGGATGAGAAGTTTATTGACTGGGTTGTGGAGGTATTGCTCTTCAGTGATGCGGACGTGATGGTCAGCACGCGCCCAAGCTCATCCATGGAAAGGTACAGCGCCAGGTCGCGGTCATTATAGGTTAGGCGTACGGAGGAGGCGAACTTGTCGAGATCGCCAGCAATGGCATTGAGGCTTGACGAAAGTGTTACTCCCAGTAATTCTTCGTCCGACGCGGCTGCCGGGCGAAAGAGGATTATTCCCCTTTGTCCAACATCGGTTTTACTCCGGAACACCAGTGCGTTGTCCGGCGTTTTATTGACGTAGTCGAACTCATACTCGGCGCCGAACGTCGCCTGGTTCTGTTCGAAGAGAAAGGAGAAAAAAGAGTAATTCTCGAGGATAAGCTCGAGGCCGAGGGAATTGTCGACGCGATATGAGATCGTGTTTTCGATGTACTCGCCGCCGTCGGCTCCAAGGTCCGTCTTGATTGTCACCTTTCCGTTTTCTTGAAACTTCATCAGCACGTAGTATGAGCCGCTACCTTCCTCTGGCTTGTAACGTATTATCCATCCGTTCGCAGGGGCGAGAAGTTCCTGTTTTAGCGCGGCGATCGCCGCCGACGCCCGCTGATCGGCTGTCTGGTCGAAGATTCGCGTCTCGTCATCATCACACGATGCGATCGCAATCAGCGACAACAGTAGCGGATATATGATTTTTTTCATCATTGTAGTTTCGCCTGAATTATCGCCCGGACTTGCAATAAATCCACTCCGGTATTTTGTTTGTAATGCTCAAGTATCGCGTTGTATTTCCTTCTCAAACGCGCCCTGCCTTCGTTGCGTGCTTCACAATCTGCTGTGATACAATCCGGTTCATCCTCGATGAAGTGCGTGAAGAAGTCAGGCCGGAATAACAAGAATGCGACGACTTCCGAAAAATCCTCGTTGAACGTGCTGGTTCCGTAAGGCGAAACAAATCCACGCCGGAGCGCTTCTTCATCTGTAAGGTTAAACCATGAGCCGAGCGACGTATAGCCCTCAGGGGATATCTCCTGCCAGCCGGAGGGCAGATTATAACGTTGGTGTACAATATGTGCAAACTCGTGGTAGATTGTGCCCAACTGACGGAACACCCAATCCAGGTTTTCTACGTCCACGAAGTTGACCTCGGTCAAGGTGATGCGGGCACCGGCATCGGCGGCTCCGAGGGTCACCGTTCCGTCTGAATTGTACATTCTCGATCCGATCAGTACGATTTCTGCCGGCACATGCGATCGAAAGAAGCGGTTGCCGTTGGCAACATCGGTAAATGGTTCGATCCAGAACTCGGTCAGAAAATCAAGCATCGGGACCACGACGTCGAGTTTGGGTGGCGTAACCCGTTTCGTAGGGTCGACATATCTGTCGACAAAACGATAACGGACCGCGACACCAAACTCTTCAACGAAATGTTCTTCGATGTACTGGTCGAGCGGGTCGTCTGAAACCGGGTTTGGCCTGATTGGTGCCTCCACACTTTCATCCGGATAGCATGCACTGGCCAGGAAGAGGCTCAGTGTGAGGAGTGATGTCAGTATTCGCTTCGTCATGACTATCTTGGATTGGGTTCAAGTCCGCCGACGTCGATCGCTGCCTGCGGAATCTGCAATACTTTTCGGTTGTCATTGGCCGTGAGTATTATACTCCGGCCATCCGGGAATGTGTGAACGACCTCGATCTCGAATCGCTTGATGTCAAACCATCGCAATCCTTCGTGCATAAGTTCCTTTCGACGTTCTTCCATCAATAGCCGAAATGCATTAGCCTGATCGTTGTTTGAGCCGTAGAGTGCGCGTAGGAAGTTGCGCAGTCCTTCCGGTACCACATTGTTCAGGTTCAGCGACTGACTCGGCCGGTATCGCCTTCTTGACAGGATGAGAATATCACTTAGTGCTCCCAAAACATCGTTCTGCGCGATGCGACATTCTGCGCGGTTCAGCAACACTTCTTCGCCCCGGAACGCCAGGGAGATCGTATAGTTGAAGCCGACGTTGGAAGTTAGACTGGACCGTTCGAAGAGGAATTCAAACTTGGTCGCTGAAAGGCCGTTCTCTCCGGCGACCCAGGCAGGGTCTTGTCGTTCGTCTGTCAAATCATAAGGGTTGTTTTCGTAGAGCGCACCATAAAAATTTCGTGATGGCCAATGGCCGAGGTACGGCAGGTGAAAATTGGATACATGGCGGATGAGCAACAGGTTGCTTTCGTCATTGGGGGAGTGATATAGACGAACGTAATCCTCGGTGTTGATGCGTTCGGCCAGGAGTGCCGGAATGTTCTTGACAAATACAGAGGGGTCGGCACCCAAAAGTTGATTACTGTACTTCAGGCAATTGTTGATGTCACCTTTGAAAAGGTAGAAGCGCGACGCAAAAGCTAGCGCCGCGTTGCGTTTGAAATGGTACTTGCCGGAGTTTGCGTAGAAGCTGTCGTCTACCAGTGCGAGCCCGTCGAGAAGATCGTCTTCGATTTTCTCATAAACCTCTTCTACCGTATTTCGAGTATATGTCTTGATGAACTCCTTCTCAGGAACCTCCACGTATGGAATGCCGGGGTCAGTGTCAGCAGTAGAAGGTCGGTAGTGCTTTGCGAAAAGGTTTACCAACATGAAGTGTCCGTAGGCTCGCGTCAGTAAGGCCTCCGCCCGGATGGCGTTCTTGCGGCTCTTGTCGCCGGGCAGTGCATCGAGAATTGCCAGCACTTCGTTAGCATGGGCAATGGCGTCGTATGTGTTCGTCCAGAAATAGCTTGGTGTATCCTGCGAGATCCCTGTGAACTCACCCCAGCTGAATGCCTGGTCATGGTGCGGCAGCTTCTGAGTGCCGACGGTGTATCCCACGTTGTCGCTCATCCATTCCGTAAAACCGTAGGAACTGCCGGAGTACGCGTTGGTCAGAAGTTGAGCAGCCTTTTCCAAGGTGTTCAATTCGACTCGGTTATCGGGATTCTCGTCCAGAAAATTGTCGCAACCACTGATCCCGACGAGAACGAGTGTGAGCAACGTGCAATATTTGAAATACCGTTTCATATCAGAATCCGATGTTAATAGATGTTGTGATAAGCCTCGGTTGTGGTAGTGCTACACCACCCGACGAAAAGAATTCAGGGTCCTGGCCGTTTAACTTTGAGTCGGAGTAGAGGAGGAACAGGTTTTGTGCCTCCAGCGATAACGTTGCGGTATTGGCACCGATTCGGCGGGCGAGCATGTGCGGAAAGCTATATGCA
>JBIQJZ010000200.1:0-2797 GCA_044507115.1 Flammeovirgaceae bacterium | reverse complement strand
GATTTCAATCGCAGGTAAGTACCATCCGCGACGCGAACGGTGCTCTTGTTGTAGAGATCGTAGGCGTCCTGGTAGTCAGTCGACCCGGCCTCTAATATTTCGCGGTCGAGTATCACGGGGTAGGGTGTGAACGCTTCATCGCCAGGTACTACCCACCGATCGGCAAAAGACTTGGGCATCGACCTGAAGTCAGTGTACCTCGGAAAGAACGCATCGTCGAGCCGGATCTTGTAGTCGAACTTGCAGGAGAGGAATACACTGAGTGAAAAGTTCTTGTAGCTGAAGGAGTTGTTGAGTCCTCCTGCGCCGCGAGGTTCTGCTGATCCTTCGAACTGAAGGATGTCGCTCAGGTTCTCGCGATCCTGCAGGTTATAGTTGTACACGACCTCGCCCGAGCCATCGTAGAAGGTAGGTATCCCTCTGGCGTCGAGTCCTGCGAATTTTGTGGAGAAGAGACCTCTTCGCGGTCCGCCAGCCAAGGCAGCACCTCCCTGAACGATGGCGTCACCGATCCGGGGATTGAAGTCGAGCCGGGTGATACGGTCGCGGGTGTACCCGATATTGAAGTTTGTCGACCAAGAAAAGTCGTTGATGGTCAGGTTGACCGTATTGAGTGAGAACTCAACGCCTTCCGAAGCCATATCTGCGTAGTTACCCCATTTGTAGGCATTACCACCTACACCACTGGTTTCCAGCAGTCCGATTAAGTCAAACGATTTGCGGACATAGAAATCGGCTGTCCCCGTTATGCGGCTGTTGAAAATACCGAAGTCGACGCCGACATTAAACTCATTGAGTTTTTCCCAAGTGAGATCTGAGTTTTCGAGGTCCTGAATATAGAGATAGGTTTCCACGTCTGTAGGACGCAGGGTGACCGCGGAACGAAGGTTCAGCAGTGCGCTGGTGTTCGGACCCAGGTTGGCCGATAGGCCGTACGTCGCACGCAGTTTCAGGAAATCGAGCCAAGGGAAGTCAATAAAAGACTCACGGTCCAGATTCCAGGCACCGCTGACGTTCCATGTCGGCAGATAGCGTGAACGTTTGCTTCTTCCCAGGCGATTGGAACCATCGTATCTCACGGTTCCGTTGAAGATGTATCGCTCATCGAACGAATAGGCGCCGGTCAGAAGGAATCCGGCGAAGCGTTCCCGATCAGTTGCCATCTCGTAGATCTGAATGCCCTGGCGGTTGAGGAAGTCGATCATCAGCGGATCTGTATTTACAATTCCCCCATTCTCATAGACCACACCGATGCCGTCCGCTCTGCGCGCCATCCGGTCTGTATATTTAATCTCTTGCGCGGCGAGTACACTGACACTATGCACCCGATCAAATGTCGTAGACCAGTCCACTGTATTTCGGACGTAAAAATTCTTGAGTTCATCCTGATGCACGTTGTTGAAACCGCCTTCGGGGAGAACAATTTTAGGTTGTGCGCCAGGGTCATCGGGGTCGCGAAAGAGTAGGGGATTCGCGTCCTGAATGTATTGCGTGTCATCTGCGCGATAAGCTTCGGCCTGGTTAGACCGCTCGTGGATCACGTGCTCGCGTTGCGTTGTGGCAACACGTCCCTGAAGCGTGCTTCGGAATGTCAGCTTGTCTGTGATGTCGTACGTTAGGTCTGCCTGAGTGGCAATATCAGCCACGTTAATGTTGATGCGGTTGTAGCGCAGTTCTTCCAGAATGTTAAATGGGGCATAGTTCCTGCGGAAGTACTCCAGATTTCCTTCGCTGTCGTACGGACGAATCGAACGGCTCGTATTCAATGCATAGCTCAACGGGTTGATATCGAATTGTCGTACGAACCTTCCGGTGAGCGGATCGAAATCCCGATTTTGAGTTCCAGGGACCTCCTGTTGTCGATAGTTGGCAGTCAGTTTCAGATCCAGGGCGAGACGACTCGTGAAGTTGAACGAATTCCGCGCCGTTCCGGAAAAACGCTTTACGTTGTCGGCGATCGTCTGGCCGTTGTCGTTCAGATAGCTTATGGAGTAATAGCTATTGTGCTTTTCGTTCCCGGACGTCAGGCTCACGGAGTGTTGCTGCTGCAGCGAAAGATCGCGGAATAAGATGTCGAACCAGTCGGTGTTCGCCGTCTCGTATTGATTAAGGAATTTTTCATTCAGCGAGCCATTCGGTCCCCAGGGAATCTGATGTTCCGAGATGAGGCTGAACATCTTGCCCATGGCGCCGAAGTTCTGTGCTTTCACGGATGTCGTGATATCGATCAGTCCCTTCTCATACATTTCCCTATACACAGACATTTCATCTACCGAGTTCATGATATCAAACTGGGCGTAGGAGGGGCGGAGGTGGAAGGAAAAGTTTCCGGAGTAATTGACGCGGGTCTGACCGCTTCTTCCTCGTTTCGTACGAATGACGATAACACCGCTTTTGGCCCGCGTACCGTACTGCGCGGTCGCGGAAGCGTCCTTCAGAACCACCCACGATTCAATGTCATCGGGGTTCAACCCGGCGATAGAAGAAGCGGTCAGCGTGTTGGCGTTTCCGGTAATAATGTCGTCAGCGCTGACGTTGTTCAGGTCTTCGAGGATGACCCCATCGACGACGAACAGCGGCTGGTTGTCACCGTTGATAGATGTATTCCCGCGAATGCGGATCTTGGGAGTAGTTCCAAACGTCCCCGATACGTTGTCGACCGTGACCCCGGCAACCCGGCCCTCCAGCATCTGAGTTGCATCGGCCATGCCGCTGATCTTGACATCAGCCATCTTGATGTTGGTTGCGGAACCTGTGAACAACTTTCGCTGGACCTCCTGGAATCCGGTAATGACGA
>JBIQJZ010000199.1:0-6986 GCA_044507115.1 Flammeovirgaceae bacterium | reverse complement strand
CCAACGTCCGCGGAAAAGCTGTCATCGTCCCCGAGAAAGCAGATGATTTCACGACACAACCGACTGGGAACGCTGGCGGAAGAGTGAGTTGCGGCGTTATTAAGTAGGGGCTGGGTACCGCGTGCTGGGGGCTGGGTCACATGTTCCTCCGGTACTGCCCACCAACCTCAAACAGAGCCTTTGTCAACTGTCCGAGCGAGCACACCTTGGCCGCTTCCATGAGTTCAGCGAAAATATTTCCGGACCGGATAGCTGCGTCCTGAACACGTGTGATCATCGCGCTTTCGTGCTCTTTCTGGAACCGGTGCAGGTTTTGCAACATCTTAATCTGGTACTCCTTTTCCTCCGTTGTCGCGCGAATCACCTCGCGCGGCAAAATCGTTGGCGATCCTTTCGAACTGAGAAACGTATTCACGCCGACGATCGGGTACTCACCGGTGTGCTTGAGGTGCTCGTAGTAAAGACTCTCCTCCTGGATCTTTCCTCGTTGATACATGGTCTCCATGGCTCCAAGCACACCCCCACGTTCGGTAATTCTGTCAAACTCGGCAAGCACCGCCTCCTCTACAAGGTCGGTGAGTTCCTCAATAATAAAAGATCCCTGTAGCGGATTTTCATTCTTGGCGAGTCCCAATTCCTTATTAATGATCAACTGAATCGCCATCGCACGTCGTACCGATTCTTCGGTCGGCGTCGTGATAGCCTCATCATATGCGTTCGTGTGGAGTGAGTTGCAGTTGTCATATATAGCGTACAACGCCTGCAGCGTAGTGCGAATGTCGTTGAAGTCAATCTCCTGGGCGTGAAGTGATCTGCCCGACGTCTGGATATGGTACTTCAGCATCTGACTTCTTGCGTTAGCGCCATACTTCTCGCGCATCGCTTTTGCCCATATCCTTCTCGCGACACGGCCGATAACGGCGTACTCCGCATCGATACCATTGCTGAAAAAGAAAGAGAGGCTTGGCGCGAACGAATCGATACTCATACCCCGACTCAGGTAGTACTCAACGTATGTAAATCCATTCGCAAGCGTAAACGCCAGCTGCGTAATCGGATTCGCTCCCGCCTCTGCAATATGGTATCCGGAGATCGATACAGAATAAAAATTGCGAACCTCGTGGTCTATAAAGTACTGTTGCACATCTCCCATCAGGCGCAACGCGAACTCGGTGGAGAATATACAAGTGTTCTGCGCCTGATCTTCCTTGAGGATATCCGCTTGTACCGTGCCGCGTACCTGCTTCAGTGTCGATTCGCGTATCCGCGCGTAAACATCGGCCGATAGTACCTGATCACCTGTAATTCCAAGTAACATCAGACCCAGTCCGTCATTGCCCTCCGGAAGATCGCCCTGATATTGCGGTCTCGGCGAATCGCGGTAGCGCTCGTCGATGACCCGCTTCACTTCCGCCTCCAGGCCGTTCTGCCGGATGTAAATCTCGCACTGCTGATCGATAGCAGTATTCATGAAATAGCCCAACAGCATCGGCGCGGGACCATTGATTGTCATCGACACCGATGTACGGGCATCGGCAAGATTAAACCCACTGTACAGTTTCTTGGCATCATCGAGACAGCAGACACTGACGCCGGAGTTTCCAATCTTCCCGTAAATATCCGGACGGTAATCTGGATCATGACCGTAGAGCGTCACCGAGTCAAACGCCGTAGATAAACGCTTCGCCGGCATCGCGTGACTCAGGTAGTGAAACCGCCTGTTCGTCCGCTCCGGACCTCCCTCCCCTGCGAACATCCGGGTCGGATCTTCCCCCTCACGTTTGAACGGGTATATGCCCGCGGTGTAGGGAAACTCCCCGGGCACATTCTCGTGTAATGCCCAGAAAAGCCGGTCCCCCCACCCTTCGTATCGAGGCATCACCACCTTCGGAACCTGCGTATGCGCAAGCGATTCGGTGTGCGTTTGTACAGATATTTTCTTGTCGCGAACCGGAAATGCGAAACTCGCCTCCTTGTACGATTTGACGCGTGTGTCCCACGTTTCCAGTATACGCAGGTTTGACTGATCCAATTGCGACTTCAGGCTCGCGATCTGCTTTTCCAGTTCAGCAATCGTTGTCGCGTCACCGGCAGACTCCCGACAAACCTCAACCGACTTCGTCAGCGCGTACAA
Source organism: Flammeovirgaceae bacterium (assembly GCA_044507115.1). Taxonomy (GTDB): domain Bacteria; phylum Bacteroidota; class Bacteroidia; order Cytophagales; family Cyclobacteriaceae; genus Chryseosolibacter. The sequence continues at coordinate 4,852 of JBIQJZ010000199.1, read as the reverse complement.
GCGCTGAGCAAGTTCACGTTGCTCGACAGTCCACTTGCGATATCTTCGGTTCTCCTCCGCTATTTCACTGAGGTACCGAGTGCGATGCGGGGGAATTACAAATATTTTCTCCGACATTTCGCGCGTTGCGACCGCGTCGAGTTTCAGGTCCGCATCCGTTTTCCCCGCAATTACCTCCACTAGTTTAAAGTACAACCGGTTCGTACCCGGATCGTTGAACTGGGATGCGATCGTCCCAAATACCGGCATATCATCCACACTTGTCGTCCACAATTGATGGTTTCGCTGATACTGCTTCTTGACATCGCGAAGCGCATCCATGCCACCCCGTTTATCGAATTTGTTGAGCGCGATAACATCGGCAAAGTCGAGCATGTCGATCTTCTCGAGTTGCGTAGCCGCACCGTACTCCGGCGTCATGACATAAAGAGCAACGTCACTGTGATCAAGAATTTCCGTGTCGCTCTGGCCAATTCCTGACGTCTCAAGAATGATAAGATCAAAGCCGGCCGCTTTCAATATTTTGACAGCATCCTTGACGTACACAGAAAGAGCAAGGTTGCTTTGACGTGTAGCCAGCGACCGCATATAGACACGCGGGTTGTTGATCGCATTCATTCGGATCCGGTCTCCCAGCAGCGCCCCGCCGGTCTTGCGCTTGGACGGATCTACAGAAATAATTCCCAGCGTTTTGTCTTTGAAGTCACGCAAAAAACGCCTCACAATCTCGTCGATCATGGAAGACTTACCGGCCCCGCCCGTTCCGGTAATTCCGAGCACGGGCACGTTCTTCATGGATGCGCGATTTCGCACCTCATCAAGAACGGAACGGTGCCTGTCATGGTAATTTTCCGCCGCTGAGATCAGTTGGGCAATGACAAGATGGTTCGTCGCCGTCAGCTCTGATAGATCATCTGCCACGACCTCACCCGTAGGGAAGTCGCTCTGCATCACGAGGTCGTTGATCATACCCTGCAGTCCCATCGCACGCCCATCATCGGGAGAATACACGCGCGAAATCCCATAGTTCATGAGATCGTGAATCTCTTCAGGAAGAATAACACCACCTCCGCCCCCGAATATCTTGATATGACCTGCTCCTTTCTCCCGAAGCAAATCATACATGTACTTGAAATACTCGTTGTGCCCACCCTGATAGCTCGTGATCGCAATGGCCTGCACATCCTCCTGAATCGCAGTGTTAACTACGTCTTCCACGCTTCGATCGTGTCCCAGGTGAATAACCTCGCATCCGGTGGATTGAATGATCCGCCGCATGATGTTGATTGCGACATCGTGTCCGTCGAACAAGCTTGCCGCTGTGACGATTCGAACCTTGTGTGTCGGCTTGTACGGGGCGGGACCCTGGTGACCGGCAAGCGATGTCTTGCCTTCCTTCTCCGCGCTGGCAGCTTGAGTGTCCATGTACGTCCTCTTATGATGGGTCTCAAAATTACGCATATCGACTCGATTAAGCTAGTTTGATGAAGAACGTGTTGCCGGTCGAACGTAATCGTTATCTTGCACTCACATGACCTGGCGAATATTGCGTTACATTGGGCTGACCGTCACCGGCATTGTGAGTGCTATTCTGTTACTTGTACTCATATCGGTGGGTCCCGTCGACCGCACTCCTGCCACCGAACTCGACGTCTACGCTTCAACCTTTCAACAGATAGCGGCCCTCAACGCGAGCGTCCCGGAGTCAACAGAAGGTTTCTCGATCGGTGTCGGCAAGGCGAACATCACACCATCCCATCCGATTTCGACAGCAGGATATGGAAAACGTAAAGGCAAACCGTACTTCGTTGTTCATGATTCGATTTTCGTTCGCGCAATGGTGATTGGAAACGGCGCGCAGAAAGTGGCGATTGTCTCCGCGGATCTGTTGATCATCCCGCCGACAGTGACGCGCGTGCTCCCTGAAAAACTTGCGCGTATCGGATTCAGCCTGGACAATACATATCTCACAGCTACCCACAGCCACAATAGTATCGGCCATTGGGGGGAGGGCGCCACGCGCTTCATCTACGGAGCTTACGAAGACTCCGTTGTTCACTTCATCGCCGACGGAATTGTGAGCAGCATTGAACGCGCGAATGCCGACATGATACCGGGGGTACTAAGGAGCGGTGCGGTTGCGATCCCGGAAGCTGTCGAAAACCGACTCATCGACAACGGTGTAGAAGATCCGTGGCTCCGAGTGTTGGAAGTCCATCGCTCCGATAGCTCGCGCGCCGTGTTGGTTAGCTATGCCGCACACGCGACATGTCTATCGACTGGGACATTGGAACTGTCCCGTGACTATCCCGGGATGGTTGTCGACAAACTCGAGGCGGCGGGATTCGACTTTGCTATGTTTGCTGCCGGAGGAGTCGGTAGTCACCGCGGCTCGCCGCCGGGCAATGACTGGGCCTGTATGGAATGGATGGCTGATGAGTTGACAACCGCCCTGGTCGATAACCCGTCGGCTATGCAGTCGGTGAACGACTCCAGTTTGTTGATGAAGCGTATTCCATTCAGGGCAGGCAGCCCCCAGGTGAAGATCGCAGAGAACTGGAAATTACGCTCATGGCTTTTCCGCGCTGCATTTGGTGAGTACGACGCGTTTCTTACTGTGCTGCGCGTCGGCGATGTCGTCTTGCTGGGAACGCCCTGCGATTTCTCCGGGGAGTTTAATGCTTCCCTTGATTCCATTGCCTCCTCAGCAGGAATGCGAGCGATGGTAACGAGTTTCAACGGCGGATATATTGGCTATGTGACCCCTGGCAAATACTATGATATCGATCACTACGAAACACGGCTGATGAACTGGTACGCTCCCGGAACAGGTGAGTACATGCATGACTGCCTGAAAGAACTGATCCTGACTGTGAGCGATCCGAAGTGATCATCCCTGAGTCGAATTCTCCCAGCGCGAGCAATTGCTATTCTTGTTTTTTCCCTATCTTCCGAGTCAAAAATACAACCAACAGGTATGAAGAACATTATTCTCTCGGCATTGGTACTTGTCCTTTCTGTTGCTCCTTCACTCAGTCAAGACAAGCCCCTGCGTATCATCATGATTGGCGGTCATCCTGACGATTGCGAACTGCAGGGCGGCGGAACCGCTATCCTGTATCAGAAGATGGGACACGCGGTGAAGTTTCTTGCTGTCACGAACGGAGACGCGGGACATCAGGAGATGGATCGGCCTGCAATCGCAAGCCGTCGCCTTGCCGAAGCGAAGGAAGCCGCCAAGCGTCTGGGTGTGGAGTGCGAAGTGTTGTCGAACCACGATGGCGGTCTCGTACCCTCGCTCGAAGTAAGGCTTGACATCATACGCAAGATACGCGAGTGGAACGCCGACATCGTATTTTCACCCCGTCCGAGTGATTACCATCCGGATCATCGTTACACTGGCATACTCGTTCAGGACGCAGCTTACCTGGTGGGTGTCCCCAACGTTGCTCCCGATACTCCGCCGCTCAAGAAAAATCCGGTATTCTTTTACTTTCAGGATCCGTTCCAACGCCCGAATCCGTTTCGTCCCGATGTAGCGATCGATATCTCTTCAGTGTTTGATCAGAAGGTCGAAGCGCTGGACGCACATCAGTCACAATTCTACGAGTGGCTACCCTGGATTGGCGGCTACCTGGACAAGGTTCCAACAGACAGTGCTGAAAGAAAAAAATGGCTGGCTGTCAACAGAGGGAGAAAGATCACACCCGAAGTGCGCAAGTCGCTTGAAAAATGGTACGGTGGGAAAGCCACCGGCGTGTCACACGCGGAGGCGTTCGAGATCTGCGAATACGGAACACAACCGTCGGAAGATGATCTTAAACGACTATTCCCGATGCTGGAAAAAAAAACTAAGTGACGACGCCACGATCGTCTGCTCAATTCCGCTCACCGTCTATTTTGTAACTGCTGATTGACATGGAGTGATCCGGTCGCGGTGGCGATGTCGCTCACTTTGCGGCGATCAGATCGCGGCTGCGATGCACATCAAAAAAGGGAGTTTTATCCTTTGAAATTCACTATTTTGCACGGCTCAACTCAAAACCTACTCTGCATGAAAACAACTATCCTCCTGCTCATTGCCGCCCTGGCTTTTGGGACTCCGGCAGCAGGTCAAAAGAAGAAATCGAAAGCCACGGCGACCAAACCCGAGACGGTGAAGGTGGAAGATAAAGTCGCTCTACCACCGCCAGTCAAAGTGACAACCGTCGAGGGAATAACCGAGTATCGTCTTCATAACGGACTGCGCGTCCTACTGTTCCCGGACCCATCAAAACAAACGGCAACGGTGAACATAACCTATCTCGTGGGATCAAAGCATGAAAACTACGGCGAGACCGGAATGGCACACCTGCTTGAACACCTGGTTTTCAAAGGGACTCCGAAGCACCCGAACATACCACAGGAACTCTCCGAACGTGGCGCACGTCCGAATGGAACAACATGGACCGACCGAACAAACTACTTTGAGACCTTTACTGCAACAGAAGACAACCTCAAATGGGCGCTCAATTTTGAAGCCGATCGGATGGTGAACTCATTTATTTCAAAGAAGGATCTCGACAGCGAAATGACCGTTGTTCGAAATGAGCTCGAATCCGGAGAAAACAATCCTTTTCGCATTCTGACACAGCGCGTCATGTCAACCGCATATTTGTGGCACAATTACGGGAAGTCGACGATCGGAGCGCGCTCCGATCTCGAGAACGTTTCAATTGAAAGACTACAGGCATTCTACCGGAAATATTATCAGCCCGACAACGCTGTCCTCACGGTAGCGGGCAAGATCGACGAAGGCAAGACACTCGAAATGGTGAATGAAGCATTCGGAGTGATCCCTAAGCCAGCACGG
>JBIQJZ010000198.1:0-7027 GCA_044507115.1 Flammeovirgaceae bacterium | reverse complement strand
CAAGGGTAAAAGCCAGTCCAACACCCTGGTGTTTCGAGTCGGTCTCGATAACACACACTGCGTAGCCGTAGACCGAGCTCGTATGCACAGCATCGGACCCCGCCCCGTCCTTCAGTTGGTATCGCCTGTCCTCTCCTCTTGCCGTCTTAATTAAAATTGATCTCATGAAATAATATTTTGGTTAATGCATTTTCTAACATTACGCGCCCTTAGAGCACAATCTCACCGGATCCGCTAGCCCGATACGCAGCCTCCACCAGTTCCATAGTCTTGAAGTTGTCGCGTAGAATTCTCATTTTATCTACACCGGGTGTGATCGCAAGTCTTTGAAGTTCGGTCATTGGTCCGATGAACGCATCGGGAAACCAGCTGCCTGACAGCCTCAAGTCAGTCCAGCGCATGCCAGTGTCACCGGATACAAAAGAAAAGGTATCGGGCATCCCGGTTGGGTAATTGAGCGATACCCCGATCTGTGCTTTGATCGCGCCCTCAGTACCCTCAATCTTCACATATGATTGCTGCCCCTGTGGCCCGTAGCGATGACCGTGGTTAGTGACAATTCTTGCCTGCGTAACGTCATCGTAGTCAAGAATAATCGTACTGCGTGTTGCCGCGAGTTCGGGTGTCATCGGATGCCTTAGGGTTCGCGCATACACCTTTCGCGGCTCACCCAGTAAAGATCGGACCAGATCCAGGTAATGGACACTGTGATATAGAATCTCTACTCGCGGTTTGCCCTTCAGAAAACCCCACAACTCCCACGGCGTATGAACACAGACCACTACTTCCACATCGAACACCTTTCCAATGGCATGCTGTTGAACGATGCTCTGCGCAGCGATTGCCAGCGGAGCGTACCGCAACTGGAAGTTGACGGCTGCTTTGAAGGCTTTTCGTTCACAGAGGTCCAGTATCTCCTTCGCCTCCGCCAGCGTCTCCCCCATTGGCTTTTGCATGAGTACGATTGAACCCTCGGGTAGGACTTTCAGGACGGAAAGGAGTTGGTCTGCAGGCACAGCCACGTCGAAGACAACGGGGCTGCCACGATGATAAAGCAGTAGGGCGTTCAGAGAATCATAAACCTTTCCAACCTCCGGAAAGTCATCAACCAGGCGGCGCGCTTTGTCCGGGTCCACGTCACAAACTCCCGCCACGCGATAGCCGGCCTTTCGATATGCCGGCAGATGACCGTCTCGCACAATACCGCCGGCACCTATCAGGAGGATTGGTAACGAATTCTCGAGTGGTTCAACGACTTGTCTGATAACCATCCGTTTGAATTTAAGGGCGATATGGATGAAGTATTAACATCAATAAAACACAGCATATACCACCAGAATGGAAGCGAGCAACACCAATGACCATGCAACCACTCTAGTCGTTGGAAACGGCCAGCGAAAAGGCATACTATTCACGGTAGGTGAGCGATCCAGCATCGACACCACAAAATAAATCAAGGTCGATACGACGAAGAACAGGTATGTCTGCCGCAGCCAATGGATACCCAGACCTTCCGGACTGGAAATAAAATTCACGATACCATTTACGGTCACATACTTTTCGACAATAAACACCGCGACGGCAAACACACTTCCGCCCACGAGCGTAGCAAACGCGGCATTGCTGGTGCCGCGTCGTGATATAACTCCCCAAAGAAATACAGCGACGATCGAAGGAGCGAAAATCGAAAACAATTGGTTGATCAACTCGAAAATGGTACCCAGGTTGCGCAAGAAAGGAGACCATGCGATTGCGAGGACAAGCACAGTGACCGAAGTGATCCTTCCGATCAGTATTTTTGATCGCTCGGAAAGGCCCGGTTTGATCTTTCCGAAGATATCGTAGACGATCAGAGTTGAACTGCTATTGAGGGCCGCCGCGACTGAACTCATCACAGCGGCAAGAAGACTGGCGAGCATCAACCCCTTTAACCCGGTAGGCATTAGATTCATAATCATGAGTGGCAACACACTGCGCGAGTCATCACCGATCTCGTCTCGGAAGAGTGCAAAGGCCAGGATACCTGGGAACACAATGATAAATACGGGAAGTATCTTCAAGAAGCCGGCGAAAATCGCGCCGAGCTGCCCCTGTTCTGCGGAGTTTGCGCCAAGCGCTCGCTGAACGATTGTCTGGTCGGTACACCAATACCAGATGCCCAGCACCAGATGGCCCAGCAGCATATCGAGGAAGCTAAATCCGCGCGCCGCTGAATCGAAGCCTACTGCTTGAAACTGTTCCGCTCCCACATGATTCTTCAACTCACCATACGAGTGAATGCCTACCTCCGGCAGGTGATACACGGCGATAACGGTAAGCGCCACCGACCCAGCAACCAAGAGGATCGTCTGCAGTGATTCAGTAACAACCACCGATAAGAAGCCTCCGATGACGGTGTAAATCCCGGTGGCAACACCAATGACAACTATCGACAGCAGCAGGTCGACTCCAAACATCTTTTCAAACACCACCGCCCCTGCATACAAGCTCACACCAATATGCATGAAGAGAGCGGCGAGTATACTGAACACTGCCATAACAACGCGGCTTCTGCTGTCGTATCGCCTCTCCAGGAACTCGGGCAGTGTGCTAATGCGCATCTTCAGGAAGAACGGCACGAACACAAAGGCGAGAACAAGAAGCTCTAAAACTGAAAACCACTCAAAATTTCCCCAGACAATGCCGTAAAGAAACCCGGACTCCGCCAAGCCAACCAGGTGCACGGTTGATATGTTCGACGCAAACAGCGACGCACCTATTACGGGCCACAACAGCGTTCGCCCACCGAGGAAGTAGCCTTCGCTGGTCTTCCTCGAAGAACGGGCGGACCATAAGCCAATAGCGATAACACCCACAAAGTAGGCGCTTAGCACCGCGATATCAATAGGGTGCATGGTTGCCATTAGCCGCGTTTTGTGGTTGGACTCATCTTTCTATCTTTGTCGTGCCAATCGACGTAAAAGGTAAAAATATGTAGTTTAGGACAAATGTCCTAAAATCATTTTTATTATTTGAGGCTGTTGTGGGGCTCGGCAGGATCAGGCCACGCGAAAAACTTGAGACCATGCGAACAAAAGACAAGATCATTGACAAGGCGATAGAACTGTACAACGCACACGGCTTTTCGAATGTCAGTAGCCGCGACATTGCGCAACAGCTCGGAATGAGCCACGGTAATCTTGAATACCACTACAAAAACAAAGAGGCGATCCTGCACGCAATCTATGCCAGGATGAAGAGCGAAGTTTCTTCTTACTTCTCGGAACTCGATCCCTCCCATGAGCCCTTTCTGGAATTTGACAAATTCCTGAAAAAGCTCGATCACTTCCAATCCAAGTACCGCTTCTTCAACCTCGACGTCATCGAAATTTCCCGCCAGTTCCCCAAATTGAGAAAGAAGGTTGAGACGACCATCCAAATCAGGAAGGATCAGATGAATGATGCATTCCGCATCTTCATGAACAAAGGCTACATCCGCAAGGAACCCAATCCCGGCTACTACCAACGCCTGCAACACAAAATAAGGATCCTCATTACCTTCTGGATGTCACAGGAAATGATCCTGAAAGGTTTCGATCCCACGCAAGACATTTCAATGAGCCATTCTATATGGGATCTCCTGTTTCCCCATCTTACAGAAAAAGGGATGAGAGCATACCGGAAGATCGAACTTGACGCCGAGGTTGATCTACCCGTTGGGTAAAAAAATTACCACGTGCAGAATCATCTTCAATCTGCTGGCGTGTACTCTAATAAGGTACCGGCGATGTGTTTCGGACCGCCGTTGACACTGAAGTAATACGTAACAAGCACTCGCCTCTTGTCGAGGACAACTGCCCAGGGGTAGCCCAGGTCGGTACCACTTCCATCATCGCGGATAACGATCTCCGATGCCGTCGCAAAATCTGTACACTCCGAGTTTAGGATACGTGCCCGGATACCGTACGGCTGATGCCGATACCCATAAACCAGCAACACCCTACTATCCGGCAATCGCACTGCTTGCAACGGATGTCCCTGAAATCCCATTGACTGCCATTGGAAAGTCGTGCCGCCATCCGTCGACCTTGCGATGCATGCCTGGTCGTCCATTCCTGACGTCCGGAGAAATGAAACAAGGTCGCCCTTCGGGGTAATATAGATCGAGGCCTCGTTAAACGAGACGTTCTCGTCCTGCGCGACAGGTGCAGAATATTTCCAAGTGTATCCCTTATCATCCGAAATCAACAAGTGATTAGACGTCTTCCGCTTCGGGGCATCGGCGTCCGAGGCAGCGACGACCCAGTATAAACGTCCGTTCTCTCCTTCGGCCAGCGCGCCACGGTTGTAGGCAGGCAGCGGATGCCCTAGGGCGCTATTGTTTATCTCCGGTGCGATATGCGGGGGATAGTAAGGCCCGTGCCAGGTACGTCCGCCATCATTAGAGCGCACTGCATACCCTCCCAGGAACACGACACCCGGTGCAGCTTCAAATACAGGCGTCTTCAGGTTCGGCATCCCGTCCGGGCGCACAAAAGCCCATGCGTAACTGGTGCAGATGATCGAGCCATCGCGCAACTGCAGCAAACAAGGGTCCTGAGAACCGCCGAATGCATAAGCATGGATCAGTTGCGGCTCCTTGTCCCAGGTGACGCCATCCCGCGATGTCACCTTAACCAGGTAACTATTGGGATCGACATGGTTGGTCCTGCGCTCACCAAACACACTCCGGTCCGGAGCCCGGCGGAACGCGACAATAATCTCCCCGTTCTTCCGCTTTACCACGGACGGAAAGGCCGAGTGAAAACGCGCGTCTTCATAGATCATGACATCCCGGAGCTTGCGAAGACCGGGGATCGAATCGGATACGGGAACGGCGTACAGGATTGTGGACGTCAGTAGTACCAGCGCGAAGCAGAAAGCAATTGTTCGAATCATCAGGATGAGGAGTTACCTGCGAATGTCGGAAAAATTCAAGACTAGCCACCACAGTTCTCCGTGAACTCATTGGCACCAGATTTTGTATAGTAGTCCAGAGTTTCTATAACACCTTCTTTTCAACTCTTAAAACGACTATGACCAAGAAAATTGGAATTATTGCAGGCAGCCTGCGCAAGGAATCATTCTCAAAAAAGATCGCAAACGCTCTGGTGCCGATGGCCCCTCCGGGGTTCGAATTCAGCGTGGTGTCTCTCGAGGGATTGGAGATGTACAATCAGGACTACGACGACCACAATCAAGTTCCCGAATCGTATGTTGCTTTCCGCAACACAATAAAAGGGCTCGATGGGGTGATCTTCGTTACACCGGAATACAACAGGTCTTTACCTGGCGTGCTCAAGAATGCGCTGGATATCGCCTCGAGGCCCAAGAAGAACAACATGTGGGATGGCAAGCCTGGTGCAGTGTTCAGTACCTCGCCCGGCAACCTCTCTGGCTTCGGGGCTCATCATCACTTGCGGCAGGTGCTCGTAGCGCTGAACATACCGACCATGGCTCATCCGGAGGTCTATCTTGCAAAGGTCAATGAATACTTTGACGACAACGGGGCTATGAAGGAGGGCAGTGCGAAGGATTTCCTCCAGAAGGCAATCAACAGCTATCTTACATGGTTCACAAAGCTGACAGCTAATTAAGACAAAAACCCGCGCGACGCGCAAGGTACTGCGCACGCGCGGGTTTGAACAGCGCCGTTCTTAAAGCGGACGGATCTTGATATTGCGGAACCAAACACGATCGCCATGGTCCTGCAGAGCGATATGCCCCTGCCCTTCCGAGCCAAATCCATCCATCGTAGCAAACTTACTCGACTGAATCATTGCATTCCATTCAGGGGTCCCGAGTTCATATTCAACTACTTTCTTTCCGTTCAGCCAATGCTCGACTTTGTTGTTTTTGACCAACAATTTGGCTGTATTCCATTCACCTGCTGGATTTACCGCAGGTGTTGTCAGCGGAAGCAGATCGTACAGTGCTCCCGCCTGCCGGTTGCCGTTCACCCCTTTCTTCGCATCGGGATGCCGCTCGTCATCCAGCACCTGCATTTCCGGTCCGCTGTTAAACGTGTATTGGTAAGCTGAATCTTCGGAAACGTGGTAGAAGATACCGCTGTTTCCGCCTTCAGAAATCTTCCAATCAATGGACAGTTCGAAATCGCGATATTGCTCTTTCGTAATAATGTCACCTGCCCCGCCTGCCGTCAGGACGATAGCGCCGTCTGCCACCTGCCACCCAGCAGGGACATCACTCTGCCGGAAGCCTCTGAAATGCTCCATTGACGTTCCATCGAATAGCAATTGCCAACCGTCTTTCTTCTCCTGTTCAGAAAGGCCGTTCACCACACTCGTGTTGCTTTCCTTTTGTCCACAACTCCAGGCGATGGCGACAGCGAGGAGAAGGATCGAAAAATTCCTTAAGTTCTTGTTCATTTTAGTTGAGGTTCAGTTGTTCTTCGCGCACGGCACACGATGCCTGAGAAATACAGTACCGCAGCCGGCGTCGCGGAGCAAGATAGCGCAATACGCCCGCGAAGTCAAAATGTTATCGCCGAACTTTGATGCCCGCGCTCCGCGCCTCCTCGGGGGCGGAGAACAGAATTTCTTTGGGTTGGCGCGAAACACAGGTCTGCTAGAAGGCATACGGCGGAGGAGGTACAAATATTGTCTCGCTTCCTTCTTTTCGGTAAAATGCGCCTTGGAGAACCACAACATGAAAGACACGGACCCCTCCGGCTACAACCCGGAATTTGCAGAACTTGAAAAACAGTTGCGATGTCCCGCGGGAAAAGCGGGTCTTGAGGTTGCTCACATGATGAATGAAAGCAACCTGGGAATGACGCTGAACACCATCGATGCACTTGATCTGCGGGATTTACACAACTTGTTGGAGATCGGACATGGCAACTGCGGTCATCTTGAAACCCTTCTCTCAAAGGCGCACAAGCTCGAATACGTCGGCCTCGACATCTCTGAAACGATGTTTGAGGAAGCTCAGCGAATCAACCGGGATCTTAGCAACAAAGGCAAAATATCCTTCAAGCTATATGACG
>JBIQJZ010000197.1:0-7048 GCA_044507115.1 Flammeovirgaceae bacterium | reverse complement strand
CACCGGTACTGGATCAGTAAAACGACGCCAAACGGCATAAATATGAGGACAGCCGTGTAATAACGGATGATCATCACCATACCGAGGAAAAAGCCAGCGAGAATCGCCGCAACCACGTTTCGATTATCGCGATATACGTACACACTGTAGGCGAACAAAAGCACAAACAGCGTGCAGGAGATATGAGAAAAGAACGACGCGGCGTTGAACAGAAAGTAGCTACTGAGAGCGACTATTGTCACACTCCAAACGGCCACCTGATGACTGTAGTACTTTTTCGCAAAAAAATACAACACAAGTAAGGCGCACATCCCAAGGAACGGATTGACCAACATCGGGGAAATTCCCGCGTCAAAGGCAAGGCTGAGCAATAAAGGCCAGCCAGGCGGAAACCGGCTTAGAAGAATGCCTTCGTGTTGAGGAATGTTATTCGCTTGAAAGAACGCGGGGAGATCATGCGCGCGGACCCACCATTTTCCATCGCTGAACATTTCAGCCTGAAGGAGGTAAGCATATTCATCTGAGGAATTTGGGAACGACTCGAGCACAAACAAAGAAATTCCGACGGCCAGAAGAAAAACCGAAACAATCAGCAAGATCAGTCCCCACGTATTGCCCTCCTCGCCGAAATGTCTCGCCCTTTCAAGTGCACCGCCAAACGGGTACCGGTATAACAAGAGGGTGACGACAAAAAAGCACGCGACCCAGAGCAGTTCAGTGCGGGCAAGAAACACCATATCTGTGTAAAACGCGCTTCCCTGGCGATAGGTCGGCGGCACCAGTCTCATCAACAGCGCGGCCGCATCGGCTTCAAATGCATAGAGCACCGCGAAGACCCCTACGGCGATGACTGTCAAGCCCGCGATCCAGCCCGGCGTCCAACCCGTCTTGATCGACTTCTTGAGCGAGCCCTGGTAACTCAGTATCGATTCCTTAAACATATTGGGAGTGATGCAGCAATTGGTCAAATCGGTAACACGTAGCGATAAAAACTAAGTGCCAGCACCAAACGCGATCCTGCTACCGAACATCTTCGAGACGCATCCCGATCCACTGCTCAAGATCGAGTTTGGCGTTTCTGAAATCTCGTTCAGCCTGCAGATGGAGTGTCATGGCATCGTTGTACGATTTCAGGCTCACCGAATACGTCTCGAATGTGATCTCTGCCTGCCGGAATCGCTGTTCAGCGAGCTTGTGAGCCGTTTCGTTGTCCAAAAGTACTTGTGATTGAAGCTTATAAAGCTTTTCAAGCATGAGGTAGTCGTTGTACAAGCGCAATACGGTATTGCGAATCATCAGCTTTTGCGTATTCACATTTGCCTGGGCGGCAACAAGCGCGTCCCGACTTTTCTTTATCTCGTACGGCGTACTGAAGAATGCTCCAAGAGAGATGGTGACACCGAAATTATACAGGGGATAAAAGGTGGAACGATAGTCCGACATCTCATCCGCTCGCTTATCGATGTTGAACTGATTGAGGTTACCGGATAAACGTATATTCTCCAGCCAGCTCACATTACTTTGCTTGACGTTGTACCCGGCGATACTAACGTCTCGCCTGAAGACCTCATTTTCCGGGTAGTTTCGCCACGCGAGTTGTACCAGTTTCTCACCAAGGTCGGTCACGCGCGAACTTTCCGGAAGGATCACTTTGTTGTAATCCACCGTTTGGGCCATCAGCGGAACACTCGCCGCAAGGAACAGGATAATAACTTTCATATCTTTTATTGGTTGAACTTTACTATAGAACAGACACGCAAAACGCTGCTCGAACAGTCGGTTTCAAATAATCATACCATGTCGACCGAAAAGAGGCGTCGTTCAAACGTTCCAATCTTAACCATTAGCGCATAGGTGGCATATACAAGGATGTTAACCGGTTTCGTGAACATTGCATCCTGGGTGAAGTGAGCGACCGATAGTGCCATAAATGGGACCAGGAATACGAGGATATACGTTTTTAGCACCGGGTCCTTCAATGCATAAAAACTGTTCACACCTTGCAGGATCACAAGGAAGAAGAGTATCATAAAAATCAACAGCCCAACCCAGCCGGTTTCCAATGCCGTGAGAAGATAGCCACTGTCGGGGTCCCAGTCTCCGGCGAGTTCGTGTCCCGGCGCGTAACGCTTGCCGTTCTGACCGACGGTATACAAGCCTCCTCCAATTGGATGCGACTGGATATACTGTTGAAAGCTCAGGCGTTTATAGTCACGTACCGCCATCGACGGGTCCTCGGAGACTTGAAACGTAGTTCGCAAACGGCTCATCGTGCTTCCGTAGAACGGACCAAACATCAGCATCACGCCGATAGCCACCATTATCATGGAGGCGAACAGCGTTCGCCGGTTATGAAGCATGATTGTGACGTAGAATGCAAGACCGGCCGCAATAAGCGCAATTGCAGTGCGCGTACCCGAATAGGACATTGCTATCAACAGGGTCAGCGTCATCGCGGCAAAGAACAATCTTTGCCATACCTTAAAAGGCCCCATCGCCAAGACGAAAGAACCCAGCGCACTGGCGCCGATAAAAAGACCAAACGAAGAAGGATCCGACAGAAATGAAAAGACGCGGAGCTCGCCCCACACAGCATAGAGCTTGATCCTGCCGGGTACTTCATCCATCCACGCGGCCTCGAACGCCCGCAGTCCCGCCACCTTCTGAAAGATTCCGTACAGCGCAACGATGAGCGCTGTGCCGAGCCATACGCCCGCAAATTTCTTTACCTCCTTGAAGGACGAAAACATGTGAAAACAGATGACGTAGATCAGGAATGCAATATTGTTTCGAAGGGAAACCAACCATGCCACCGGGGAATTTGCGCTAGGATTAAATAGCTGCAATACCTGGTAGCCGATCAATATCAGCAGCATGATCGTCACCGGGTTTTTGAATGTCGACCAATCGCGCCCTCGGCTGTCGGCAAGCAGCGCGAGGAACGTCAGGCCGATCAATGCGTCGTAAACAGTACCCATCGGAAAAGTAAGGTCGGCAAGCCGGTCGATATAGAACATGAATATCCCGAGGAAGAACACCGTATAGAAGCCAACGCGATAGTCCCGGATGACGGCCGCAACAAAGAGCACACCGACTGAAACGCCCGCGATAGCCAGACCGACAAACACGCCGTGTTGTGCCATCAGGTAGGTCACCCCTACCGACAAGATCAACAACACAATGAAGATGACCGCCGCAGGAATTCTAAATGTTCTGTTTGAGATCATAATTCGCGGTAATCTGATTACGGAAGAACCAGTATCTTTAGGAAAATGAAGAGGTAAATACCAGTTACCAGCAGTAGTACAACGAGCCGGTTTAGTGCAATGCCAGAAAACGAGTTGCGATCTTCCGCATCATCGCCGTTGTGGTGTTCGTCAATCATAGCCAATGGATTTTAGCGCCGGAGGCATGACAGACCTCGCCGACGAGGTCCCTGTCCGCCTGATTGTTAAATAAACATGCCAGACAGCCGGTGAAGCGTCTCAAAGTCTGCCGCTTCAGAATGGGGTTATTTGCCCGATTCGTCATAAATTGCCGCCATGAAGAAGCGCAAGCGAACCATTGTTATTCTGATCATACTCCTCCTGCTGCTGACCCTCGGAGGATACTTCATATATAAAGCTGTTGTTCCGTCCATGATCGCGAAGGCTGTTATCTCCGGTTCCATGCCTTCTTACGTGCCCGACAAGATTCAAGACAAACTTGAGGGTATCCGGGATCCTTTAAACAAGAGTCTCGAGGCGCTTGTGCGAACGATGCGGGACGAACGAATCCCCCTCGAAGAAATCCTGAAGGCGGTGGACGCAGTTGACAAAAAGCAGCTTTACGCTTTTGTTGACGAGTATAACAGGGTGCAGCCGGACACGTCCGACTACATATTTGACATGGGAAAACGTCACTTTAAGCCGCGATTCCGGGCCGAGGTCTTTCGAAGACCTTTCAACGAATATTTTCCCTGGGAGCCCTTCTATGAAGGAGTCGACTATGCAAACGAAAATCCCGAAATTCGCGACCTGGAATTGAAGGCTGCCAAGGAGGTCGTGAAGGAAATCATCATCCAGAAAGTCAACGAGATCGACAACCTGCCGATCCGTTAATGACCTAAAGTTTCAGGTCTTTTGTCTCGACGCGGTTTAGCACGCAGCCTCCGAACTTCTTACCCAGTAACTTGAAGTACTGAACCGCTTCCCTATCCATTTGGCGAATCGGCGTGTCTGCTGAAAATACCGCTACCACCCGATCGGCATACCGCACCAGCTCCTTCGTATCGGAATACTCGTTCATCGCCGCGCCTTCCATGAGAACGTAATCAAAACTCTCCGCGAGGACTGACACCAGATTTGTAAAATCGCGGCCTGTCAGAATCTCCGCCGGCGACTCACTTCCTCCGCCGGAATTCCCCACGATATAGATGTTGCGATACTTGGTTGGATTGATCAGGTCGTAGGAATTCTCGTGGTCAAACTCAGCTTCCACCTTCTTGTCCGTTTCCGACGATCCCACCAGCAGCTTGTGCTTTTTCGTGTCTAACACCTTGAGATCACTCTGCCCTCTCCCAAGTATCTGTGAGAGTGAATTATTCTTGAAGTTTGTATCTAGTATCAGAACTCGCTTGTCTAGCAGACTTAGTACGTAAGACAGTGTAAATAAAACAAATGTCTTCCCGTCCCGCCGCTTCGGACTGGTAAAGAGAATAACCTTGCCATTCATTGATTCGACTTCGTGGCGAAATTTCCTCAATAGCGACTTGAACGTTTCAACTTCTTCACCTCCATCTTGCTGATTGAAGTATGCGCGGATGTTGAAATTTCTTCCGTCGACCTTGTTCAGCACACCCGCGATTGGAAGATTGACCATGCGCTTGAAGCGATCAGGTGTTCGGATAGACGTGTCGAGCATCTCGATTGCTGCAATAAACACGACACAAAAAACAAAGCTCGCGAATGCCGCCAGTGCGATGATAATCAACCGGATTCCCGGCTCCGGGTGAACGGGTGGTGTGGCCACAACAACAAACCTCAGGTTGTTCGACATCATCTGGCGATTTGTCGCCTGGTTGAATTTGTCAAGTGCCAGGTTGTACTCCTGGGTGGCCAGGTCGATCTCTTTCTGGATCGTCGACAGTTCAGCCTCTTTATTTGCGTATCCTGAGAAACTGTAGTTGATCGCCCGCATCTTGTCCTCCGTGTTTCGCAAATCGTCTCGTTGTACCTCCAACTCGATTTCTTTTTCTCGCTTGAGATATTGCAATTCAGCAACTGTATGGCCCGGAGTGGCCGACGCACCCTGCCGCGATGAATTATCCTGGGCAAGGCGGAGTTCCTCACGCAAATACTCCAGGGAATCCAACAAGCGCTGGTCAGTGCCTCCCTGTGTGATATACCGTGAATTCATTTCGCTTACTCTCGTGCGCAGTTCGAGCACTCGTTGATTGCTTGCCGACGCAGCCGGCGCCGATGCCCGGGCGAGATCATCATTCAGCTGTCTCACCTGAAGTTCCAGCCGGCGGATGTTGCTGCGAATGGTAGCTGCCTGCGACTCAAGAATCGAAAGCTGACCCATTTTCATCCCGCTTTCTCCTTCGAGATTGAAGACGTTATTCTCCGACTTGAACGATTTCTGGATCCCGAGTATCCGGTCGAGTTCTGCTTTCTTCTTTTGAACCAACTCACTCAGGAATTCGACCGATTCACTGCTGCGCTCGATCTTCAGCGATTCGTTGTAGCGTATAAATTCCTCACAAAAGGCATTTGCCGCGGCCGCAGAGAGACGGGCATTGTCAGCTTCTACAAAAACATCGATATAGTCGCTATTCGGAATTCGCTCAAAGCGCAGATTGTCCTTGATGTCGTTGTAATTGTACTCGTAGGCAGTCAGGAAATCATCAATTAGTCGAAACTCAGCATCAGTAGACGTCAGCGGAGAGAACGCTTTAAGTTTTTCGCTAACTACTTCACGCACCTTCTCAATTTCCTGCTGAGCAGGCATAAAGACGGAGCGGTCGGGCCGGTGAAACGGCACATTCGCGGGATCCAGATCGTGAAGCAATAGCCTGTACGATGTCAGGTTAATTGCAAGGCCCGAATTCATCGAACTCATCAGGTTACTGAACTTGATGTCGGCTTCCCGACTGTTGAATGTTTCCTCGGTGAGGCTGACTTGATCTTGTATCGTGAACCCCGTGGCGAGCTGCGCCTTCGATAAATACATAACGGGCATATCCATCGTGAAGAGGTAGGCGGCAAAGGCGGCAATCAGTGGAACGGACACCAAAATCCACAGTTTTCTCCACAAGACTTTACCAAGAAATATCAGATCCATCGGCTATTTTTTGAATACATAATCACTCGAACGCGGCCTCCCGGCCATCTGCACGCTAAAATCACGAGCCAACCTCTGTGAGCTCGTACTGCCGGATCAGTAAATAAAAGAATGCCAATGGCCGCCGTACGTGCACCCAATCCTGAACTGAACCCCCCTTGTCAGCCTTTTTTTGCGATTATTTATACCTTGCGACAATTCACGACGAACATGAGCAATCATTCCGGAACCTCCTCCACGCTGGTACTATTCGATTTTGATGGCACGATAACCCGACGCGATACGCTAATTGAATTCGCCCGGTACTACAGAGGAAGCATGGGGTATTGGACAGGGATGGCTATGCTCGCTCCAATCCTCGCCCTCTTTGTCTTACGACTAATTCCGAACTGGAGAGCAAAGGAGTACTTCCTCGCCCGGTTCTTTGCCGGCGAATCCGAAGAATCCCTCAATGCTACAGGAGCGGAGTTTGCCCGGGCAGTCATACCCGGACTGGTACGTCCCGGCGCACTTGAAGCAATTGAGAAATACCGCCGTGATCACGCGACGATCGCTGTTGTCAGCGCCTCAGCGGAGAATTGGGTCAAACCGTGGTGCGATGCGCACAACATTACCTGTATCGCCACACGACTGGAAGTGCACTCCGGTTCAATCACCGGCCGCATACTGGGAAAGAATTGTCACGGGGATGAGAAAGTATGGCGCGTCCGTCAGCATTTCGACC
>JBIQJZ010000196.1:0-7098 GCA_044507115.1 Flammeovirgaceae bacterium | reverse complement strand
GTCAACGACTACAGAACAAGACGATCTGGTTGCAGAACGCTCAGAAGGTCCTGGAAAACAAGCTGAATGAGTTAAAGCTGACAGAGATCGCCGAGTGGACCGAAAAGCATCGGCAGCTCTACAAGGAGTACTACGAGGAACTTTGGAAGGTCCGGAATGCTATTGCCGGCTATCAGCGAATCACCCAGACGCTTGATCTGCAGAAACGACTTGTGTCCGAATACAAACGGGTCTGGAATATCATAAAGGATGATGATCATTTTACAAGGAAGGAGATTGAGTACATCTACTTGGTCTACTCTGGAATCCTGAACGAGAGTATCAGAAACCTGGATCAGGTCCTTGCCGTGGTAGGCTCGTTCAAGACGCAGATGTCGGATGCGGAAAGGCTGGAGATCGTCGGTAAGTGTGGCGAGGAAATGGAGCGCAATTACCATGATCTGAAGCAATTCAATGCGCAGAATATTCAGCTGAGTATCAGCCGCGCGAAGGATGCTCATGAAATGGAGACGGTCAGGAAGTTGTATGGGATATCAACCGAGTAGCTATGAAAAGGACTGTATTAACATGTGTTGGTATTGCTCTCATGTTCGGTGCCGAAGCGCAGACATTCAAGGAGTGGTTCAGGCAGAAGAAGACGCAGAAGGAGTATTTGCTTAAGCAGATTGCAGCACTGGAAGTCTACCTCGACTATCTGAAAGAGGGATACGATATCGTTCAAAAGGGACTGGACATAGTCGGGAATATCAAGAATGATAACCTCAACGACCACATCGCTCAGTTCAGATCGCTGAGACATGTGAAGGATGACCTCGGCGTCTCGGGAAAAATCATGGTGATTATGACACGCCAGATCTCCATCATGAACTCGTTTCGCGAGCTGAACGATAAAACTCGAAATAGTGACTATTTGACGCAAGCAGAAATCCGGTACATAGATGGTGTGTATCAAAATTTACTGACTGAATGCGAGCGGTTAATCACCGATTTGAATGTTGTCCTCACGAATGAGTCGTCTCAGATGACGGACGAGGCGCGTATTGAGCGTATTGACGAGGCGTATGCGGATATGAACGACAAGTATTCGTTCGCACAGTCTTTCTGCGGTTCCACCGAAACGCTCATCATGCAAAGATCGGCGGAACGGAATGAAGTGGAGTCTGCCCAAAAACTAAATGATATCCTATGAAAGCGGCACTGGCGATCATTCTGAGTGTTGGTATTTCAGTAGCTACCAACGCGCAGTCAAATGAAGTTACTCAGCTGTTGCTAAACTATCAAAAGCTAAAGCAGCTGGAGGAGATCCTTGACAACATGTACAAGGGATATCAGGTCCTTTCGCAGGGTTACAATAGCATCAAGGGCATCGCGGAAGGGAACTACAAGCTGCATCAGGTGTTCCTGGACGGCCTGTTTGCAGTAAATCCCGCAGTACGCGATTACAGACGAATTCCGATCATCATTGATTACCAGGCGAAGCTCATGAAGGAGTACAGGAGGGCCTATCGCCGATTCACGGACGACCCGAATTTGACAGCCGACGAGCTGCGATATCTGGAGAGGGTCTATACGTATCTCGTGAACCAGAGTGTGAAGAATCTGGAAGAGCTCACGATGGTGGTTACCGCGTCCAGACTAAGAATGTCCGACGACGAGCGGCTGAGAGCGATCGACCGGATCTTTCTTGACATGGAGAACAAGCTTTCGTTTCTGCGATACTTCAATAACAGCACACAATTACTTGTCCTGCAGCGTGCGAAGGAGAACAGTGAAGTGATGACCATCGAGAAGTTGCATGAGATAGAACGATAAACCTAAAACTATGAACAGACTAACAACGAAGGTCGCCCTAGTGGTGATCGCCGGACAGCTTGTGCCTTCATTTTCATACGCACAAGGATTCACCGGCGAAGTCGCCGGTTTTCAAAGTGTGCTGGAAGGACTCTATGACGAGATGATTCCGTTGTGTTCCCGATTGATCGGTGTCGGACGTGGACTGGCAGCCTTCGGGGCAATGTGGTACATCGCCGCGAGAGTCTGGAGGCACATAGCCAACGCCGAGCCCGTTGACTTCTACCCGCTACTACGTCCGTTTGCGCTTGGAATGGTGATCATGATGTTCCCGTCGGTTCTCGCCCTCATGAACGCCGTTCTCCGGCCAACAGTCACCGGAACCGCGGCGATGGTTGACGGATCGAATGACGCGATCACGTACTTGCTGGCGCGCAAGGAAGAGGCCATCCGGAAGACTCCCGCGTGGCAGATGTATGTCGGGATTGATGGCGGCGGAGACAAGGACAAATGGTATCGCTATACCCATCCTGAGGGGACCGAGGAGGGATTGCTTGATGGAATTGGAAACGACATCAAATTCGCGATGGCAAAGGCCTCTTATAATTTCAGGAATACGATCAAACAATGGATGTCGGAAATACTCCACGTCCTGTATGCCGCGGCCGCGCTATGCATTAACACCATCAGGACCTTTTACCTGATCGTGCTGGCAATACTTGGACCCATCGTTATCGGATTCTCAGTCTTCGATGGCCTGCACCATACCCTTACAATCTGGATAGCCCGCTATATCAACGTATTCCTGTGGCTTCCCGTGGCCAACATCTTCGGAAGTATCATTGGCAAGATCCAGGAGAACATGCTCAAAATGGATATTCGGCAGGTCAATCAGTATGGCGATACCTTCTTCAGTTCTACCGATACCGCTTACCTGATTTTCATGGTCATCGGCATCGTTGGCTATTTCACCGTGCCGAGCGTAGCCAGTTACATCGTGCACGCGAGCGGTGCCAACGCGTTGCTTTACAAGACCACCAGTCTTGTGTCCGGAGGAGCGCAGTCCGCGGTGGCGAAGACGACTGGCGGAGCGGCATCACTCGTCACCCCTTCTCATACCAATCCCGGTTCGCAGGCGACCGGAGCAGAGAATTCGCATGGCTACATGCACAATAAGATTTCAGGCAAATAAATCCAGAGCGTATGTTTCAACAATTCAAGAATATCGACACCGCCTTCAGGCACATCCGTTGGTTTTCCATTGCCTTGATAGCAGGCTGCATTGCGTTGTGCGCCTTTACTGTCATCAAAAGCTACCAGGTAGTCCAGTCAGCGCAGGACCGCATTTATATTCTGGCCAACGGGAAGGCCATCGAGGCGTTTTCCGCTGAACGCAGAGACAACATTCCGGTGGAGGCCAGGGACCATGTAAAAATGTTTCATCACTACTTTTTTACCCTCCATCCCGATGACAAGGTGATTCAGGCCAATATCCTAAAGGCGTTATATCTCGCTGACGCGTCCGCACGAAGGCAGTATGAGAACCTCCGGGAGAACAGCTACTACGCAAACATCATTTCCGGGAATGTGAGTCAGGAGGTCAGCATAGACAGTATCCGGATTGACACGAACCAATATCCATTCTACTTCGAGTGTCACGGGCGTCAACGCATCATCCGGACGACTTCGATGGTAACCAGAAGCCTGGTCACAGAGGGATATCTCCGCACCGTGCAGCGTTCCGATAACAATCCTCATGGGTTTTTGATCGAACGGTGGAACACCATCGAAAACAGAGATCTGAAAAGCGAGAACAGGTGACTATGATACGAAGGACGACGAATCAAATTGCTTCAAGGGCAAACGCCATGGCGCGGAAAGGCATTGACGCAGTGAATTCCTCTTTCAACGCCTTGACGATACGCGGCAAAAAGCTGTCCGTCGTGATTTTCAGTGTGATGATGAGTGGGATTGGCGTTACGCTGATCATGCAAGCCTTGGGAAACCAGGAGAACGATCGAGTGCTCTCACTAGAGAGCATGAGGATACCAATCGATATCTATATGAAGAATCAAGCGAACACCATTTCAGAGAATCAATTGATCCCAGTGGGAAAGCTAAAAGGGGAGATAGACGGCGACTTTGAGGCGTTCTATTTGGCAGTCGACCACGAAGGTAAAACCTACATAAACTCGTGGCCGGGAGTTTCACAAGACGCTTACAATAAGTCAAATGGCTGGCGCGAAATATCGCGGGAGGAACTCGAAAGGTACCAAAAACATCTTCACTTTCTTCCCGCGAAAACAAAGGGATTGAAACCGTAGAACAACTAAATCAAATAGCATGATGAAGCCGCATTCACAGAAATTTATTCAGAAACGGAGATTGGTGATGGTTTTGCCATTGCTGGTGATGCCGTTTCTTACCGTGATATTTTGGGCATTAGGGGGAGGCCAGGGCACAGCAGCAAACACAACGCAGAAACAGAGGGCTGGTTTGAACCCTGAGCTTCCCAATGCCCAATTCGATAGAGACATGGATGAGTGGGATAAGCTGAGCCTGTATCAGAAGGCCAGGCGCGACTCGATGAGATACCGTGAAGCCAGACGCGTCGATCCATACTTCAAGCTAATGCCCCTGAAGGAAAATCAGGATACCGTAAAGAATCCAAAATCAGGTTCTGGAAATGTCAACCCGTCTCTTGGAAAGAAGGATCCCTGGCTTGATGAGAACGAAGAGCGTGTTAACCGGAAACTGGAGGAACTGTACAGGAGTCTGAATGCGCCCACGGAGTCCGCAAAGTCACCTCGATATGAAAGCCGCATACCTCAAGTCGACGACGGACGGTTCAGCAACGATGTTGAAAAGCTGGAGGAGATGATGCGGATGATGCAGGCTGGTGACGCCGAGGACAAGGAGATGCAGGAGATTCAAGCGGTACTGGACAAGATCCTGGACATTCAGCATCCGGAACGAGTACAGCAACGGCTGCGATCAACGCGAACATCCGATTCGAGCGAAGTTTTTACAGTTCACCCTTCGCACGGCCATGTGGTGGGATTGATATCCGCGCCCGCGGATTCCGAGCCTTCTGGCGAGTTGAATCAATTCTATGGGATCGATCGCGTAAACAGGGTCAATAGCGCACCGGAATTCTTTCAGGCCGCAGTATACGACGCGCAGACGTTGGTTTCAGGCTCGGTGCTCAAGCTTAAGCTCATGACCGACATCTACGTCTCGGGTATGCTCATTCCTGCCGGTCGTTTCCTATACGGAGTATGCGCGCTGAATGGTGAACGACTTACCATCTCCATCAATTCCATACACCATGCGAACCAGATTCTTCCCGTTTCCCTTTCGGTGTTCGACCTAGATGGTCTGGAGGGAATTTATATCCCCGGTGCAATCGCGAGAGACGTTGCAAAGCAATCGTCGAACCAGGCTGTCCAGGGGCTTCAATTGGGCAGCCTCAATCCGTCTCTGGAAATGCAGGCCGCGAGCGCCGGCATCGAAACCGCCCAAAATCTGATCGCGAAAAAGACGAGGCTCATCAAGGTGACGGTGAAGGCTGGCTACCGGGTTTTATTGATGGATACAGGCAATAGATAACCAAACAACTTATGAGAGAGATTCTGATATGCATCATTTTCCTGACATCCTGTGTAACCGGGGTGGCTCAGGAATCCATCGACACGATCAAAGTGTCATTTTCAAAGACTACAAGCGTGGTCTTCCAGTACCCGATTGTCCATGTCGACCGAGGTAGCCGGGACCTGATTGCACAGAAGGTTGCGGAGGTTGAGAACATCCTGCAGTTGAAAGCAGGCCGCCAGAATTTTGCTGAGACCAATATGACGGTAATAACAGCGGACGGGTCTCTTCACCACTTCTACGTCGACTACTCGGAACAGCCTGCCAACCAGATCTACAGGATATCAGGCCGAATTGCCGATGCCAGGTTTAAAGGGGTCAGAACCGATATCGAGTATGAGATCGCCGCTGACCGGATTCTGAATCGCGGTCAATCCAGAACAGTGAAGAAGCAAAAACGTTCGCGTATAACGTTTAGCATACGGCGAATTTACACACACGAGGACATGCTTTTCGTTTTGGTCCGACTTCGAAACAAGTCGAACATCAGATACGATATTGAGTCTCTTCGATTTTTCGCCCGGGACAAGAAGACCTTGCGCCGCACCGCGAGCCAGGAGATTGAAATGCAACCCCTGTATGTCAGGAACAAACACACGACGGTAAACGGCCACGGGTCTGCCGATGTGGTCTTCATCTTCCGAAAATTTACCATCCCGCATGCGAAGACCCTTGATATTGAACTATTCGAACGGGACGGCGGGCGGAATCTGAAGATTCACGTTGGCGACCATGCAATCGTCAAGGCGGAACGACTTCCCCTCAATTGAGTGTCACTTTAAATATTATTGTTATGAACCAGAAAAATTTCGAGTATCTGAAAAACGGTCTTAAGTACCTTGGATTTGGCGAAGGACTGAACAACAAGCTGGGCGAGGAACTCGCATCGGGCAAGGAGGAATTTCAATTGCACACGGAGAACGGGTACGGGTGGGACAGAGTAAGGTTTACACTTGATTTCCGGAAGTCGGATTCATCGGACATGTACTTTTTCAACCGGTATACGGCAACCTTTAAACCCGAAGGAGACACACCCGAGCGAGCGCAGACCTTCTATGTTAAAAAGAACGCGGGGATTACGGCCAAGGAAGCGTACAATCTCCTCAATGGACGATTTGTCAACAAGGACCTTCTTACCAAGGACATCAACCCGTACAATGCCTGGCTGCAACTTGACTTCAATGAAAAGGATGAATCGGGGAACCACAAGATCAAGATGATCCATCAGGCATACGGATTCAATCTTGAAAGCGAATTGGCTAAACATCCGATCAAAGAGCTGAACGATCTCGCGACCAAAGAACGCCTGATGCAGTCGCTGGAGCGCGGCAATCTCCGCCAGGTCACGTTCGTGCGGGGTGATCGCGTGGACAATATGTTCATCGAGGCCAATCCGCAGTTCAAGACCTTGAATCTGTATGATGCCCGGCTTAAGAAGGTCTATCAGGGACCTGGGAGGAGAGAGCCACAGATGCCCCGTAACAGCAAGGAAATATCCGACCCGGAAAAGATACAGGAGAAAAAGAAGGAAGTTAAGGAAGACCAGGAGGCGCAAGCCGAGGGGAAAGGCAAGAAGGCCCCGCGAAAAAGGCTCGGAGTCTGATGTTGAGTAGTGATTTGTTGGCCGGCCAGGCGGGTGGAGGCGCAAGCGCTGTA
>JBIQJZ010000195.1:0-7134 GCA_044507115.1 Flammeovirgaceae bacterium | reverse complement strand
TAGTAAGCTGATTGATGGATACCATTCTTCCTCTTATTGCAGCGGGGCTAATTTCGGCGATATACAGTGGAGACAACATGGAGGCCGCTCCTACACCCACTCCGGCAATGATCCGCCAAAAGACCAACATGGAGTAAGAAGGCGCCAAACCCATCATGATGGAGGATATCATAAAGATAGCTGCTGCTGTGACAAGTGGAATTTTACGTCCGAACCGATCGGCGACCACGCCTGTCATCAGTGCTCCGAGGATACATCCCATATAAAGCGAGCTGGCAGTCCATCCCAATTCAGCGCTATTCAAATCATAGTACGGCTTTATGAAGGGGATTGTCCCCGAGAAAATAGCGATATCAAACCCGAAAAGAAGGCCTCCGAGAGCGGCGATCATGCTAATCACAAATACCGATGACGAACGCTGATTCATCTTTTTCAAACGTTTTCTACAAAAGTCAGCGATTCGTATTCTCCTTGAATGGAGTATTAAATCTAAATAATGGATTATTTTACTACACCGTCGGGTCCTCAGACGTACTTCTTGTTACGGTACTCCTGAGGCGCCAGGCCCATAACCTTCGAGAAAAGGCGTGAGAAATAATAGGGGTCGTCAATGCCTACCTTGCCCGCTATTTCATTGATTCTTAGGGAAGTGAATTGCAAGTACTGGCACGCGTGCTGAATTTTCAGATGATTAAAATAAACCATCGGTGGGTATCCTGTCTTCTTTCTGAACAGGCTGCTGAAACGTGATACAGATAGATTTACTGACGAGGCCACCTCTATTAGGGTCAGAGGCTTTTCCAGGTTTTGCTGCATATGCTCGATTGAAAGATCAACAGCATCTTTCTCTAGCGCCGTGTGCGCTGAAAGCGAAAAGCGATTGGCAAAGCAAAACGACATGAGAAAATACGAAAAGCTGACACTGCTGAATACAAGATTGTCAAAACTATAGCCCAGCTCAAAATTTGCGTAGATGGCATCGAACACCCTAATACGCTCTTCGAGAAATGGTGTATCGTTTACAAAGTTCTTGAATTCCTTTGTGAGTAGCGAAACGTGATACGCGGAGTGCGTTCCTTTAAAATGCGCCCAGTAAATTGTCCAGGGATTATCTTCATCGGCGCCATACTTATGAGGCATGTCGGCGGGTATGACCAAAAACTCATTGGGATTGATCGCAGTCTTTTCACCTGGCAATTCGACCCACCCTTTTCCCTCCGCGCAGTAAATCAAAATGTTTTGTGCTATGCCGCTGGGTCTTTCGCGGAAGTGATAGCGCGCACGAGGGTAAAACCCAATATCTGTGATGTAAAGCGAACTTGTAGGCGGCGTGTATGAACACAGCTCCTTCATCTTGTTGGGCAAGACAATGGCTCGTTGTCCTTCGAATCCTTCGCGCTTTCTAATTGGCTGCATGGCTTGAACTTTAAGTAAAATTATCCATTTAAAGCGAAATCCTATCCATCCACATGGCCGGGCAACGAAATAGATTTGTAAGCAACAAACGTTTTAAATGAAAGTTAATAGCGAAGTTAGAGTTTGGGAGGAGAAGGTAGTCATTCCTACCTATGGGGTGGGTCTTCCGGAAAAAAATCCAATGTTCCTTGAAAAGCGGGTGTACCAGGGAAGCAGTGGAGTAGTCTACCCCTATCCAGTAATAGAAAAAATTCTGAATGAAAAAGAGGATCGTTCCTATAATGCCCTCTTCCTCGAAAATCGGTACCTGAAGATCATGGTTCTCCCCGAATTAGGTGGTAGGATCCAGATCGCTTTCGATAAAATCCGGAATCGGCATTTCATTTATCACAACAACGTTATCAAACCTGCGCTCGTCGGGCTGACAGGTCCATGGATATCGGGGGGAATTGAGTTCAACTGGCCACAACATCACAGACCAAGCACGTTCGATCCAGTGGACTTCGCGCTTGAAGAACACGAAGACGGAAGCAAATCAATTTATGTCAGTGAAGTCGAAAGAATGTTCCGGACGAAAGGCATGGCTGGCATTCGAATGTATCCTGACAAAGCCTACTTCGAGGTAAACGTAAAACTGTTTAACCGGACACCCTTTCCTCAAACATTCCTGTGGTGGGCCAATCCGGCGGTAAAAGCCAACGATCACTATCAAACCGTCTTCCCACCGGATATTCACGCTGTCTTCGATCACGGGAAACGCGCGGTATCTGAGTTCCCAATCGCGAAAGGTACTTATTACAATGTTGACTACTCCCGGGGAGTTGACATTTCGCGCTACAAAAATATTCCAGTACCCACATCTTACATGGCCATCCGCTCTCGGTACGACTTCATGGGAGGGTATGAACACGATTCAAAGGCGGGTATCCTGCATGTCGCTGACCACCATATCTCCCCGGGTAAAAAACAATGGACTTGGGGAAACGGCGATTTCGGGCACGCTTGGGACAGGAACCTGACTGATTGTGATGGACCTTACGTTGAACTGATGACGGGTGTGTTCACCGACAATCAACCAGACTTCTCCTGGATACAACCCAACGAAGAGAGAACGTTCACACAATACTTCATGCCCTACAGCGAGATTGGTATAGTCAAAAATGCTACCAAGGATGCGATGGTCAATCTCGAAATTCGCGACCACGAGATCATCGTCATGCACTACGCCACCTCCCGATTCGAGAAAGCCGAGGCAATACTTACCTATGACGGAAAGAAACTCTTCTCGGAAGTCATTGACATTTCTCCTGAATCACCTTCTATTCGATCCGTCCCGACACACGAAAAAATCACGGCAGAAAAACTCCGGGCAACCCTTCAAACTGCTGACGGGAAGCTGTTGGTAGCCTACCAACCCGAAGAGCCGACCGAAAAAATCGTCCCCGAACCTGTTCAGCCTGCGAACGATCCGAACGAAATTGAAAGCATCGAAGAACTCTACCTAACCGGTCTGCATATCGAGCAATATCGCCATGCGACGCGTAATGCCACCCAATACTACCTCGAAGCATTAAGAAGAGACCCAGACGATACACGCAATAGCAATGCGATGGGTTTGTGGCTCCTTCGACGGGGACAGTTCAAAAGAGCAGAACCGTATCTCACCAGAGCCATTTCCGTTCTCACGGGACGCAATCCGAACCCGAATGATTGCGAGCCGTATTTCCACCTTGGTACCTGCCTTTTCATGCAAGGACGCAACGAGGAGGCATACGAAGCATGGTACAAGTCTGCCTGGTCAGCCTCGTGGCAAGATGCGGCCTACCTGAACCTCGCACGGATCGCAACCGCAGACAATTCCTATGAGCTAGCGCTTTCATTAATTGAAAAATCGCTTAACAGAAACTGGTCGAGTCAAAGCGCGCGCCACCTTAAGGTCATTCTCCTTCGCAAATCGAGGCAGCCAGAACAAGCTGAGCAGTTAATCAAGGAAACGTTGGAAATGGATCGCTTCAACGGTGGTTGCCTGTATGAAGATTATCTCCTTACCGCAGAAAAAAACCCGGAACACGCAGAAATCAAGCTCAAAAAGCTAAAGCGCATCCTGCGCAATAATGTCCAAACCCACATCGAATACGCTTTCGACTACGCCCACGCCGGTCTTTACCGCGAAGCAAGTGACTTCCTCTTACTGACCATAACGGATAGAAGCAATAGCGATCCTATGGCCTACTACTATCTCGGGTATTTTGCTCTCCGATCGAAACTTGAGACGCAGGCGAATATGCACTTTCGCAAAGCCTCCGAGTCAAAACCGGATTACTGCTTTCCAAATAGAATAGAAGATGTTACAATCCTTGAGACCGCAATAGCGCTAAACTGCAATGACTCAAAAGCCCCCTACTACCTTGGAAACTTCTGGTACGCGAACAAGCAATATAGCAAGGCGATTGAAATGTGGGAGACCTCGCGGAAAATCGACGAGACGTTCCCGACTGTTCATCGTAATCTTGCACTCGCCTATCACAACAAACTAGGAAAAACACAACAGGCTCTGCGCTCGCTGGATCAGGCTTTCCAACTCGACACCACCGACGCGCGTGTCCTTATGGAACTAGACCAACTCTATAAAAAAGTCAACAAACCTCATCGTGAACGCCTCGCGATGCTAACAAGGCACAAAGCCCTCGTATACCACCGAGATGACCTATATCTTGAGTGGATAACACTTTACAATCACATAGGCGAATACGGAAAAGCAAAACAACTGATCGCTGACCGCAAGTTTCATCCCTGGGAAGGCGGGGAAGGCAAAGTCATCGCGCAACACCTGATATGCCACACCGAGCTTGCTAAGTTGGCCATCAACGCAGGTCAGCATACCACTGCCCTTCGACTGTTGGATGAAGTGGATCCTTATCCCGAGAATCTCGGTGAAGGCAAACTATACGGTACGGTCCACAACGACGTCCTTTATCTGAAAGGCTGCGCCTCTGAAGGAGCAGGCCTCCATCAGCAGGCAGCTGAACACTTCCGCGAAGCGACGGCCGGACCGGACAACCTGATGCAGGCGGTCTACTACAATGACCCCCAACCATACAGGATCTTCTACCAAGCGATGGCGTATAGGAAATGTGGAAACGATGAAAAAGCCAAATCCATTTTCGAGCGATTGGTAGCCTTCGGTCGAAAACACATCGACGACAAGATCAAGATCGACTACTTCGCCGTGTCCCTTCCCGACTTACTCGTATTTGATCATGACCTGGACCTCCGGAATAGAGTACATTGTCACTATCTCATCGGCTTGGGATACCTGGGACAAGGATTCGCAAAGGACGCAGAGATGCACTTCGATATCGTCCTGCAGCATGACATCAACCACTTCGGCGCGGCGCTGCACAAGAAAATGATCCACAATAGACTACTCGCAGCACTCCCGACATAGACTATTCGATTGTCAGAAATCCACGCTATCAATTCATCGTTCTTTCCAAAGGCGCCGGTAGCAATTCCAGGAACGTTGCGCCTTTATTCTGGAATTCGGTGATTAGTTGTGCGCGCATTGTCCGCAGCAGGCTTCTGCTATCTCCGCGCACAGCGAGGTTCACCAGTTCCTCAGGATCATCTTTCAGGTTATACAATTCTTCACAATAGTCCTTGTAAATGTATCGCACGTATTTGTAATCTCCATCCCGGAGCATCAGCCATGCCTTCGTTCCGGTGGGCTTGTCGACATTAAACTTAGACCAATTTCCCGTTTCTGCAGCCCGCTGCAACTCCTCACGGATTCGTTCATTACCGTATTGATTCCCGGTATACAACTGGACCATCCGTCTATTCGCCCATTGCGGTCGATCCGGATCCGACAACAATGGTTTCAAATCTCTTCCATCCAGGGTAGATGTAGCTTTAACATTGCTTAACGAATGGATGGTAGTAACAATATCGACGCCATTCACCGGATATCGACACTCTTTGCCGGACGCAAACTTATTTCCGTACACAAAAAACAGCGGTGTCAGCAGGTTTGCATCATACGGAGCTATCTTCAGATTGTATCCGTGGTGTCCCCAGGCGTATCCGTTGTCTGAAGTAAAGATCACCACCGTATTCTCAAACTGGCCAGTCTCTTCCAGCGCATGCATGAGGCGACCAACCCCTTCGTCAATAGCCAGCACGGCCTCGTTATACTGCTTAACCCAGCTGTCGAGCGTTCTTTGTTTCCACATAGGCTTACCTGTAATCCCGTCGCGCTTATTTGTTTCGAGGTGAACAACATGCTCCGGCTTATCAGGTCTTGGCCCAAAAATATCTTTGGGGTATTGTATCTCCGGCTCAGTGGAGTAGCGTCCTGTATGCCGGTCGGCAGGTGTGTATGGCCCATGAACCCCAGCATAACATAGCCAGAGGAACCAAGGCTTATCTTTATTTCTAGCGCCTCGCTCAATGAAGTCAACTGCCAGTTTTGTATACACGTCAGTGCTGTACTCTTCCAGCACCATCAAGGAATCGTCGTTGATCCGAAGACTCTGGTCCCAGTAGTAGTTTCTTTGATTTGCCGGCAAATGGTGCTCCCAGACGGCCGACCAGTCCCAGGTATCTTTGTGACGGGGAGTATCCCAATGCCACTTTCCAATCATCCCGGTGTAGTAACCCTGCTTCCTGAAGGCGACAGGCCAGTATCCCGTCTCTTTGGTGTAATTATGTTGTAATCGTCCGGTGAGAGCATTGCCCCGCGATGGAACACATTTCGCTCCCGTGTAGGCATACCTGAACTTGACACCCTTCTCTGCAAGCCGATCGATATTGGGTGTATGAAAGCCGTACCCCATCTCCTTGTAGCTGCTCACTGTACGAACCGATTGATCATCGGTAAATATGTAGAGTATGTTGGGTGCTCTTTCCTGTCCAAAAAGCTGAAGACTAAATCCAATCAGAAATACAGAAAAGCAGAAAAATTGCAGTCGCACATTCATAGAAGCAGCGTGAGTTAAGTCATCTGCAATGATAAAAAAATCGAGCTACTGCGAAAAGTGATGGCCCGTAAAAGATCAAACCGGATGCCTGCTTGCTATATTATTTTTCCTTCCCCTCAAAGTAGTGACCAAACACATCCAGAGCGTTGTCGATGTCGTTTACCTGTTGGCTCGCGTCTGCCTCGGTTTCCGCAACTGTAAGTTGTTTCACGTTCTCCATCAGCGGTACAAGCCATTTGTGAAGTTGATCATGAGCCTCGCCGGTCATGGTACAACCCGCGATTAATAAATTGAGTTTGCGCGTAAGGGACTCTGCTAAAACACGGTAGTCCTTTTCACCCGCGCTATCAAAACCCGACACCTCCGACTTCATATCTTCGACAACTGTCAGTGTATGATCATCCGCGATCCACTTCTCACCATCGTTTAATTCCAGTGGGCGCCCATCATCGTGATGGTGATCCGACGCTTCAGAGTCAGCATGATGACTATGATCATGTTCATCGGCATGGCGCTGGTTACACCCCGTAGCCAATATACCGACCAGGAATGCTGTCGCCATTGCAATAGGCAGTAATGAAAAAGTCTTCATAGTGAAATTGGTTAATAAAGAGATTTGATCGAGAACTCAATGAAATAACACATTCCTGGCCTATACCGCCGTTGTGTCCGCAAGATAAAGTTGTCGAATAAAATCAGATGAGGCAAAAAAAAAGGCAGCCATTCCTGGCTGCCCTCC
>JBIQJZ010000194.1:1518-7142 GCA_044507115.1 Flammeovirgaceae bacterium | reverse complement strand
CCTCCCGCGACGTTAAGACTTCCGAATTGCATACTCAACTTTCCTCGCTTGTCGGGTGCGTATCCGACAGAAAAAATAATGATGTCCTTCTCGTCACCCTGGACGTTCTCGATGTTCTTGACGAATAATGAAGCCGGCAGCGAAACTCCATCCCTGGCAGCTCGCTCCTCCAGCAGATCGAGGATCAGCGTCTGCTGCGGAGCGTTAAACGTAACCACCCCAACCGTCTTATCAGGATCAGCCGCGAGCAACTCAGCCACCCGCTCGACCACCGCCAGCGCTTCGACCTGGTTCGTGTTGTTCTCCCAGCTTCCGTTGACATGCTGATATTCGATCGCCGGTTCTTGTCGGTTGAGTATATGGCGATCGGGGAGAAGTTGAAGTCTTCCCTGATAGAAATGGCGGTTCGAAAAGTCGATCAACTCGAGCGATTGGCTCCTGTAGTGACCTTGCAGATGTACCGTCGGGAGATACCGCTTGGCGAGATCAAGCAGGGAGTCAACTTCGAGGTCGGGATGCTCACCCTCCTCTTCCCAGCGAATCTGATAAAGCTCATTGGGTTTAAGCTGCATATCATCACCAGCAACCACGAGCTGTTTGCCCCTGTACATCGCGGGAATCCCGCGCTCCGAGAAGCACTGGGATGCTTCATCAAAGATGACGATGTCGAACAATTCCGTCATCGGAAAGATTGCCGAAGCAGCTTCCGGAGAAACCATCCAGCAAGGCACCACATTAAAGAGTTCATGCTGGAAGTCGGTGACCAATTTCCGGAGAGGCCATATCTTTTTCTTCTTGGTAACCTGGTGATGCAGATCGCGATACGTCACTCGGTTGTTCAGACGGTTGTATTCCAGGTTTTCATACACGCGCTCGCGCGCACGCAGCATAAGAATGTCGTGACTGAGTTTTTGCTTCTCCTCCACCAGGGCCATCAAGTCCTCACGCTGTTTCTCCATTTTTAGCGAGGAAACCGCGCGTAAATCGGGGTTCTTAGTTTCAATGTGTTCGATCCAGGCAAGGCGAAGGCTGTTTTGAAGAAGTGTTTCCATTGCATCGGCATTCCACTCGCCGACCTGTTCGTGCAGCTTGTTGATAACATCACGCTCCGGGGAGGTGAGATTCTCCGAGATGCGGTCAAAATCGCAAAGGCTCTCGAAGTCACGTCGCAAGGTCTTGAGATATTCCTTCTCAGAGTCGGGGTTTGCCACGAGGTGACGAAACTGAAAAGGTGTGATATACTGCAGCCACTCCTTCTTTCTGTTCCTGAGATCACCGACTATCTGTAACAATTCGGTGAGCACCGCGATGAAAGATTCGCGTGTGTGCTTCCGCGGGTGTATGCCATCGCGTACCTCCCGCAATGTATTAAAGATTAACTTTGCACGAACCGCCAGCTTCTGACGTGTAAACCATGTGCGTATCTTGATTTCATCGTAGTCTGTCGGCAGATCGATTAGCCAGGTTTTCTTTTTGACGGCAGTGAGATGATGCTCCAGGTTCATCCGGTTGTCGATCCTCCCCTCGAGAACTTTCAATCCCTTCCGATTGCGCGGCAGCCCGTTGGCGGTCAGTACTTCGTTGATCCAAAGTTTATCCTTCGAGAACAAGCCCCACCGGAGGGTGCGGAACACGTTTCCGTATGTGTTCATTTTTTTCTGTAGCGCCTCCTGGAACTTCACCAGCAAGTCGGAATGGAGGAACGTTTCGGCACCGACGCCCGAGAAGCAATTGAGCAGAACCCGTTCTACATTGGTGAACCAAAGGAAACTCGTTTCATCATCCTTCTCATCGATCATCGCCTGCATGTATGTGAAGATCACATCGGTTTTCAGCAACGCAATCATACCGAGCACTTCGTCTTCGCGCGCTCGGAACGAATCGGCATCCTCCAGGCTCAAGGTGACGTTGACCAGGTCGCGAATCCGCTCCTGTGTTTTCGCTTGCGTCGCTGGAATATCTCTGATGACCGCTTCTATCGCCTTCAACTCTCCCAACTTGTATCCGGAAAAAGAGCAACGATTTCTCCACACGTATTGGGGTTCCTCAAACGTCGACGCGTAGACCGCATACTGTCGGACGATCCGCAGAAACGCCGGCAGATTTGCAAAGGGGAAATGTTGGTACTCCTGCCGGATATTGATGGTAGCGCCGTTGATATCGGACGTCAGGTAGAGTTCCTTTGCACTGAGGCCACATTCCCCGTCATCAAACAACATCGCCTTGAACTCGTCGAGTCCCTCCACGATCCGATCAATCGCGCGACATACCTGGAAGAACCTCCGTTCCATTTGGATTACATCGAGACTTCTATTGAAGCTCTTGAAATCCTCTATACTATCGATCTGTCGCGCAATCTTTCCGAAAATGAGTTTTCGGTCATTGCGAAAATCGTGAACCAGACCCACAAAATCACCGAGTTGCTTTTCATTCAGTCGCTGGTACACCACATCCAGCGCGGCTCGTTTCTGGCAGACCAGCAACGCGCGCTTTCCGGAGGCAATCGCGTCCGCCATAAGGTTGCAGATCAATTGCGATTTACCCGTACCCGGTGGACCCTGCACCACGATTGATTGCCCACCCTTCACCGCTTTGATGGCCGTTTCCTGATAGGCATCAAGCGTGAACGGGGTGTGAAGTTTTTCCTCTTTCAAAGCCTGATTGACAAGAATCCGTTCAATACCGGACTCGTCAACCACTTGATTCTTGTTGAGAAAAAATTCCTCGAGATCAAGCATGCTAGACTCTTCAATCAGCCGCATATAGTCCGGAACTAGTTGGGAGCCCGCTTGCGGAAAAATACCAAGCACCGCTTCCGGAAAAAGCTTTAACTCCCCGTTCCGGTGCTTCATATCGAACTCGTCCTTCTTGAAAGAATGAAAAGGAGTCAACTCATCCCTGAAATTGTCCGGATTGAAATTTATTTCGATCCGCTCTTTGAGAAGCTGATAAAGCTGGGTTCGAAAGACAGTACTATCGGGATTGAAATCTTCAAAATTCGTATCAAACATCTCCTCCTCCAGCGCCACTTTGTTGTAAAAAGCATAGGCGAGGAGAAACGATTTGTTGAACGTTATGCCAGCTTGCGGCCGCGGGTGAAGGTACCACCCGTTATTCTCGGCGACGAGCGATACCGGAAAAAAAAGCAGTGGGCATCGAACGAGCGTGCCATCGGAAAATTTACCGCGAACGAACGGCCATCCAATATGCAGATCGTAAGAACCTCGCTCCTCGAAGAGAAAATTATCGGCGCGTTGAATCCTCTTAAGCTTCTTGCTCACTTCGTTATTCGACTCCACCCGACTGTCCAATACCTGACACAACTTGATCGTCTTACCCGTGATGAGCGCATTTAGGACATCAAAAGAAGGATAACCGTTAAGATGATTCACCTCGTGAAGATCCATCAGTTGTTCCGCGTGGAGCCGCAGCAATAACAGCGAACGGTTATTCCCCGACAGGTTCGTAAGCCTGCGCAGATATGACTGCAGCACATTCTTTACCGGATCGGTCACCATTTAATAGCAGATCATGTACAATTCAAACTCTTTTCCAAACGTCAGTCATCATTGACTGAGAGATACGGCAAAAGCCGATCCACTTCCTCCGGAGCCAGAGACAATAGCTTTTTAATATCACTCGCATCCTGAAAGTCACCATGCTGATAGCGGTAACTGACCAGGAGCCGCGCGTGGCGGTAATTGATATAGGGGTGCACTGACAGCTTGTCCTCGCTGGCAGTATTGATATTTATCTTTCTTGGCACGAAGTCCTGGCGTATGAAACAAATTTTGCGCAACCGCATCACTGTAACAGAGTCAAGTCCGTAGACTTCATTTAATTGCTCAGGTCGCACAAACCCGCCCAGCCGATCGCGGAATTTGATGATCCTGGCTGCCAGTACAGGGCCGATTCCATATACAGATTTCAGCAAAACGGTATCTGCCGTATTAATATCAAATTTTCGTTCCGCCCGGGTCGCGCGGTCCGTTGAGGGAACCCTTTCATGGTGCGGTCGCGCTGGCCTCTTCCCTTCAGGTTTGACAGGCAATACAATAAAGTCATACAGTTGCTGATATAACGACGAATCCACCCCGTAGATTCTCAAGATGTCTGCCTTAATCCGAAAGACCCCTCCTTTGCGCCGATAAGCAGCAATTCGGTTCGCCGTACTACGGTCGAATCCCAGGTAGACGAGAGTGTCGACGTCGGCCACGTTGGGGTCAAAATGAAACAGCTTTGGTTGAATTTCCCGGTTCTCGCGACCCGACATTGTTTCTGACGCCCAGAGTGCGACAAGGCTATCCAGGCCCCCTATCTTCTCACGATCCTTAAACCGGATCGCCCAGGTGCGGTAAAGGGGTTCAGAAAGCAACAATACAACCATCAACGGTAAAAGTATAAGGAAACCGTTGATCTCATTTCCCGAGAATCCAAAGATATCCCGGATCCATTTTCTGATGGAGATCATTTTGAGAGGGCTTTACTACAAAATAAGAAATCGCGGGAACTTATGACAGGACGATTCGTATTACCCAATCAGCCACGACCCCGTCTGGATCTTATTTAAAATCATTCTAAATTAACCGCCGAATGACTTTTGTCATCAGCGATTCTTCCGGGGGGTGTATTTTTGTGATCCGAAATGACTCAGAATTTTAAATCTTTAGCGCTCAGTTACAAGTCAGCACCTCTGAACATCCGGGAGCAGGTTTCGTTGAATGAAGCCGGAGCCAAACGGTTGCTGCAGTTCCTAAAAGATTATACATCCGCCACGGATGTGCTAGTGGTTTCGACGTGCAACCGCACTGAAATCTATTACAGTTCCGAGAAAGATATTTCAAATGATATTTTCAGAGGTCTTGCCTTGATCAAGAACCTCGACGCCGGCGTGGAAGAGCACTTCGCGCGATATGAGGGTGCCGATTGCATTCGTCATCTGTTCGAAGTGGCTATCGGACTGGACGCTCAGGTAATCGGAGACCTCCAGATCTCCGGCCAAGTAAAAAATGCCTATCAGTGGAGTGCGGATGAAAACATGGCTGGTCCCTTCCTGCACCGGTTGATGCACACAATATTCTTCGCCAACAAACGCGTCGTGCAGGAAACGGCATTTCGCGATGGAGCTGCGTCAATCTCATACGCTGCAAAAGAGTTAGCCGAGGATCTGGCCGCAGGCGTCCGCAATCCGAAAGTGCTCGTCCTTGGCGTAGGAGCAATTGGCCAGGACTTTTGTCTCAATCTTGTTGATTCACGCCTCAGCGACGTAACGATCCTGAACCGGACACCGGAGAAAGCACAGGCGCTGGCCGAGAAATGCGGGTTCAGGTTTAACGGCATCGAGAATCTCAAGCAGGAGATTGCCAACGCAGACGTGATCGTCAGTTCGGTATCCGGCAACGAACCCCTCATCACACTAGAGCTGGTTAAAGATCTCCGGATTTTGACACACAAATATTTCATAGACCTTTCGATGCCGAGAAGCATCGAGCATTCTATTGATTCACTCCCCGGTACCATCGTTTACAATCTCGACGACATTCAGGAAAAAACTACGGAAGCTGTTGAAAAACGTAAGGCATCCGTTCCGCAGGTACAGAATATCGTTCAGGAAGCTATCGTTG
>JBIQJZ010000194.1:0-1508 GCA_044507115.1 Flammeovirgaceae bacterium | reverse complement strand
AGGAAA
This sequence comes from Flammeovirgaceae bacterium, assembly GCA_044507115.1. Classification (GTDB taxonomy): domain Bacteria; phylum Bacteroidota; class Bacteroidia; order Cytophagales; family Cyclobacteriaceae; genus Chryseosolibacter. The sequence goes on along the minus strand of JBIQJZ010000194.1, from coordinate 1,502 downwards.
TGATCGTATCGCCGACCATCCACAAGCTGAAACAATCCCTGGACCAGATCAGGAAGGAAGAGCTCACGCGTTTTCTCAAGAACGCAAACCCGGAAGAAGCGCAAAAGCTTGAGGAGATGAGCCGTTCGCTGATGCAGAAGTTCCTCAAATATCCCGTCCTTCACCTGAAGGCGGCGTGCAAGCGAGGTGATGCTGAATCGCTGTCGGAACTGCTTCAGGATCTCTTCAATCTGGAGAAGACCAAGAGTCACTAGACATACCGTATTTTGTTTGGACCGACCCGGGTAACTTGTAACCCTCGGGGTAGGGCATCCGTAAAAGGCATCCATAGCGTGATTCAAAGCGCAATCTGTTACCTGTATACCCAAACCCCAACCAACTCACCCCATGATCAAGAAGGTCCTGAAAATTGCCGGCATAATAGTCGGAATTGTTGTCCTCGTAGCCGCAGGTTATTACCTCAAGGCGAGCTCAAGCGTGCAAGAACGCATGGAACAACATTACGCAGTAGAACTGGAACACCTGGACATCCCGACCGACACGGCTACGCTCGCGTATGGCAAGCGGTTGATCACTACCAAAGGTTGCGATGACTGCCATGGGGCAGATCTCGGCGGAAAGGTTTTCATTGAAGATCCGGGTCTCGGCCTGATTATCGCCAGCAACCTGACGAAGGGCAAAGGCGGGCTACCTGCCGACTTCGACGGCGATGATTGGCTCATGGCACTAAAGCACGGGCTGCGCGATGGAAAGCCGTTGATCTTTATGCCATCTCACGAATACGCACACTTGAGTCAGGAAGACATGAGTGCGATAATCGCATACTGTAGCCAGATTGAACCCGTTGATCGCGAACTTCCAAACACGGAGATCGGACCGATCGCGCGCATTTTGACTGACCTCGGCAAGTTTCCGCTCCTTCCCGCGGAGATGATCAATCACTCCGGGAAACTAAAGCGCAACGTCAAGGCAGAAGTATCCGCTGAGTATGGAAAATATCTGTCCATTGCCTGTCAAGGATGTCACCGTGAGAACATGAAAGGCGGCGACCCCGTCGGACCGGGTTTCCCCGACGTTGCCGATATCAGCTCCACCGGAAACCCCGGCAAATGGACCACCGAGCAATTCGTTAACACCCTGAGAACCGGTAACACACCGGAAGGAAAAATTCTCAACCCGAAGGACATGCCGTGGACGATGACGAAAGCGTATACGGATCTTGAGTTGCACGCTCTGCATTTGTACCTCAGGAGTCTGTGATGGTCCACAGTCCGCAGTCGACGCCGAGCACGTTCCCAATTGATTGTTCCCGAAATGCGGGGAGCAATTGAATCTCGAAGTTAAGACGCTCGAGTCCCGGAGGGACGGCCTTATGGTAGAAAAACATTAGGCGATGTGAAACCCAAGTCCCGGAGGGACGACCTTATGGTAGAAAAACATTTGGCGATGTAAAACCCAAGTCCCGGAGGGACGACCTTATGGTAGAAAAACATTTGGCGATG
>JBIQJZ010000193.1:0-7167 GCA_044507115.1 Flammeovirgaceae bacterium | reverse complement strand
GTCGACAATTTTCGCGATGGCATTTTCTCCAGCCGTAGTCCGAAGAATTGCAAAGCGTGCGTGAGCATTTGCACGGTATGCGTGATCGATAGCCTGGAACTCACTAGCTGTTTCGTTTTCGTCGAGACGTTGCCCGCTGCCATTGATGGGGTCAACGATTAACAGGCTTCGCGGAGCGAGTGTCGACGCGAGCTCGGGAAGGTCATATTCCTTCAGCATCCCGGGAACGGCTGCGGAGATGAATGGAGAATAGTAGAACCGCGTTTTGATCAATGACCGGAAGGATGACAATGGCTCGATCAGGGCAATGCTTTCGATCGCGTTATCAAAGGCAGCTGCATGTAGCAGGACCGGTGCCAATTCTTTATGAGCAATAGCGATGGCGTTGGACTTGGCGAAGTGGTGAACAACACGCAGGATATCCGCGGCCTGAAGAGCAGTTATACTCTGTCCCACCAACAAAGCGGTGTACCAGATGTTATGTGAGATTCCGCCAATGAATGCGTCGCCGCGGAAGTCACCTGGGCCAAGTTCTCCAACGCCCGGGAGATCTGGTGCCACGACGGTGTATCCATTTTTTACCAGCTGTTCGATTTCCCCGTTTGATGATGCTTCCTTTGCCTTCCCGGCGGGGTGGAGGTACAGGATTACTTTGTCAGAACCCGAATCAGGTCTCATCACCAGCACGGGTATGACGTAGTTGCCTTGCCCCGGGATAAGATATTTTTCTACGGTGTAGCTATCCCGTTGTAGCCGTCCCGCGAATACGGAAGTACCGAAGTCGTTGGGTGGCTCGAAGCCCGCTAGCCGGCGTGCCGCCGCGACAATCTCGTTTGCACTGGAGAGAGACGCCAAGCGCTCCGCGTTCTTGCGATTGATGCTGAACACCGTTTCCCCGCCAAGAGACGTGGAAACCTGCCCGGTTGCCGTGACGCGTATCTCGTCTTCCGTGAGGATCGTTAGTTCCTCGTCACGCGGATCCCCCGGGTTCGCAAGGTGCTGCTGAAAGAAGGAATAGAGTGCCTCGCGGTTCTTTTTTGTCGATGCGTGCGGCGCGTCGTCCTCGACTTTGGCGAAGTTCGCTTGCTGGCTAAATGCAGCATACGCGCGGGCTACTTCCGTTGCCGTTTCGCGTGCACCTTGAATGCTGAATATATCCCTCGTGGTCGTGATCATCAGCGCCGGCTTGGGTGCACGAACAATCAACAAGTCTCCGTGGTCAATGCCTTTGCGGATTCCGTGAACGAAATTCTGTTCTGCATCCTGCGGACCGATTGATTGCAGGAGCCGCGTGAAATTGGTCAGATAGCACTCTGGCGCTACGGCGGCGATCCGCTCGTCAAATGCGGCGATGTATGACGACTGTGTTCCGCCGCCCGATCGCCCGGTGATACCAATTCGCAACGGGTCTACCTCTCGTCGGGTCAGCAGGTAGTCCACGGCACGGATGCCGTCCCATATCATGAAACGCGCCTGGGAGTCACCGGTTATAAAGGCTTGTGTTCCGGGATAGGAGTGCTGGGTAGTTGGCCCACCGACCATCGGACGTTTCTTTTCGGCGTCGTAGTACTCGTACCGCTCGCCCTGGCCCACCGGATCAAATGCAAACACAACAAATCCTTTCTTCACGAGATTGAGAATCACACCTTGGTACACGTTACTCCGATAACCTTGTGTCGAGTGTCCACTGCAGTAGATCACGGCCGGGGCGCGATCTCGCCTCTTCAACGATTTTGGAATGAAGAGTGATGAAGTCACATAGAACTGCGGCTGTGATTCATAGACGATGTGTTCGACACGATAGAAGTCCTTTTCTACCGTGCGGACCACTTTGGCATTCAACGGAGTCTTTTGCGGAAATGGTCCGATTGCCTCATCCAGTGCCTTTCGGACGGTGCGCTGATACTCTTTCCACTCATCCGGTGTAGTAAGGCTGGCTAATTTCTTTCTTCGATTCTCGAGAAGGGCATAGGCCTCATCACTAAAATGGTGATACAACGCATTGCGGGCATCCGTATGTGCTAACCAGTTTTCCTTGGGTTCGAGGATACGTACTTCATTCTGCGCGGCAACATAGTCCAGCCCGCTGCACACGAAGAACAGAAGTACGTACCATTTGAGGTGACTCATCATCATGTCAGGATTTCAACGCTTTCGCGACGAGCCCCTCCCACAGTTTCCGTTGGTTGATGAGTGCTGCTATCTTGTCCTCAGGATCGGATGCACATTCCCACAGCACCCACTCTGAGTAATTCATGCGGACGAGTTCATTCGCGAGATCTTGCCACGGATAGGGGACGGTGTCCAACTCGTGGATATGGATTGTATCACCCCAGCGGTCTTTGACGAGGTTAAAGTTGTGATGAAATCCTTCACCAATGAGGTCATCGGAATTACAATTCCAGCAGATCACGACGTTCGGATGATCTGCAATGTCCATCATTGCCTTGATATTGGGGAGCTCTCGCGTTTCCTTTCCGTGGACTTCAAGTCGAATCTTTTGACCGTAGTCAGCGCCGATTTTCCCCAACTCGTTCAGTGACTTGCCGATCTGTTCGATCGTCTTTTCATGCGGAACTCCCTTGTGGAATTTGTTAGGCTTCACCTTCACGCCATTACCCCCGACGTCGTGACATAGTTTGATTAGTTCTTTGCCAAAATCCATGTTTTGTTTCAGGACTGCAGGATCAGGGCTGTCGAATTCCACGTTGGACCCGTATCCAATAAATTTCACAGAACTGTCTTCGAAACGTTTTCTGACTTCTTTCCGCTGTGCTGCATTAAGAGTAGGTTCGACCCCGTGCTTGTGCTCTGTGCGAAGTTCCACCCCAAGCAGTTTGCATTTCTCGCAGTTTGCGATGATCGTCGGAACATCCCAGTCCTTTCCCCATTGGTATGTTACGAGCCCGGGCTTTATTGCCGACCTTTTTCTGGGCGCTGCAAGAAGATTCTCCCGTGTTAAGGCGAGGCCCAGTGTTGATAATGAAACTCCCTTGATGAAATTTCTGCGATTAATCATGGTATCAGTTAATTGTTTGGTAAAAATTCATTCTTGATTGGCCGGCGCTGATTCGACAAATCTGCGTGGGTAGAATCCCCTGCACGGTATCCTTTTCATGCGACCGCGAATCAAGCGCGGACCACCCGTTGATTACTGAGGGCATTCTATTTTGAAGTCAGGAGCACCCGCGTGTTGCCACCCTTCGAAAGGGTAACGTCAACGGGAGTGTTAGTCTTCCATGATCCGGACGTGAAATCTGGAACGTCGACGGCTTTCGAGCGATTAGCGACCGACTGCTCGCTTAGCGGAGCAACGACACTCCACGCGGCTGCGTCGTAGACGTCCATGTCCAGGGGAATGCCATTTCGCAGGCAGTCGATCAATCGCCAATCCATGAGGAAGTCCATGCCGCCGTGACCGCCAATTTGTTTTGCCATCTCGCCGACGCGTTTTACGATTGGCGGCGCGTATTTTTCTTCCAGTGCCTTAAACTCATTCTCATCCACCCACCCTTCGTGGCCCTTGGATATTCGCGGTTCGGGATACTTCAGGGCAGTCCCTTTGGTACCGCTGAGCAGGTGTATCCGCGAGTATGGACGGGGAGATGACACGTCGTGCTGGATCATCATCGTTTTTCCATTCACCGTGCGGATAGTGGTGGTATTCATGTTACCGCGAAACTTCTTATTGACATAGGGTTGATAGAAGTTGTCTTTCGCCGCGAGTTCTTTGGCGAGTTCTCCCATCTGAAAGTCACCCGATGAAACAGAGACAAGATAGTCCATTCGGTCGCCGCGGTTGATATTCAACGCTTGCGATATTGGTCCGAGGCCATGCGTAGGGTAGAGGCTTCCGTTGCGCATGTTCTCCTTGAGTCGCCACATGTCATAGTAAGTCTCTTTCTTGAAGTTCTGGTTGAGAAGGTCGTGAATATAGGCGCCCTCTGCGTGCACCAGTTCGCCGAAGAATCCCTGACGTGCCATGTTCAGGGTCATTAATTCGAAGAAGTCGTAGCATGTGTTCTCAAGGATCATGCAATGCTTACGGGTCTTTTCAGATGTTTCGACGAGTTGCCAGCATTCATCAACAGTGACTGCTGCCGGAACTTCGGTGACGGCGTGTTTACCCTGTTGCATGGCATAGATTGCCATGGGTGCGTGAAGTGACCAGGGTGTAGCGATGTAGATCAAATCGATATCATTCCTCTCGCACATTTTTTTCCAGTCATTCTCCCCGGCTGTGAACATAGTCGGACGGTGATTGGTGTTCTCCAGTGACTTCCTCACTTTTTCGGCGCGATCAGCGCGGATATCGCAAAGTGCCTTGATTTCAACTCCATCGATCTTGCTCATTCGGTTTACGGCACCTGGGCCGCGATTGCCCAGTCCAACGAAGCCGATGCGAACGGTTTCCAGTTTCGGAGCGGCGTACCCGCTCATGTTGAAGTGTTTCCCTTTTTGGGTGGGTGAGTCGAAAAGATCAGCCGTAGATGTTGTGGCTGCCTGACCATCTATGATCCCGGCGCCCCCGGCCAGTCCGATACCCGCTAGTCCGGATACCTTCAGAAAGTTTCTTCGATTACTTTTCATCGTGTTAGAATTGTAGTGTTGGGTGGTATGCTTGGTCTTAAGAGGTTTCAAAATACGGAATCGTAATCACATAATCACAGCGCCGAAATCGCTTTTTGTCGCTGCTGGCGATCGTACCATTCAACATGCTCATTTGACCACTCGCGGAATGCGGTTCTACTTTAGCCAGCGGTCAAACCATCGGAATGCTTCTTCCTGCATGGGTGTGTCAAACTTGTGCCGGCCTGGATAGAACGAACAGCCGTACTTGTCGGATGCGTGTGCTTTTTGGAACACAGTGCGGAGGATGGCGTCAGCGCGTTCCATTTCCGGCATGGTGAATAGCTGATCGTGCTCGTCGTTCAGCACAAGCGTTGGCAGCGGTGCCCGCATGCTTAGTATATCCGGAAAGTCAAGTTCGCCGGGAAGAATCGGTACATAGGTCATCCATGTATGGGTGAAGGACTTGTAGAGTGCAAAGTCCTTCCAAGTCGTCATGAATCCTACGCATACAGCGCACTTGATTCGGTCGTCGAGACCGCCCATGAAGGCGGTTCGCATCCCGCCGCCGGAGAGACCTGCACAGCCGATCTTTTCGGCATCGACGTCGTTGCGGGCAGAAAGTATCTCAAGTGCGACTCGGTCTTCCGCGAAGAAAACACCCGGCCATGTTGTGCCGACACTGAAGAGCGACTTCGCCATAATATGTTCATGCTGCGCAGCCCACGCGTTATACGCACGGATATTGTCGGGATTTTCAGGATCGTTGTCGGTCAGTCCTTCGCGAAGGTGCGCTGGCACATCGCGAAGCAATACACGACGGCTCGCAAACGGGAACGCATCGGAGACCAGTACAACATACCCGCGCCGTGCGAGTTCGTTCGCCCATGCACGTCCATCGTAGTAGTGTTGCTGATGTTCCTTCATCATTGGATGGGAATCCGGGGTTCGAATGATCTTTCGTGTGCCGAAATACTTATTCCCACCGTGGTCGTGAAATGCGAGGATTGCAGGTAGACGCCCCGTGGCGTTCGCCGGCTTGAGGAGGACAGCCTCTGTGGCAGGACCATATGGAAGTTGCCACGTCATTTCTTCTATATGCAGGCCATCATATTGGTAGGTCTTGTTGACCCTCGCCCGTGGTACAGACCCGGTGTCGGGAATGCCGAGCCTTTCGATCAGGCGCTGACGCGCTTCCGGTCGCCACTTGTCGACAGACGTGAACCTGTCGTTGCGAAAAGAGAGTGATGGAATCTTGTCAATGAGCGATGCCGCCCACGGTCCGTACGACCCAATAAGGGTCGTTTCCTCCTGTGTAATGTTCATATTGTCAAATACCGCTGCCTCGACACTCCCTGCTGGAAAAACATGGGGCACCCCGGAAATCATAGCGCCGGTGAGGCTGATGTGTTTCAAAAATTGTCGACGATCCTGTTTCACAATGATTACTTAAGATAGTGGATAATAGCGAAAAATAAAATGCGCTATTCTTCAAGATCTTCAAGTCCGAAGCTGACGACTTTGTTGATGGAAAGATTATTCCGGGAGTACTCCCGGAAATACCCTGCGAGCATCCGGTGCTCGGGTTGGGTTGAATGCTGCAGCTCATCCAGGCTGAAAGCGTGGTTTTTCAGTTCCGCGAACGACTGCTCCACGCGTAGCAGTACGGCGCGCCCGCCGATCGGATCAAAGGCGGTGGACACACCGGAAAAAATCCCCTGAATAACGTGAGGGTTTCGGCGCGTGCCGATCTTGTAGATATGATAGAATGATTTGTCCTCGGGAGAAACCATCAGGATGAAGAGACAGCCGTGTCGGATCTTGAGGTCCCCCTCGTAGGTCCAGGTCGGACCCTGAAGTGTCAACGAAAATCGCGAGCCAACTACACGGATCTCGACGGGCGATTGAAACACCAGGCCCTTACTTGAGTTCTGCCTCATGTAGATATAGTAGCAACCGATGAGACTCTGAAGCTGTTCGTCGAGTGGTAGCTCGAGGCTTGCGACGAGCGCAGAAATATTCTTGTAGCCGAGGAAACGCGCGATGGAATTCAGCTGAGCATCGCGAAGGCTGAGCTCGTCATCATCGACCAGGTCCCGCAGTTCGTAGTAGATCTTCTTATAGAGGTAATCTTCGCCGATTCCGCCGATCTCAGCCGCCATGTTGCGCAGCCCCGAACGATCAATCGGCTCGTGTGTCTTCTCCGAGAGAAGTGAGAGCATCCGTTGAAGATGGCGCACCTTGATTTTCATGCGCTCAAGATATGGCAATTGGACAAAAATTCGGGAAAACAAGGAAAAAAAGCGACAACACAAGGCAACGCTATGAAGTCATCCGCGAGGGCGTGAGGGGCCATCTTTGTAAAGTCTTTCAAAAAGACCGCATTGTGTTTAAAGTCCCTTCCCGCCCCGCCTCTCCGGAGCCGGGTGCGGAGAGGCGACTGAACAGCACATGTGACTAAGAATTTATAAACACCACTTTAAACACTAGCACAATGAAAAATGCAATGAAAAGATTGCCGATCCTGATGGCCGTACTGTGCGCCATTGTAGTGTCAGCATGTTCTGAAATCGATGTAAATCCCAGAGGCGGTGGCGA
>JBIQJZ010000192.1:0-7169 GCA_044507115.1 Flammeovirgaceae bacterium | reverse complement strand
ACACGGCGTGGGGCTGGACAAATTGAAGAACGTGCTCGCACAGGCCGTCCCGGCAACAAAGGAACCTGTTTTCCGACTGTGGGAAGATGTGCGCGAACCTGTTCAGGAGCTTCGGGCTTCATTGGGTGTGGACAATGACTACGAAGCCTACCAATACCTTGAGCAACCTGATTCTCTCAGCTTTCTGTCCAAAAAAGACCAGCAAACTGCGCAGAATATTCGCGAGCGATACCAATTCGTTCCAGGCAAGTTCCAGGGAGCTGAAACCATTCAGCGGTACAGTTTCATCCAAGACCTGTTGAATGAGGTCACACTCAAACAAACTGACTATACCTGGAAGAACTATTCGAAGAAGATCGACAAGGTTCTCACGCACAAGGTGTGGGGTTACGCGATATTCCTGGCCATCCTGTTCCTGATCTTCCAGGCGATATTCGCATGGGCCACGGTGCCGATGGATCTGATTGACTCGTTCTTCGGATCACTCAGCCAATATTTGCACGGCATTCTCCCAGACGGGCCGCTGACATCATTGCTGGCGGACGGCATTGTCCCCGGGATTGGCGGCATTGTGATATTCGTTCCTCAGATCGCAATCCTGTTTGCATTCATATCGCTGCTGGAAGAAAGTGGCTACATGGCAAGGGTTGTCTTCCTGATGGATAAGATCATGCGGAGGTTTGGCCTCAATGGAAAAAGTGTAGTACCCCTCATGTCAGGAGTCGCTTGTGCGATTCCGGCGATCATGGCTACTCGTACGATCGACAACTGGAAAGAACGGATGATCACGATCTTCGTCACTCCGTTGATGAGTTGTTCGGCGCGGCTTCCGGTATTCACGATTCTCATCGCGCTTATCGTTCCGGAGCAAAAGCTGTTCGGGTTCTTTAACCTTCAAGGCATTGCACTGATGGCGTTGTACCTCCTCGGATTCGTGGCTGCCATAGGGTCCGCATGGGTGATGAAGCAAATTATACGCGTGCGCGAACGAAGTTTCCTCATCATGGAACTACCGACGTATCGCGTCCCGCGTTGGCCAAACGTCGGATACACGATCGTCGAGAAAACCAAAGCATTTGTACTTGAGGCCGGAAAGGTTATTCTGGCGATCTCTATTATCCTTTGGGTGCTTGCCAGCTACGGCCCAGGCGACAAACTCGCGAACGCCCGCGAATATGTACTTGCTGAATCGGAGAGTCTGAGCCTAACTGAGGAAGGTCTTGAAGATCGAGTCGCTGCCTACAAACTGGAGAACTCATACGCGGGTATCGTTGGTAAAGCGATCGAGCCAGCGATCAAACCGTTGGGTTATGACTGGAAGATCGGCATCGCGCTCATCACCTCATTTGCCGCACGGGAGGTCTTCGTCGGTACGATGGCGACGATCTACAGTATCGGAAGCACGGATCTTGAAGATGAAACGACAATCAAGAGCAGGATGAAACAGGAGATCAATCCGGAAACTGGCGGACCGCGGTTTACTCCTGCCGTGGGGTTCTCACTCCTGATCTTCTATCTCTTTGCCATGCAATGTATGAGCACGCTCGCGGTTGTATACCGTGAAACAGGTGGGTGGAAGTGGCCTGCGCTTCAGTTGCTTTATATGACGGCGCTTGCCTACGCTTCTGCGTGGATAGTCTATCAGATACTCTCGTAATTGCTCGTTGGCTCCGGTGAACAAAACGTATCTTGCGACCGGTACAAACAAAAAGAAACTCTTGATTGACCGACATCCAATACTTGTCGTCCTGCTGGCAGTTGTCGTGGCAGCATGTGATAGCACCCCCGTTGCTCCCGCCAACAAGTTCGTCGATCCGGTTCTTGTCCGGATCGCCGATTTCAAGGATCGCAGGCTTGTTGACAGTCTCCAGCCCTATCTCAGCAACGCGCACGCCGAATACCGGAAAGAAGCTGCACTCGCTTTTGCATCTGTGCAGAAGACCAATGACATTGATCGCCTAGGGAGACTGCTACTCATGGACTCCGATGCCGAAGTGCGGGCAGCTGCTGCATTCGCGCTCGGTCAGCTCGACCATCCCTCCGCAGAACGTCTGCTTCTGGGTGCCCTTGTGAAAGAAAAGATTTCACAGAATACCAAGGCGATACTTGAAGCCTACGGCAAGTCGACCGCCCGGTGGAGCCTTGACGCCGAACCGTTTCTCGACGACAGTCTAAAAGCTGAAGGGCTTGCCTGGTCGCTATATCGCGCATCGCTGCGCGGGAAAGCCGGCGATGATGCCGTCCGCACCGGTCAACGTCTCCTCAATGAAACATTCTCCCGGTCCGCGCGACTGGGTGCAGCGCATTTCTTTGCACGTGGGGCAGCAGACTTTGCCCTCGCGGAGGGCGTGCTGACAGCGGCCGCGTTGAACGATGAGTATGCGGATGTCCGGATGGCTGCTGCGTTGGCGCTGGGAAAGATCGGTACTAACTCCTGCCTGAGCACACTCAAGAACATCATCGCTGAAGAAAAGGACGAGCGTGTCGTGGTAAATGCCATACGGGCACTGCGCCTCTTCCCGTTCCCTGACGTCGAGAGTGCGTTGTACGGATCTCTGCGACACGACGGTCTTCACGCGCGGATCGCTGCCTCGGAGGTTATCCGCGACAACGTTCCTACTGACAGGTGGGTGGAGGTGTCGTCACAAATCAATCTCGTGAAGGATTGGCAAGTCATAGCCAATCTCTACGAAGGCGTCTTGCGCGCGGGTGGAAACAAAGATCTCGCTATCGAGATAGAGGACCGTTATCGCCAGGCGAACACGCCGTTTGCAAGGGCGGCCCTGCTCGGCGCTCTCAAGCATTTTCCTTCTTCCTTTCAGTTCGTCTACAACGAACTGCAGGGTGCCGATACTGCAGTTGTGCGCTCCGCGGCAGCAGCAACTCTTGTGGCAATGAACCGCAGCGCAAGATTTGCAGTTGCACTTCGCAAAGAATTCGCTGAGATGTACAGCTCAGCCATTCGCTCAAGTTCCGACCCTGCCGTCATCGGCACTTTCGCGGGAGCGCTGGCGGATTCGACCTTGGCATACCGCGATTTGATCGGCGATCATTCTTTTCTGACGGAGGCAAGGGCTAAGCTGCAACTTCCCCGCGATTTCGAGGCAGTCGATCCAATTGAGTCGGCGATCGCGTACTTCGAACGCAGGCAACCTGCGCCAATCGAAAATGCTTTCAACCACCCGATCGACTGGGAATTTGTAAGAACGATTCCTCGTGACGTCAATGTGACAATCAAGACTAACCGGGGAAACATCGTGCTCCGACTATTCGTCGAGGAGGCACCTGGATCGGTAGCGAACTTCATGAACTTAGCGCGTAACGATTACTACGACGGCAAAGCTGTGCATCGTGTGGTTCCAAATTTCGTTATGCAGGCAGGCTGTAACCGCGGCGACGGCTGGGGAAGCGAAGACTATTCGATTCGCTCGGAATTCAGTCCACGGCGTTACACTGCCGGCTGCATTGGTATGGCCTCCGCCGGCAAGGACACGGAAGGAACACAGTGGTTTATCACACACTCTCCGACGCCGCACCTCGGCGGTAGATACACGATCTTTGGTGAAGTCGTCGACGGCATGAAGGTTGTCGACTACATACAGATCGGCGACCAGATTCTCGATGTTGACCTCGGCAATTTCACGGATCAATAATTTTTCCGTCATTCGCAGTAAATGACCATACCTTGACAAACGTATTCCAGCAGAACTTCAAAATCGGAATTCTGGGAGGCGGCCAGCTCGGTCGTATGCTGATACAGGCAGGAATAGATTTCAATCTCTCATTCGCCGTATTAGACCCCGACCCCGAAGCACCGTGCGCGGGATTAGCGGAGTTTCACTGTGGAAAACTAACAGACTACGACACGGTGCTGCGGTTCGGATCCACTTGCGACATCATTACGATCGAGATTGAGAATGTTAACACTGACGCGTTGAAAGAGCTCGCCCGTCAGGGCAAAACCGTGTTGCCTGAGCCATCGGTCATTGAGCTTATTCAGGACAAACGCGTCCAAAAGGAATTCTACCGACGCAACGGAATCCCTACTGCAGAGTTCTACCTCACCGAAAACGCGGAGGATGTGCGGAAGCACCAGGGCTTCTTACCTTTCGTAAACAAGCTCGGACGCGAAGGCTACGACGGACGCGGCGTACAGATCATGCGCGTCGAGAGCGACCTCGCGAATGCCTGGGAAGCCCCCAGCCTCGTCGAGAGCCTGGTCGACTTTGATAAAGAGATCGCAGTAATTGTTGCCCGCAACACAGCCGGAGAGATCAAAACCTTCCCGGCCGTCGAAATGGTCTTTCACCCGATACGGAATTTGGTTGAATACCTGTTTTCTCCCGCTGAGTTAAGTCCCGCGATAGCTGACGCCGCCGATGCGATTGCGCGAAAAGTAATCACCGACCTGAATATGACCGGTCTGCTGGCAGTGGAAATGTTTGTCACGCGCGACGGTCAGGTGCTTATCAACGAGATGGCACCGAGACCTCACAACAGCGGGCATCAGACTATCGAGGGAAACATGACCTCGCAGTACGAGCAACATCTGCGCTCGATTCTCGGCCTTCCACTGGGAGATACGTCGACGATCATGCCCAGTGCCATGATTAATCTCCTCGGAGAACCGGGTCAAACTGGACCGGCGCGCTATCAGGGTTTCCACGAAACGGTAGCGACATCCGGTGTGTTCGTGCACTTGTACGGAAAGAAAATCACCAAACCGTTCCGCAAGATGGGACACGTGACCATCCTCGGCGAGAGCGTGACAGCATTGAAGGAAAAGGCGAAGTTCGTTAAAGAGACACTAAAGGTGATCGCGTGAGTGATCAGATAAAACTATGGCTATGAAGAAACCGCTGGTAGGCATTATCATGGGAAGCGAAAGCGACCTCCCCGTTATGAAGGAGGCAGCTGAGATGCTTGAAACCCTGCAAGTCCCCTATGAAGTGACCATCGTCTCCGCGCATCGCACGCCGCTGCGCATGGTAGACTACGCTTCTACGGCGCGCAAGCGTGGCATTCGGGTCATCATCGCCGGCGCCGGCGGAGCGGCTCACCTGCCCGGCATGGTCGCATCACTGACAGCTCTGCCCGTGGTCGGTGTACCTGTGAAGTCCTCTAACTCCATGGACGGCTGGGACTCCGTGCTCTCCATACTGCAAATGCCTGCGGGTGTACCTGTGGCTACCGTCGCCCTCAACGGTGCTCGTAATGCCGGAATTCTGGCTGCGCAGATCATTGGATCTTCCGACCGCGAACTCGGGAAGAGAATCGAAAAATTCAAACTCTCACTCCAGAAGAAGGTCGAAAGTGCCGCGCACAAACTCGAAGCCAGAGGTTGGAAGGAATCTTTGAAATAGGTGTTCTGGAAATGTCCTATTAATTGTTTACTTTACTGATCAGAACGACCATGCGTTGACGGTCAGCGCCAAACACACCCGACCGTCTTTGCCTGTCTTCATCAACTTGGGACCAGCACTGTCAAAATGAACCCAAACGAAAAAGGTTGGCTGAAAGAGTACGTTACGTTTCGACTCGAGACGTTGCATCAGCTAAACGGCGACCTGGCAAAGAGACGCTCCCACCCGGAACATTCCCTGTACCGGATACTTCAGCCGACAGGGCTCATGTATGGTCAGTCTACTGGTGTTTCAAGTCACCCGGATCACGATGCATGGCACCATCGCGACAAGATGAAAGTCTTGCTGGCGGAGAGCCTGATCAACAGTGCCCTTCTCGCGCAAGAGCACCAAGAGGGAGAGCCCCCTCACATCTTGGATACTCTTGACCATGCACTCGACCAGATAGTGAACTTCTACAACAGCATCTATCCAGAAGTAGCAACCTCTCCCCGGACCCTTTTTGGCAAGCGCAAGTCGTCGATTGAGATAGTGGAGCGTATCCTCGACAAGCGAATCGAGCGCGCATCGGAATTCGAAGGAAACTTCTGGACATACTTCTTCCACAACACACTACTATTTCTTGACGTCTTCATCTTCGGTCAGTGGATGCATACGAACGCCGACCACATCGTTGCTGATTTCTTTCGCTACGAGCGGGAGGAGTTGCGCTTTTCGGTGGTTAAAGTAATCGCTGCCGCCGCGCACGCCAACCGGGAGGTAGCATACGAAGAGAAAAAGCTCCTCGATCTCTTCCTGCATAGTTCCGACTTATCATCCGAGCAGCGGAAGCAAGCGCTTGACATCTTTGAGAAAGGTCTTGACATCGCCGACATTAATCTTCCCTCGGAAAACTCGTGGATACTGAAAAAGTTTTTCCTCGAAATCGGCATCCTGACCCTGTGGGCCGACAAGAAAGTCGAAGACCTGGAAATGCAGTTCCTCATGCGATTTGCCAGTCACCTTGGGTTCGATGAAGAAGACCTGGAGAACAGTCTCATCGCGATCGAAGGATTTGTACTTGAAAACTGGGAGCAACTTTCGTACTTGCAGAACAAGCAGGACTATCAACAGGTGAGCGAACAGTTCATCCGCCGCGTTGCCCGGATTGCTGAAAAGAACAAGATGCGCCTTATCAAGGAACTACAGGAAAACACCGAGTTGCTGCCTCTGCTGATGAAATCCCGTTCGTCAGAAATGACCCCGGAAGAAAAGGAGCGAATAAGGGTCTCGCTGGTACAGCTACTGCGAGTGATTCCAACGTTTCAAATCATTTCCCTGCCCCGCAGGTTTCTCACCTTGCCAGTGCTACTGAAAATCCTTCCGAAGAGTCTTTTTACAGAAGGCATCCCTTCCTAAACTTCCTCTTCCGCCGCCTGTTGCTTTCTCGGGATGAGGACTGAGAATATGATGGATAGCATAAGGGTAGCAAAGATCACCGTAAATGAGAGATAGACGTTCACGTCAATGTCCCATATATCGAGTAACATCTTGGCCCCAATAAAGAAGAGGATGACCGAGAGACCTTTCTGCAGCAGGTAAAACTTATCGATAATGCCCGCCAGCAGGAAGAACATCGCCCGCAGGCCCATAACCGCAAAGATGTTCGAGGTATAAATGAGGAATGGATTTCTCGTGATGGCAAAAGCCGCAGGGATTGAGTCGACCGCAAAGATCAAGTCTGTTGTTTCGATAAGAACAATGACCAGGAACAGCGGTGTGAACAGCAGTCGTCCCTCTTCCCTGACCACGAACTTTCCACCGTGG
>JBIQJZ010000191.1:0-7348 GCA_044507115.1 Flammeovirgaceae bacterium | reverse complement strand
GAGATTTCTGTCAAAAGAAACGCCAATTCATTATATTACTAACGCCTTAACCCTGATCTTATGGAAGAGCACACCGAATTCATCAACGCCTGGGACAAGTACATGCAACTGGGTGCATCGGTATTCGTTGTCCTGGCCGTAGCAATCCTTCTGTACCACGAGATTCGCATCCTGTTACTGAAGGAATACAAGGAAAAATACGACTACGTCAACCAGAATGAGATCCGGTTCATCTGGTACGCCGTCATCGCACTTATCACAGCAGCAGCATTCTTTGCTAATTCCGTCGGCACCAAGATGATTTTTTCCGATGTAGCCATCTGGTTCTATGTCAGAATCTTTATGACAGCCAGTTTCGCTGTCATCGCATATATCATCTGTTATAGCCTGGTGCGGATTTACTACCCGCGGCTGGTCGAAAAAAGGCTCAACAAACTCCGGCACAAACCGAGAATTTCGCCGCAGGGTAATGTGATGCGGAAGCTTCGTGAAAAAGAAGAGGAAGCACATCTGGAACCATCGCTGTTTCGGGAACAGGCCGAAGTTCGCTCCGTGGACTACGACGTTTGGCTCGACGAAGCAACAGGATATACCAAGGTAGAGAAGTATTTTGCTTACGAACACACTGAGGAATGTCCTTCCTGTGGTTTCGTTACGTTCCGCCTTCGCCTGGAGGAGATCGTTCAGCAACCGACGGATGACGAACCCGGTATGTTAGCCAAACACTACAGGTGCAGCTACTGCCACCACCGCGAGATAAGAGAGTCTGTGATCGCACGACTTTCCGAGAACCCCGACACGGCGGTTCGGCCCGTACCCTGACGGTTGGCTGCAGACGCCTGAAAAAAAGTCCGCGTGATCGGCAATGGCGTCGGTTTATTTCCCAATTTGCTGTTTGACGGGAAAGCGTCAACAGCACGCACGATGGAGGACAAACTCAGGAAACCAATTGGCATTTTCGACAGCGGTATCGGGGGCCTTACCGTAGCGCATGCGATTCGCACCTTGCTGCCGAATGAAGACCTGATCTATTTTGGAGATACTGCGCATCTTCCGTACGGAGACAAGTCAGAAGCTGCGATACAGGTCTATTCAATAAAGATTGCGGATATCCTTTTGAAGAAAGGCTGTAAGGTGATCGTTATTGCCTGCAACTCCGCAAGTTCAGCCTCCTACGAATTATTAAAGGAGTACGTCCGGACGGACACCCACGTCATCAACGTCATTGACCCGATGGTCGAACTGGTCACACGCGAGCTCGAAGGAAAGACGGTTGGATTGATTAGCACAAAACGCACGGTTCAATCTGGCGTGTATGCAAGAAAACTCGAGGAGGCAGGACTGAACATCACCCTCCGCTCGCTGGCAACGCCCCTGCTCGCTCCGATGATCGAGGAAGGTTTCTTCAACAACCAGATCAGCCACGAAATAATCGCGCAATATCTTTCTGACCCCACACTTGCGGAAATCGAAGCGCTCGTCCTTGCATGCACTCATTATCCACTTATTAAGAAGGAGATTGACGGATATTACGCCGGGAGAATGCGCATACTCGACTCCTCGGAGGTCGTGGCCGAGGCGCTGAAAACGTACCTGCAAAAGGAAGGTCTGCTCAATACCCCCCATGAGGCTAACCATCATTTTCTGGTCTCGGACTTTACCGAGAGTTTTGAGTCGTCTGCACGTATGTTTTTCCACGAATCTGTCAGGCTAGAGAAGCATTCCTTGTGGAACTAGCCTCATTATTACACCCTGCTCCGAGTCCCAGGTCGGCCATGAGACTACCAGCTGGGAGGCCTGCAGGATAAATTGCATCTTAAGTAGAAATTCGCCGAATTGACAACCATCGTTTTTCTTTTGCCCTTTATCGTATTTTATGCCGTTCTGGCTATTTATGCGGAGCGGAAAATTTCCGCATTTATCCAGGACCGGCTCGGTCCCATGGAGGTGGGCTATTACGGAATCGGCCAAACTGTGGCTGACCTTCTCAAACTCCTTCAGAAGGAAGACATCGTCCCCGCGAATGCTGAGCGAGTTTTATTCAAAATCGCCCCCATTGTAATATTTGTGTCGGTTTTTGCAGGTTTTTCGGTCCTGCCTCTAAGTGCCTCATGGTCAGGAGCTGCCTTGTCATCGGGCCTGTTCCTTCTGATTGCGATAATCTCGATTGATGTAATCGGCATCATGCTGGCCGGCTGGAGTTCGAACAATAAGTACAGTATGTTGGGGACGATGCGATCCGCAGCTCAGCTCATTTCCTATGAGGTGCCCCTGGGGCTGGCGGTCCTGAGTGTGTGCATCTTTTCGGAAACACTCGATCTCCAGGAGATCTCTTTTCAGCAAGGTATTTTGTCGCCAGAACCGCAATACCTCTTCGATATTCCTGCCTTGAATATTCGCGTGGATGAGGCAGGAGGGTTTCTCGCATGGAACATTTTCAGAATGCCTCTCCTTTTTTTTACATGGGTAATATTTTTCATTGCTTCTCTCGCAGAATGTAATCGTGCGCCCTTTGATCTTCCGGAAGCCGAGTCAGAGCTGGTTGCAGGCTTTCACACAGAATACTCCGGATTTCGGTTCGCAGTTATTATGCTCGGCGAGTACGCCATGATGCTATTGGTGAGTATCCTGGGGGTGATTTTATTCTTCGGAAGCTGGAATTCTCCACTGCCCGACATCAGAGAACTGACCCTGGCGACCTGGACGACAGGAACTCCGGGGAGCGTAGCGTCCACCCTGTGGGGAATTTTTTGGTTGATGAGTAAGTCTCTGTTCTTTGTCGCCGTACAAATGTGGATACGCTGGACCTATCCCCGGCTTCGAATTGATCAGTTGATGGCGCTGAGCTGGAAATATCTGACGCCCGCGGCGTTGGGATTAATTATCGTTTTCGCGGTCTGGAAAATTCTGTTTATCTAAAGTTGTGCGGATCTCTAGGCTACTATATATCGCAATCCTCCTGCTAAGCCAGTCCGCTGTAACGGCTCAGACGAGAATTGATAGCCTTGAATCTGTTCTGAACAACAACCTTCCTGATTCAAGCCGGATTGAAACGCTTATCCGCCTCTCCCGCGAATATCAGTATGCCAATATCAACAGGAGTCGTGAATTGGCGGAAAACGCTCTGAAAATGGCCGAAGCGCTTAACGTGGCGCGGCTGAAAATCCGCGCGTACCAGAATCTGGGCGCACTTTACTCGATCAGTGGCGACTACAGTGCCGCCCTGCGCTACGACAACCTCGCCCTGCAGAACAGTCTTGAGAACCGCGACAGCGCTAACCTCGCGACGGATTACAACAACGTTGCCAGCGACTACTTCGATCTCGGTGAATACGATGAAGCCTATTTCTATTTCACGCAGTCATTCCGGATCGCCCGCGGCCACGAGGATTCACTTCACATGGCCATCGCGCTTCACAACGTAGGCCGTGTATTCAAAGAACTCGGCCAGTACGACCGTGCTCTGGAGCACCTCAACCTTTCCATGTCCATGAGCCGCAGTATTAACGACGCGGAAGGCACACCGTATTCCCTGGATGAAATTGGCGATGTCATGATCCGCAAGGGCGAATACGATTCAGCGCTCAATACTCTGTTAAAATCAATCCGCCTCACGCGAGACCAGAACCTCCTGGTGCTCGAACCACGAACCCTGGCGAAACTCGCTACGGTACATCTGCACATGGGAAATTACGAACAGGCGCTGTCATATTATGACACAACGTACAGGCTGCACGACAAGATTCAAAACCTGTTCGGTATTGCCGAAGTCGAACTCGGCCGTGGGGAGGTGTTCACCAAACAGGGTCTTTACCCGGACGCAATGCGAGCTATTAACCGCAGCCTGGCACTTGCAAAGCAGTCAAACGCAAGAACACTGGAGATCAGGGGATACCACACGTTGTCCAGTCTCTACGAGCTTCAGCAGGACTACAAGAACTCACTTGCCTACTACAAGCAATTCAAACAGCTAGAGGACAGTCTCTTCAGTCAAGATATGCAGGAAAAACTTCTGCGGGATCAAATACGTTTTGAGACGGAAGACAAAGACACCGAAATTGCAGCTCTAAATGAGGAGCGGGCACTGAAAAACGTAACCATCAAGAAACAGGAGTACATCACGAATATCCTCGTTGTAGTCGTCGCGCTGAGCGTGATCCTTTTGGCAACAGTATATCGCAGTGGTCAGCGACGCCGGCAGATCAATACGCTCCTACTCCGACATCAACAAGAGATGGAGACCCGTAGTGAGGAACTGGAACGCCTGAACCAGGTAAAGGACAAGTTCTTTTCCATCATCTCCCACGATTTGCGCTCTCCAATCAACGCTCTGGCGGGTTTGCTCGACTTGCTCGACAAAGGCGCTGTCAAACCCGAAGAACTCACGCAACACATCCACGAACTTAAAACACGCTTCAACCATACCCGAACGCTGCTCAACAACCTGTTGGACTGGACCCTCCTGCAAATGGAGAAACTCAATCTCCAGCCTTCGCGAATTGACCTGCACAAAATAGTGGAAGAGAACGTGCAGCTGCTTGGCTCGATTCCGAACAAGCAAATTCGCCTGTATAACAACGTAGCGCCCGGGACTCACGCATTTGCGGACTCGAACACCGTGAACCTGGTTTTGCGTAACCTCGTGACAAACGCGATCAAGTTTACTAATGACGGTGGTGAAGTCGCGATCGGGGCCGAAGAGCGCGAAGATGAATGGCTGGTCACCATCCGCGATAACGGCGTCGGAATGAATGACGAAGTGTTGAGAATCCTGTTTGACAAGACCGCCCCCTATACCACACGCGGAACCGCGAATGAGAAGGGAACCGGTCTCGGACTTATCCTCTGCAAAGAGTTTGTTGAAAAGAACGGGGGGCGAATTTTCGTAGAGAGCCAACCAGGAAGTGGTAGCACGTTCGCATTCACAGTTCCGAAACCGGAATTCCAGCCCAATTAGCCCTGCCAACTCCTTTTTCTTTGCTATTTTTGCGTTCCAGTCACGGCATGACAGCAAAAAAAAACACGTATCTCAGTAATCTTACCACTGCCTTTCGTTCCCTGGCGGATGGACTGTTGCTGACACTGGCACACCTCCGCCGCGCTGCCCGCAAACGCAAGATTGTCCCAATCATGAACGAGGAGTACTTCGCACACGCAGAAGGAATCTCGACGATTCAATATCCTCGCGAAGCCATACCCGTACCTGACAACGGACGCTATCGCCTTCACAATGAGATCGACGACTGCATCGTCTGTGATAAATGCGCAAAAATATGCCCGGTCGATTGCATTGAGATAGAGCCTGTTCGCGCCGTGGAAGAGATAGGACGAACGTCGGATGGCACCCCGAAGCGCATCTATGCAGCGCGCTTCGACATCGACATGGCGAAGTGCTGTTTCTGCGGACTGTGTACAACAGTATGTCCTACGGAATGCCTTACGATGACGAAAGTGTATGACTTCAGCGTTGCGGACATCCGCGAACACACATACGCCTTCGCCGAAATGTCAGAAGCAGAGATCACCGACAAGAAGAGAGCGCTGGAAGAATACCAAAAGAGCAAGATCGCAGCGGCGGCACCCCGGGCGGAAGCACCGCCTTCAACAAGCGAGGAATCCAAGACGGAACAGCCTAAAGCTGCACCGGCAAAACCAGTATTTCGTCCAAAGATCAAACCACCGGGATCCGCTTCATGATCGCAGTGTTCTATTTCTTTGTCGTGATGGCCGGCGCTGGCGCGGTGGGCATACTGTTCTCGTCGAATGTCTTTAAGAGCGCAATCTACCTTCTCGTCACGTTGCTCTCACTCGCCGCGCTCTATGCTCTTAGCTTCGCCGAACTTCTCGCTGTTGCACAGATTCTAGTTTATGCCGGAGGAATTGCCGTCATCATCATCTTTGGAGTGATGCTCACCACGCGTATGTTGGGTCGTCCGCTCACAGTCCGCAACACGAACATTCTGAGTGGAGCACTTATCGGTATTGGGCTGTTTACACTTCTTGCTCGTTACCTGACGTCCATTCCGCTTGCGGAACGAGCATTGGAGCCCGAAGGCATTTCACCTGTAGCACTTCGTATATTCAGTTTGTATTCCCTTCCCTTCGAGGTCGCAGGGTTGCTATTGTTAATCGCACTGATCGGGGCTGCTGTTGTCACTTCTACCCTTAAATCGAAGGCTTGATGCAGCACTACCATTCGTTGCTCTATCTCTCAGCCTTCCTGTTCTGTACGGGGGTTGCGGTCGTCATTATCAAAAAGAATGTGATAATGGTCCTCATCGGGATCGAACTGATGCTGAACGCTTCAAACCTGAATCTCGCGGCATTCAACATGCAGCACGGACCAGCCCATGATGGGCAGGTGTTTGCGCTTTTCATTATTATCGTAGCGGTCTGCGAGGTTGCTGTTGGGTTGGCAATCATACTCCGAGCATACCGATATTTCCAGACATCGGTGCCTGGCGACATATCCGACTTAAAAGGGTAGCACAAATGGAAAGACCTGTTATTGCGCTGGTACTGATCACCCTTCTCGCACCACTGATGTCTTTCGCAGGTATCTGTCTGCCGCGGAAATCTCAACAGGCCTTCTCAGTATTAATGATGTCGATTGCGACCCTGGCCGCTCTCGGTCTTTTCATTAACCAATGGAATATTTCAAACGACCCTGTAAGGATCGCGTGGTTTGCCGTCGGAACCCTGTCGTTCGACGCCGATCTTATCGTCTCAAACCAAAGCCTGCTGATGTTGGTCGTGGTCGCATTTATCTCATTGCTCGTCCATATCTATTCAACGACGTACATGAAAGACGACTCCGGACAAAAGCGATACTTCGCGATGCTGGGCTTCTTCACGTTCGCGATGCAGGGAATTGTATTGAGTGACAACCTCCTCATGCTGTTCATTTTCTGGGAGTTGGTGGGCTTCTCGTCATACATGCTGATCGGACACTGGACGGAGAAAGTATCGGCCGGACGCGCAGCGACAAAAGCATTTATTATAAATCGCATCGGTGACGTCGGCTTCCTCATTGGGCTGATGATCCTTTGGGCAGGTCATGGAACCTTTAGCGTTTCCGCAATCTCCGACGCCGGAGCACTCCCCGGTTGGCAGACCGCTGCCGCCTTGCTGGTATTCTGTGGCGTCATCGGCAAGTCAGCCCAATTCCCACTCTTTCCATGGCTTCCTGATGCTATGGAAGGACCGACGCCTGTGTCGGCCCTGATTCACGCTGCGACGATGGTTGCGGCTGGCGTCTACCTTCTCATCCGTGTGTTCAGCCTTTTCACCCCTGACGCATTGATGGTCGACGCAATCATCGGCATGATCACAACGCTCGCCGGAGCAC
>JBIQJZ010000190.1:0-7348 GCA_044507115.1 Flammeovirgaceae bacterium | reverse complement strand
GTGAGTGGTGAGTGGTGAGTGGTGAGTAGTGAGTGGTGAGTGGTGAGTAGTGAGTGCCGACTCACGACTCACGATTCGAGCGTCTTAAAATCGAACGATGTTTCCAAAAACTTAGTAGTAAACTTCCCTGACTTGAATGTCGGGTTGTCCATCAGCGCGATGTGGAAGGGGATGGTTGTTTTTACTCCCTCGATTACGAATTCCTGCAGGGCGCGTTTCATGCGTGTCATAACTTCCTCCCTCGATTGGCCGCTGACGATTAGTTTGGCGATCATGGAGTCGTAGTTTGGTGGAATCGTATATCCGGCATAGACATGGCTGTCGATGCGGACGCCGTGGCCACCAGGCATGTGCAGGTTGGTGATCTTTCCGGGAGATGGTCTGAATCCATTGCTGGGATCTTCAGCATTAATCCGACACTCCATTGCATACAGGTTGGGGAAGTAGTTTGTTCCGGAAATAGGAACGCCGGCAGCGACTTTTATCTGTTCCTTGATGAGATCGTAGTCGGTCACTTCCTCGGTGATCGGATGCTCCACCTGGATCCGCGTGTTCATCTCCATGAAATAGAAATTGCCGTGCTTATCTACGAGAAACTCGATTGTGCCGGCCCCTTCATACTTGATGGCTTTCGCTCCCTTGATAGCGGCTTCGCCCATCTTTTCACGTAATTCCTGGCTAACAGCAGGCGATGGTGTTTCCTCCACGAGCTTTTGGTGACGGCGTTGAATTGAGCAGTCTCGTTCGGAGAGGTGGCATACTTTTCCATATTGATCGCCCACGATCTGGATCTCGATGTGGCGAGGTTCTTCGATAAATTTTTCGAGGTACAAGCCATCGTTGCCGAATGCAGCGCCGGCTTCACGGCGGGCATCATCCCACGCTTTCTTGAATTCACTCTCGTCATTTACGATCCGCATTCCTTTTCCGCCGCCGCCGGCAGTGGCTTTCAGGATCACGGGGTATCCGATTTCCTTGGCGAGCTGTTGTCCTTCGGATACGGATGTGAGCAGACCATCGGAGCCAGGAATCGTCGGAACACCCGCCTTCTTCATCGTATCTTTTGCGGTGGACTTGTCGCCCATAGCCTGGATCATCGCGGGTGTAGGGCCGATGAACTTGATACCGTATTCGTGACAGATGGCAGAGAACTCGGCGCGCTCGGAGAGAAATCCGTAACCTGGGTGAATGGCGTCGGCGTTTGTGATCTCTGCGGCGCTGATAATGCGCGGGATGTTGAGGTACGAATCCTTACTCGGCGCGTCACCGATGCAGACTGCTTCGTCAGCGAACCGCACGTGCAGGCTTTCGCGATCGGCAGTTGAGTAAACGGCGACGGTTTGTATTTCCATTTCGCGGCACGTACGAATGATCCGAAGTGCAATCTCTCCGCGATTGGCAATAAGTATTTTCTTGAACATGAATTCCATTATCAAACCCCGATACCCGCCGTAACGCGGGAGAAAGTGGACGAATTATTTTACGTTTTTTCAGTCGGGTTCGACGACGAACAGAATCTGGTCGTACTCCACAGGAGTAGCATTCTCAACCATGATTTTCACTATCGTACCCGATACTTCC
This sequence comes from Flammeovirgaceae bacterium, assembly GCA_044507115.1. Taxonomy (GTDB): domain Bacteria; phylum Bacteroidota; class Bacteroidia; order Cytophagales; family Cyclobacteriaceae; genus Chryseosolibacter. The sequence goes on along the minus strand of JBIQJZ010000190.1, from coordinate 5,767 downwards.
GATTCAATTTCGTTGAAAAGTTTCATCGCTTCGATGATGCATACCGTCTGGCCCTTGGTGATCTTGTCGCCTACTGAGACAAACGGAGGAGTGTCGGGGCTCGACGAGCGATAGAAGGTGCCGATCATCGGTGACTTAATCTCCACTGTCCTTGCACCGGACTCTGTGGACGCGGCTGGGGGAGTCGCAGTCGCAACGGCTGCGGGCTGGACTTGCTGCTGAACTACCTGGCCGACAGGCGGCGGAGGCAGCGCGACGGCTGTAGGGGACTTGAAAATTTTCTGGTCAGGCTCTCGCTTGACGTGGAGCTTCAACTCGCTGGTTTCGATGTTAACCTCGTTGAGACCCGACTTTGCGATGAAATCAATGAGATCTCGGATTTCCGCAGTCTTAGTTGCCGGCGTCGATTTCTGCGGTGACGCTTTCGCTTCTTTCCTGGGTGCTGATTTTGACGTGCGATTCTTGCTCATACTTTTATTTTACACGTTCGACGTAGGCACCCGTGCGGGTGTCGACTTTTATTTTTTCACCTGTGTTGATAAATAAGGGCACGCGGATTTCGGTGCCGTTCTCCATGGTCGCCGGCTTGAGTGTTCGGGTAGCGGTGTCGCCTTGCACGCCAGGTTCGGTGTATTGTACTTCCAGCACCACATGTGCCGGAGCTTCAGCCGTGATCGGATTGGATCCGTTTTCAAATGCGATGAGAAGCGTTACTCCTTCTTTGATATATTTTCCTGACTCGCCGAGGAGGCTCTTGTCAATGTACACCTGGTCGAATGTCTCGTTGTCCATGCAGACAAGGCTCTCGCCGTCCTGGTAGAGGTACTGGTATTCTTTCGTTTCAACCCGCAGGATCTCAATTTCATCACCAGGTCTGAACCGATTTTCCGCGATTTTACCGTTTCGGATGTTACGCATTTTCACCTGGTAAAAGGCTCGCAGGTTGCCCGGTGTACGGTGTTGTAATTCCTCAATCTGCATCACTTCACCATTGTAACGGACGAAGTTGCCCCTGCTGAGGTCTGATATCGTGGCCATAAAAAATACTTCTTTAAGTTACAAATCAATCAAAATAAGCGAAAACGACAAAACTGCGCTTCGATTGGCGTCGGAGTGTTCACAATTCGTTATTGCTTGGCGCTGTCGTAAGCCCACTTTAGGTAAATGGCACCCCAGGTAAAACCACCACCAAATGCTGCCATGATGATGTTATCACCTTTGCGGAGCTTGTCTTCGTAATCCCACAATAGCAATGGAATCGTTCCCGCCGTGGTGTTGCCGTAGCGTTCGATGTTCATCATGATTTTGTCATCGCTGATGCCGATACGGTGTGCGGTAGCATCGATGATGCGCTTGTTCGCCTGGTGCGGAGCCAACCAGTCGATCGTGTCAGGTGTAAGATTGTTGCGCTCGGCAATCTGCGCAGCCGCATCCGCCATATTAGTAACAGCAAATTTGTAGACCGCTGCGCCTTCCTGATAGACATAGTGCTGACGGTTTTCTACCGTTTCGTGCGATGCCGGTTTTCTGCTACCTCCCGCCTTCATATGGAGATAAGTCTCTCCGCCACCGTCGCTGCGCAGGAGTGAATCGATCACGCCGACATCCTCCGTCGTTGCTTCGAGAAGCACACAACCCGCGCCGTCGCCGAAGATGATACATGTCGTGCGGTCGGTGTAGTCGATGATGGACGACATCTTGTCGCCACCTATAACAACAACTTTCTTGTACCGGCCCGATTCGATGAAACTTGCTCCGGTTGTAAGTGCATAGAGAAATCCTGAGCAAGCTGCTCCCATGTCATAGCTGAAAGCATTGACAGCACCAACTTCCGTCGCCACGATGTTCGCAGTAGCGGGAAAAGTCATGTCCGCTGTAACTGTGGCAAAAATGAGAAGGTCGATTTCTTTGGGATCGGTCTTCGTCTTGGCCAGCATTTGCTTGACCGCTTCGATGCCCATCACCGAAACGCCTTGATTCTCTCCTTTTAAGATCCGTCGCTCTTTGATACCCGTACGGGTAGTGATCCACTCGTCGGAGGTCTCGACCATCGTTTCCAGTTCCTGATTAGTGAGGATGTAATCCGGAACATATCCGCCGACACCGGTGATGGCGGCCCTGATCTTAGTCATATTGTTATTTAATTATTGTTCTGATTTTTCACAACAAGCCGTGATTGAAATACGCGCCGCTAAAAACGAAAAAAGCCCGAGTAACTCGAGCAAGTTTTCGCATGGTCTTCCTCAGGAAGAAACAGCAGGCCGGACATCAGTCAGACATACCCGCAGACGCGGCGCTATTTTTTCCTCCGAAGCCGCGGGCAAACGCATTACGCCAATACTTCTTTTTCCATCACCACTTTACCCTTGAAGTAAAGCTTTCCTTCGTGCCAGAAGGCGCGGTGTGGTAGATGGTGTTCTCCCGTAGTAGGGCAAACGGCCAGCAGCTTTGCTGTTGCCTTGTAGTGCGTTCTTCTCTTATCTCTTCGGGTTGTCGAGAATTTCCTCTTAGGATTTGGCATATCAACTTCTGTTTATTTGAACTTTTTTAGTTTCTCCCAACGGGGATCAATATCGTCTTCACCGCCGGGATCATTGTTTTCTTTTTCTGTCGATGAGTAGATGATTTTTCCTTCCGGACTATCATCTTCCGCCTCCTCGTCCCGGAAACGGGGGTGAAGCTTTTTCATCGGCAATTCGAGGGCGATAAACTCGTACAAGTACTGCCCGAGTTCCAGCCGTTCCGTCTCCCAGCTGATCATTATGATCTCATCGCTCAGTTCTTCAGCCACGTCTCCGAACTTGAAAACAAGTTTACGCCTTCTTTTGACCGTCTGTTCAAACGGATCCAGGCTTCTGTCACAAATCAGATTGACCACTCCCTGGATGGAAAAAGTAGCATCAATGAACGTTTCACGCTTGTCGAGCACAACTTCTGCGGTTAGAGCGCCCTGGGATACCAATTCGGAGCCATAACGCTCGAAGAACGCGGAACCCATTTCAAATGCAAAATGGTGCTCCTTATTCGTCAAACCAACTATATTAACCGCGTACGCCCTCGTTTCCATTGCCCGCCGAGCCTTAAAATAAGTCGGCAAATTTAGGATAATTAATGGAAAGCACAAAGTTGATCCCGCGTTTGGAGGGGTCCAAAAAGGTTGCTCAGGCGGCTGTAGGGCGGGAATCCTGCTATACGTAATCGCGCAGGGCGGCCTGTTTGAACTCTTCGCGGGACTTTTTCCCGTAGTTTTCGACGAAATACTCGACTATGCTCTTCTTAAAACCCAGTTTGATCGCGATGTTACGTGCGAATAGCAACTCGCTATCGAAAATGTTATTATCAACGAAGATCAGGTCTATGCTGGACATCAGATAGTCGAACTTCTGTTCTGCGGAGAGCGCACCAAGGGTCTCGATGGGCTCCGGGTTCCGGATCAGTTCGTTGACCATTTCTTCCGGAAAATGGCGCTCCTGAGCAATCTTGAAGATCATTTCCCGCTCAATCTTGGCGAAGTGCTTATCAGCTTCGGCAAGTTGAATGAGAATATTCAGTTGTTTTTTGGTGACAATATCCATCGACAAGGTTACTTGGTGTAAAACTACTCATTAATACCAATTTTTCGGCCTCCTACAGGTAAACGGCTGAATTGATCCAGCCGGCCGAGCTTATTTTTCTTTGGACTGTTCGTTTCGATGACGGACAATCTCTGAAGCCAGAAGAATTGCATGACGCATGGAGGCTTCGTTTGCCTGGTTCTTACCCGATATGTTGAAGGCAGTTCCGTGATCCGGTGATGTCCGCACGACTGGCAGTCCCGCGGTAAAATTGACTCCCTCGCCAAACGTCAATGCCTTGAACGGGATGAGACCTTGATCGTGATACATGGCGAGCACGGCGTCGTATTGGCGGAACAGGGCCGCTCCAAAGAATCCGTCTGCCGAAAATGGACCGAATACCAGGCGACCCCGGCTTCGCTGATCAGCAACGACAGGCCGGATGATCTCATCGTCCTCTTTTCCGAGCAACCCACCATCACCTGCATGAGGATTAAGACCGAGTACTGCGATTCGAGGCTTGCTGATCCCGAAGTCGTTCTTCAGCGAACTCTCCATGAGCTTCAGCTTGTTTTCGATCTTTTCTTTTGAGATCTGTGAAGGGACATCACTTATCGGTACGTGGTCTGTCACCAGCCCCACACGAAGTCGCTCGCTTACCATAAACATGAGACTCTCTCCACTTCCGAACTCCTTAGTCAGGAACTCAGTATGTCCTTTAAACGGAAAATCGTCACCGTGGATCGCGTGTTTGTCAATCGGCGCGGTGACCAGTGCGTCAATCAATCCTTCTTTCAACTCTGCGCAGGCACCCTGAAGGGATTTCAGCGCGGCCTTACCTGATTCTGGAGACGGCTTGCCTGGATTTATCTCGATCGCATCCTCCCAGCAGTTCACCGCGTTGATGCTGCGCGCGGTGAACTGGCCTTTGCTTCTGACTTGTGAGAAGTTGAATTCTTCGAGCGCAAAAAGTTTCTTGTAATGCGAAAGAACGCGTGTCGACCCATAGACCACAGGTGTTACCATACTCAGTATCCTGTTGTCGGCCAGAGCTTTCATCGCGACTTCCGGGCCAACGCCATTGAGGTCGCCGAGAGTGATTCCAATGCGTGGTTTGTCCGGATGTCGTGCGTGAAGGCTCATAGTTCTTTTTTGTATCCTGCGAATTAAGGAAAAATAGTCGATTAGTCCACGGTCGGCTTTGATTGAGGTCCGTGGACATTTCTTACCTTTCGAACTATGTCACGAATGAGATCAGTGCGGCCGAAGCGAATGCTGGGTCAACATTTTCTGCATGACCAGAATACAGCGCGCAGGATCGTCGACAGTCTGCTTGTTCCCGAAGGCGAGAAGATGCAGGTGTTGGAGATCGGACCCGGTATGGGCGTTCTCACGCGTTTGTTGATAGAGAAATCAAACATTTCGCTGACCGTCGTTGAAATTGACCGCGATTCCGTTGCCTATCTCAAAGAACATCAGGTGATCGCAGAGTCGAGGATTATCGAGGCCGATTTTCTGAAAATAGATCTTTCGGCAATTCTTCCGGGGGAATTCTCGATCATCGGAAACTTTCCATACAACATTTCGTCGCAGATATTTTTCCGGGTATTGGAGTATCGCACATCCGTCCGGCAGGTAGTCTGCATGCTTCAGAAGGAGGTCGCAGATCGAATAGCGTCGCGCCATGGGAGCAAAGTGTACGGGATTCTCAGTGTACTCCTCCAGGCTTATTATGATGTTGAGATGCTGTTCAAGGTGTCGCCAGGTGTATTCACCCCACCTCCGAAAGTAACCTCGGCCGTGATCCGGCTCGTCAGAAACAAGCGCCAGAGGCTGGAGTGCGACGAGGCGTTGTTTGTGCAGGTCGTCAAGCAGGGATTCAACAACAGGCGGAAGACCTTGCGCAACGCGCTAAAAAATCTGAATTTGGACGCAACCCTGTCGTCTGACGCCATCATGGACAAGCGGGCGGAACAGCTCACCGTCGAAGATTTCATCGGTCTTACCAAGCAAATAGAGAAAAGTCGTAATCATGATACGGAAGTGTCTAGTAGTTGATCATATGCATGAGAGTCTTCATCACATGCTGCAATCAGCCGGGTGGGAAGTAGACTATTACCCGGAGATCACGCGTGAGGAGTTGCGCGAGAAGCACATGGGTTACCAGGGGATGATCATTCGAAGTAAGACGATTGTAAACCGCGATCTGCTGG
>JBIQJZ010000189.1:0-7417 GCA_044507115.1 Flammeovirgaceae bacterium | reverse complement strand
GCGCCCAAAGAAGACCCGAAGATTGCAGTGTCAGTCTATGTTGAATATTCGGGCCAAGGCGCCCGGGCAGCAGCGTCGATCGCCAGCCTCATGATTGAAAAATATCTGTTGGGAGAGACCCAACGACCGCATATCGAACAATACGTGTTGAAAGGAGATTTTCTGAATTGAAGCGCGAGGACAACATCACGAATAAGATCGACTGGGTGACGGTGCTCATCTATGGGGCTATCGTATTTCTCGGATGGCTGAACATCTATGCGGTAACCTACGACGAGACCGCCGACACATCCATCTTCAGTCTCCATCTGAACTCGGGGCGTCAACTCATTTTTATCGGCGGTTCTGTGATCATCATCCTTGCAATACTGGTCATTGATCGCCAATTCTACGAGACGTTCGCTTACATCATTTACGGAGTTATGATGCTCGTCCTCTTGCTCGTTCCGCTAGTCGGAAAGGAGGTGGGTGGTAACAAGGCATGGTTGGGTATTGGCTCTTTCGGCGTTCAGCCATCCGAGTTCGCGAAGTTCGCCACAGCCCTGGTCGTCGCGAAGACAATCGGATCGATCGGTTTCCGGATGGATAACCTGAAGAACCAGCTCATTCTATTCGCGCTGATCGGAGCTCCCCTCATTCTCATCCTGCTGCAGAAAGACACTGGAACGGCGCTCGTCTTCACGGTGTTTGTTCTCGTGTTCTTCCGTGAAGGGATGTCGCCATTTATCCTGATCATCGGAGTCGCGTGCGCAGCCATCTTTGTCCTAACCCTCTTGGTGGAAAACCAATACTACCTATACCTCGGGGTGGCGGTCCTCCTGGTTGTCGCCATCATGATGGGGCGGAAGCGATTCAAACGAATAGCTCTGCTGACGGCCGGTGCGGTGACAGTTGTGCTGATGATCGGAAGCGTAGACTATATCGTCACAGATGTGATGAAACCGCACCAGCAGAATCGCATCAAGGCACTCATTAACCCCGACGCTGACCCCCTTGGGTACGGGTGGAATGTAACACAGTCAAAGATCGCGATCGGAAGCGGCGGATTTTTGGGAAAAGGATTTCTCGAAGGCACGCAGACGAAGTTCGACTTTGTACCGGAACAGAGCACCGATTTTATCTTCTGTACAATTGGGGAAGAGCACGGATGGATCGGGAGTTTGTTTACGATCAGCCTCTTCGTGATCCTACTCTTACGGATTATTTTTCTGGCGGAACGTCAGAAAAATAAGTTCGCGCGCGTGTACGGCTACTCAGTCGCGTGCATCCTGTTTTTTCATTTCGCCGTGAACATCGGAATGACCATCGGGCTTTTCCCGGTTATCGGAATCCCGCTGCCGTTCTTTAGCTACGGCGGATCGTCACTCTGGGGTTTCACAATACTCCTCTTTATCTTCCTGAAGCTCGACGCGCACAGGGGCCAGGTGCTGCAACGTTTGTGATCTTACGAAGCAAACCGCTTTTCCACCATCTCCATGAATTCGTGGAATTCGCGGCTATCTCGGTCCCAGTTAGACGAATGCAGCTCGAGATACTTCATGGCGGACTCCATGTCCGACAATTGATCGATGTCGTCAACGGCACGGCTGAACGACTCAAAATCGCCGTAAAATAGCACCTTCGTGAACATGAATTTCTGATTGATAGTCAGATGATCCTTGATCTTCGGGATCTTGCGGAAAGTGTTGTTGATCGCGGGGCGCTGATCTCCTTGAATCCGGTCGTTGAGCGTCGGTTTCAAACTCTCGACGGGTTCCTCGTCTTCCACCACCAATCGTCTTTCATTCTTCGGCTTCTCTGGCGCCGGAGGACTTTCCGGGTGAGGTTCGGATTCCCGGACGGGAAAAAATCCCGAAGGGTCAAGGGGTAACGTTGCGGAAAACTGCCGAACATGTTCGTCAAGGTCTTCCGGTGTGAAACTCACTTCCTCCAGTATCTGGTCCAGGATAGCAAACGCCTCGTTGCCGGGAACCTCCGTCATACCCTTCTCCTCCAGTTTCTGAACGAGCCGGGCGATCGGAGCCCGGTTGATCTTGAGGTATTTGATCTCCTCCTTGAATTGCGACAATTCTACGCGGTTGTCGCTACCCGCGACGAGTATCGAAAAGAAATCGTACGGGTTAAAGATCAGCAGTAGCGACTGCCGCACCGCCTTTTTCAACAGGGGATCGAAATCCTGGCGGGAAACCGCGATGTGATTCGACAAAACCGTCATCAGGTTGTCGAGCGACTCTTTCACCTCGGGGTCGTCGTAGTCGAAGTACGGACTTCTCATTCGCGTCGTCTGCTCCTTCCATGCCAGGAGAAGTTCGCGAATAATGAACATATTGACCTGGGGAACACTTGTCAGCTTCAGTATCTCAGGGCCGGTGATCCTGCTCTTTGACGAAAAAAACTCTCCCGAGACTTTTTCAGCAAACGCGTCACCGTACGCTGCAATCGCATCCAGACTTATTTTCTCATCCATATTTGCTGTCGATTCCTTATTTTCCGTCCTAAAGTTAACGTTATTACGGTAATGTTCATGCGTGGGGTATCATGTCAGTATTCAGAATCACGATTCAAAATTTGTTCAACAGAACCGTCGAAGTGCGGGATCACTCGCGGAGCTTTTTGGGACATTTCCAGGACAACAGCATAGACTGGATGTTCGCCTGTGGCGGTAAGGGGCGCTGTACTACCTGCAGGATGATCGTTGTAGCCGGAGAATCACTGCTGACATCACGTACACCCGCCGAAGAAAAATATCTCGCGCAGGGAGCGTTGTTTCCGGACGAACGGCTCGCTTGCCAGACTCGCCTTTCGGAAGAACACGAGGATGCAGGCGAGATCGCCATCCTTGTACCGAAGGATACCCAATTACCCCACATCCAGTACTCCGACTTGTAGACGGAGTTTCTGGACGAAGAGAGACTGAAACGCTGACGAAGGGAGGATGATATACAAGACTCGCGGTGTCGTATTCCGCTTCACCAAATTCCAGGAATCATCGATCATTGTGACAATCTTCACCGAACAATTCGGACTGCAGACGTATATCGTGAATGGTGTTCGGTCGAAGTCAGCGCGAAACAAAATCGCCCTTTACCAGCCGCTCACGCTATTGAATCTCGTAGTCTACCATCGCGAGAACGTGAACATCGAACGGATAAAGGAAGCATCCTGCCTTCACCCTTATCGCACGCTGACAACAGATATCAGAAAATCCACAATCGCCCTGTTCATCAATGAACTCCTCAACAAGACCATACGGGAGGAGAGCCATGCGGCTGAAGTTTTTCAGTTCATCTGCGATTCACTGATTTCCCTCGACCAACTCCCCGATGGTCATGAGAATTTTCACCTGATTTTCATGCTGAAACTATCTCACTTTGTCGGGTTTGGAGTGACGCACAGTAACGAATTGGTCGGCGGACGGACAGCGTCGGCTGAAACAGAAGCGTTGCTGCCCGAACTTCTCGCGGCCAGCTATGAAACCCCTTTGAAGATCGCGAATACGCAACGAAGGGCAATTCTGGACCTGCTTTTGAAGTTCTATTCCGAGCACATCGGCCATCTCGGTGAATTTAAATCGCTTCCCGTATTGCGGGAGATATTGCAATAGTAAAGGAAACAAGCCGCTCAAAAGGAGAAACCCCTGGACGCGCTGATGAATTTCACAGGAACCGCTTCTAATCCGCGAGATGGATGTGAAGATTGCTTCTAATTGATAAATTTGCACCTGTTCAACTTTCGCCCATGGTCACTAACTATAATCAGGCTGTTTCCACCCGTTACCACATCTACAACAGCCTATTTCTGAATCTCCCCTACACCGGCATCTACCGGACGGGAACTCTCCTTCCACTCCTTCAGCAGGCCTGTGAAACCGGCTTTGACAAGGGGAAGGATCCGCGGACCATTATCCGAAAGTTTTTCAACGACTTCGTGCCATCGGCATCGCGCGAAGAACTGTTCGGACTGTTGTTCAACTTTATCCAGTATACAGAACGCCAGGTCGTGTTGTTCGATTCGATCGAGGACTCAGCCTTCGCGAAGATCAATGATTTGAATGGCAAGGGAACGTTGCGTGAACTGCTATTGCGCGCGGGATCGGAGGGAGTCGTCGACGAACTGAAACGAAAACTTGATGACTTCAGCATCCGGATCGTGTTGACCGCACACCCTACGCAGTTCTATCCGGGCCACGTGCTAGCGATTATCAACGACCTCGAAGAGGCTATCGCGGCGGGGAATCTCGAGCATATCAACCTTTTGTTACGCCAGCTCGGGAAGACCGCCTTTATCAACCGCCAGAAACCCACGCCGTACGGCGAGGCCAGCAGTCTCACCTGGTATCTTGAGAATGTATTCTATGAAGTGATCCCCGCCATCATTCTGAAGTTGATGAAGGGCCTGGACATCGAGCCGGAAGCCTGGAAGAACTTCGATCTGATCAAAGTCGGATTTTGGCCAGGTGGTGACCGGGACGGGAACCCCTATGTGACGCACCAAACAAGCCTTGAGGTAGCCCGCCTGCTGCAGCGAACACTCATGCGTTGCTACTATCGCGACATCCGGTTTTTGAAAAGACGGCTCACGTTCCAGGGCGTCGACAGGATAATCTCCGATGTCGAGAAAAAAATATATCCCCTCGCCTACGGTGCGGGTCAGTCGGGTTACGGCACACCGAACGAAATGCTGGCAGATCTCCAGGTGGCGCGCGACCTCCTCATCCGCGACCACAACGGGCTCTTTCTTGACCTTCTCGATGAATTTATCATCAAAGTGAAAATCTTCGGCTTCTACCTTGCCAGTATGGACATCCGCCAGGATAGCCGTAAACACGGGGAGGCGTGGACTGCTATTCTCAAGCAACTTGAGCCGGAAAACAAAAAACTAGCGGGTTACGCGGCATCATCCGAAGCTGAAAAGATCGAAACGTTGCTGACACTCAAGTTTGATCCTGCGACAATCAATTTTGAAGATCCGTTTATCACGGAGATGATCGAAAGTATCCGCGTGATTCGCGAGATACAGAAGCTGAACGGCATGGAGGGATGCCATCGGTACGTTATCAGCAACTGCCAGTCAGCACTCGACGTCATCCGCGTATACCAGCTCGCCAAGCTGTTGCTCGCCGACGGTGACAACCTCCCCATCGATATTGTCCCGCTCTTCGAGACAATTGAAGATCTGGCAAACGCCCCCGGTGTAATGGAAGCATTGTACAGCGTGCCCGCTTATCGCGATCACTTGAAACGCCGTGGCAATAAGCAAACGATCATGCTCGGCTTCTCGGACGGCACGAAGGATGGCGGATATCTCCGAGCAAACTGGTCGATCTTCCGCGCGAAGGAGAATCTCACGTTGCTCTCACGCGAACACGGCGTCACCGCTGTGTTCTTTGACGGCCGTGGTGGGCCCCCGGCACGGGGAGGTGGCAATACCCACGACTTTTACGCGTCGTTAGGCGATACCATTGAAGATAAGGAAGTACAGGTTACCGTGCAGGGCCAAACCGTCAGTTCGAATTTTGGGAAGCCGGTCTCTTGTTTGTTTAACCTGGAACAGCTTCTCTCTGCAGGTATCGAAAACGATGTGTTTCGAAACAAGAAACCACCGTTGGCGGATCGCGAGAAAGTACTACTTGAAAACCTTGCGAAGGCAGGACACCGCGCCTATCTCGAACTGAAAGAACATCCACAGTTTGTTCCCTATCTGGAGAAAGTAACTCCGTTGCGATTCTTTGGTGATATCAATATCGGATCACGCCCGGTGAAAAGAAACCAGGGAGGCGCGCTCAAGTTCGAAGACCTTCGCGCTATCCCATTCGTCGGGTCATGGGCGCAAATGAAACAGAACATTCCCGGCTTTTACGGAGTTGGCAGCGCGATCATGGAACTCAGACGCGACGGCAAGATGCCCGAGTTGCAGGAGCTGTATCAACAATCGCTCTTCTTCCGGACGCTGTTGGCAAACAGCATGATGTCGATGACGAAGAGTTATTTTCCGGCGACGTCATACCTCGCGAACGACAAGGAGTTCGGGGAGTTTTGGAAAAAAATGAACGACGAGTTCAACCTCTCCGTAGAAATGGTGCTTGAAGTCTCCAGCCTGAAGGAACTAATGGATAACAACCCTGTTAACAGGGACTCGGTTAAGTTGCGCGAACGAATAGTGTTGCCGCTGATAACGATTCAACAATTCGCCATTCAGCAACTCCGCGACATGGAGCCCGAAGAAGAACAGTACGCCGATTTGTATCGGAAGCTGGTCGTTCGATGCATGTTCGGGATCATCAATGCCGCGCGGAACTCTGCGTGATCGCCTGGCTAGTACGGTAATGCTAATCCCCGAACTCCACCGCGATGTTCGTAGCAACGCCGATACGGAATCCGTACCCGACGTAACGACCTTCGCGGAAAGCAGCGGCGGCTTCGAGGCGGAAGATCCGCAGAATTCCATCGATTGAATAACCGAGCTCGGTATAGTGATTTGACGTAGGTGTCGCGAGATAGTTGATAAACACGTTCTCGCGGACGCCTGTCACCCGCACCAAGGGGATCGTGGTGACGAGGAACTTTCGAAACTGGTAATGTACATTCCCTGAAAAATACTTGTCATTGGTGCTATGCCGGTAGTAGTCGAGCAACCGAAAACTACCCACCGGGTCTGTTGTACTGAATGGCGTCTGATTTCCGAGAAAGTGTTTGTAGTCCATGAAGTACATGCTTTCGTCCCTGAGGAACATGCCGCCTCTGAGCCAAAAATGTAAAGCACCTCTCACACCCAATCTCAATTCATGTTTCACACCCAGTTCGACCTGATCGAATTCAATATCACTAGAGAACACCTCCGCGAATCCCTTCCGGTAATCGAATGTCAGCGTTGGAGACGAACTCTGGATCTCCCGCTTACGACCGTTGCGAATGCGAAACTTCAACCACGGACGTGCTGAAATTCCGAGCGATCCAACAAACGCGCGATGTTCAGGAAAGCCCGTGTCCTGAATTGTTTCATGCACAGGTTGATTCGGCGTATAGTCTTCAATGCGCTTTCGATCCACCAACTTGTAGTCGGATTCATTGAACAGCTCACGGCGATCGGCGAGAGACCAATCTGTGGTAACTGAAATAAACGGATTAATTCTGCGACGGTATCGCACTTCGGCAAAATCCCGTTCATACAGCTTCATCAGATTCTTTTCGAGAAACAGCGTCGTAAACGTGTTGACGACCGGGAGTATTGGGTTCTCCCTGTTGAACTGGGCGATATACCGGCCCGCATCGACGTCGAGTCGGTGATTGGTATTGCGCAAGGATAGATTCAGATACCCCGAAAATTCCTCCCGCGAGAATGCGTAACGTGCCACCGGTCTGACCGTCAGCCGCGTGCGATTGCTATCCTGCAAGACAACACCATATGCGACCCGGTA
>JBIQJZ010000188.1:0-7468 GCA_044507115.1 Flammeovirgaceae bacterium | reverse complement strand
TGTTAGAACATCGCGGAGAAACGCTTGGGACCAAACTCCCCTTTTTCCAGATCATGCCACAGCATGAGGCGTTTGTGTTATCCGGCATTATTCTCGCCACATTGGCAACGGTGATCGCGAGTCAGTCACTCATATCCGGAACGTTTACGCTTGTGAACGAAGCTATGAAGCTGAAACTTTGGCCGGCGACCCGCGTGCGTCACCCAAGCCAGCTCAAAGGTCAGATCTATATCCCCGCAATCAACTGGACATTGATGGCAGGTTGTATCGTGGTAGTGCTCATCTTCCAGGAGTCTGCACGCATGGAAGGCGCCTATGGATTGGCGATCACGGTCGATATGTTGATGACATCGTCGCTACTGGTGTTCTATTTTTCCATGACCCGAAAATCGGTCTTTCGGGCGATCATGCTCGGCATCCTGTTGTTCGCGATAGAGGGTGCATTCCTGATCTCCAACCTAAGCAAATTCTCACACGGTGGATGGTTTACGTTTCTGATTGCGGGCCTCTTCTTTGCGATGATGTATATTCTCGTGCACGCGCGCAAGTTGAGAAAACGGCATACGGAGTTCGTGGATTTGAAACACTACGTCGGAATGATCCAAGATCTGCAATCGGACGAGAGCATTCCGAAGGAGGCGACAAACCTCGTCTACCTGGCGATGGCTGACAGCAAACGCTACATCGATTCGAATATTATCTATTCGATGTTTAAAAAGCGACCGAAACGCGCCGATGTGTATTGGTTCGTGCACGTCGAAACGGTGGATGCACCCTTTACGAGCAAATACATCGTCGATACTATTATTCCTCGGAAATGTTTCTTTGTAACGATCAGGCTCGGGTTCAAAACCGACCACCGCGTGAACCTGATATTCAACAAGATCATTCACGAAATGGCAGACGCCGGGGAGATCGATCTCATCAGTCCCTACCCGGCTCTTCACAAGTACAGCATGATGGCCGACTTCAAGTTTATCATTCTGCACTCGTGGGCATCATCCGACAGTGTCATCTCCAACCTCGACCGCTTGATCATCCAGGGATATCGCATCCTCAAGAAACACAGCCTGTCAACGGAAGAGTTGTACGGCATCGAAGCAGCCAACCTCGAAGTAGAAAAAGTGCCGATCCAGGTCGGACCCCAGGCGAAGATCAAGATAAAACGAGAACACGGACCCTAATCACATCGACGATCAGTCTCCTGTCAACTCGCTACCGGATGAGAAAATCCGGCTTCCTCCCTCCATCACAACCGGTTTGTCACGCAATGCATCAACATTTTTCACTTCTACCCAGCCATCCATTACCGCACCCGTTTCGAGCCGAACCGCCCGGTACTCGCCGGCATCTTCCACCATGGCGTACGTTCGCCCTTCGCGCGTCACGATGGCTTGCTGTGGCAATGCATATACGCTATCGCGGGACAATAGTATTTCGGCGTCCAGATACATTCCCGGCTTCAGTAGATCACTGTCGACTTCGATGTGACCGTGTACGTCAAACGTCCTTGTGTCGTCGTTGAGTTCGGGACTGACAAGTGACACCTTTCCCCAGAAAATTTGTTCTTCGTTGCCAGCCAGACGAAAGCGAATCAACTGATCCTGCCGGATTCGCGCGACATCTTTCTCGAATACATTCAGATGCAAATGCAAGTCGCTCAGATCGACAATGTGAAACGATACCTCGCGCGGTTCGACGAACTGGCCCTTGTGGTGATTCACCTTGGTCACATAACCGGCGATCGGTGCTCGGAGAGCAATCTCCGGCTGGATGCTACCCGACTCAAGGGCCCGCACGTCTACACCGATCAATTCGAGCTGCTTCCTCAATCCTGTCAATCGGGCTTTTAGCACGGCGTATTGTGATTCGCTCTCCTGAAATTTTTTCTGAGCCGCGGCGTTTTGCTCCGCCAGCGATCGCTGACGGTCGTAATCCTGAGCAGCAAATCGCAGCTGCCCCGACGTCTCAAGATAGCTTTGCTGCAACGTGATGTACTCCGGGTTATTGAGCGTGGCGAGTACGGTACCTTTCCGCACGTACTTTCCCGGTACGATATTCATGTCGACGATGTAGCCGCCAAGTGGAGCGGTGACCGACGCCATTCCGACGGGTGGCACTTCAATTTCACCCGTACACGCCACAACGTGCGAAACAACCCGATACTCGAGTCGCCCCGTGCGAATAGCGGCCAGTTGTCGCTGCTGCTCCGTGAGCCGCTGGTCGACGTTCCCGCCGGCCGTGTCGCCCTCACCACGTTCTTTAGAACATCCGGCCGCCAACAGAGCAACCAGCATAAACGTTCTGTAATACGAATTCATCTTGTTATTCACTTCTTAGGTATTCAAGTTGGATAATGGATTGGTTGTAATTCGAGACTGCCTCGAGGAACTGAAGACGCAGCTGAGTATATCGCTCCAGGCTTTGCAGGTACTGAAAGAAATCAATTTCACCGGCCTGCAGCTGAATGTCGGCGGTCTGCCTGATCGCTTCTGCCTGATCGAATCCGCGCGCCCGAAAGTAGTCCAGTATACGTTGATACTTCCGAGCATCGGCAGCTGCTTCTGTTCGCGCATGTCGAAGACTGCGCATGCCGAGCTCAAGCTGTTGTTCAGCCTTCATGACCCCGATCCGTGCCCGCTGAATCTCGGATTGCCTCGGCCGGAACCAAAGCGGCACAGCCACCTCCAGCGCAAACCCTTGCAACCCGCGAAAGCGAATGTCGGTCTCTGTGATGTTTTGTCGAAAATACCCTACGCGAATCTCGGGAAAGAACAATGCCTTCTCGTAGCCAACTTCCGCCGCACTCATTTCTTGTTGCTTACGCAACACACGAACAGCCGGGTGGTCGAGAACCGCAGTATCAACGAGGGCCACAAGGGTAACCAACGTATCTTCCGCTGGAAGAACCAATTCATCCGTTGCTAGCAGAAACATCAGATCGTTGGTCGCCTGTTCGAGATTTCCCGATTGAATCTCGTAATCATTGCGCAATCGGTACAAGCTGCTCTCAACAATCTTCCTTTCCAGCAGACTTCGTTCACCTAGTTGGTACTGGAGATCGGTCTTCTCCTCAAAATCCGCATAGACAGACAATTGCAAATTCAACTCACTCACTACCTGTCGCAAATAGAGCCACCGATGCCAGGCACTTCGGACGTCGCGGACGAGCTCGCGCTCTGTAAGACTACCCTGCTCTTCAGCGACATTCACGCGTTGTCGATTGACCCGTGCTTGCCGGAAATGAGATGGAATGCTTCCGAAACTCTGGCTGACCTCCATAAATGGATCACGCGCGTCGCTGTTTTGCTGGCCGTACTGAAAACCTACGTTTGCCATCGGCAACCGAGGTCCGGACTTTGCAAGGACTCGCTGCTGTTCCACATCGAGCTCGGCAATCTTGACACGCGGGCTTTGTCGGAGCGCCATCTGGATTGCCTCTGCCTCAGTAAGTACTTGTGGCTGACCCTGTGCATTTGCCGCAACGCCGCTCAGCAATAGAGCCGCGATTGTCAACGCATGTCCCGGACGGAGTTTCACGTTCCTCCCGTAGGCCCACGTCTCAACCAATCGGTATAGCACAGGGAGCACAACCAGTGTTAAAAGCGTTGCACTGATCAATCCCCCGATGACCACAGTAGCCAGGGGACGTTGGACCTCTGCACCTGCTGTCTGCGAAAGGGCCATCGGCAGGAAGCCCAGTGCCGCGACAGACGCAGTCATGACCACCGGTCGCAATCTCACCAGGCCGCCGCGGATAACGATCTCACGGAGATCGAGTTTTGTCTCCTTCCGCAAGTCATTGAAATAGCTGATCAGGACAATTCCATTCAACACCGCGACACCGAACAGTGCGATAAACCCAACGCCCGCAGAGATACTGAACGGCATGCCGCGAACCCACAATGCAAAGACACCGCCAATAGCAGAAAGTGGAACGGCGGCGAAAATCAACAGTGCATGTCGCAGTGACCCAAAGGCAAAATACAGCAAGACAAGAATAAGCGACAGGGCGACCGGCACCGCAATGACGAGCCGCTGCTCCGCTTTCTTCATGTTTTCGAAATCGCCGCCATAGGTAATATAGTAACCCGGCGGAAGGTCGAGTGAACTGCGCAGCTTTTCCTGCACATCATTCACCACACTTTCCACATCCCTTCCGCGAACATTGATGCCGACAATGATACGACGTCGCGCGTTGTCGTGTGAAATCTGGGATGGACCGACCGATTCTTTCACATTTGCGAGTTCGCGAACCGGGACAAGGCGTCCATCACTCGCATTTACGAACAGCTTTCCAAGGTCGAACTCGGAGCGATGTTTCTCGCTCAGCCGGACGACAAGGTCAAATTTTCGCTCCTCTTCGAAAACAACACCAACGCGCTCACCGGCGAATGCTGTGCGAATTACGCTATTCAAGTCCCCGACCGAAACACCATATTGCGCAAGCCGTGCCCGGTCATAGGTAACCAGAAGCTGCGGTAGTCCCTCCGTTTGCTCGACAGCAATATCAGCTGCCCCTGGAATGCCGGCAATGAGATCCGCGGCTGTTACGGCCTTTTCATGCAAGACGTTCAAATCCTCTCCATACAACTTAACCGCCACGTCAGTCTTGGCGCCGGTCATCAGTTCGTTAAAGCGAAGTTGAATCGGTTGTGTAAATTGAAACGCTACGCCGACTATCGCCGAGAGTTTTTCCTCCATCATCGCCACCAGTTCCTCGCGCGTGCCTGCGGTGGTCCACTCCTTTTTCTCCTTCATGACAATCATGATGTCTGCGAGTTCGACCGACATCGGATCTGTTGGAATCTCGGCCGTTCCAATTTTGGAGACAACCTGACGAACCTCGGGGAAATTCTCTAACAGGATACGCTCGGCCTGCGTCGAGCTGCGGATACTCTCCTGAAGCGATGACCCCGGCGGCAAGGTCATCTGCATTGCAATATCGCCCTCTTCCAGCTGGGGGATAAAAACACCACCCAAGCGAGCAAACACAAGAATACTGGCGACAAACAGTACTCCGGCTATCGCGAGTGTTCTGGAGGGATGGGCAAGGGCAAGACGAAGCGCAGGCTCATACACTGACTGCAGTGACCGTATGATACGCGCCGAAATATTTTCTTTCGCATTCACGCGACGGCTGAGCATAACAGCGGAGAGCATAGGAACATATGTGACAGAAAGGATAAGAGCCCCGAGCACAGCAAAACTCACAGTCTGCGCCATCGGACGGAACATTTTTCCTTCAATACCGGTCAGGGTCATCACAGGTATGAACACAACCACAATAATCAGGACGCCAAAGGCAGCTGACTTATAGATCGATGAGGACGAACTGACAACAACATCATCCATCTCGCGACGAGTTAGTGTCTTTCCTGCGTGCGCGACAACAAGTACGTGAAGGATACCCTCGACAATAATAACCGCACCGTCGACGACGATTCCGAAATCAAGCGCCCCAAGTGACATCAGGTTGGCCGAGATCCCGAAGATCCACATCATCACAAAGGCAAACATCAGCGATAAGGGAATGACCGAAGCTACGATGAAGCCCGCCCGCAAATTGCCGAGCAGCAACACCAGAACGAACACCACGATAATCCCCCCTTCCAGGAGATTTGTCTTGATCGTCGAGGTCGTCCGCTCCACAAGGTCCGACCGGTCAAGGTAAGGAACTATTCGAACGCCCTCCGGCAACGAACTCTGCACCTCTGCAACACGACGATGGATATTGTCAAGTGTCTTAGAAGAATTGGCATCCCGTAACATCAACGTGATCCCACCCACAGCCTCTCCGATACCGTTTCGGGTCATCGCGCCATACCGGGGAGCGTATCCATCCTCCACGGTTGCCACCTCGCGCAGTCGCACAGGCGTGCCGGTTTGGCGGACAACGATGTTTCCGATATCCTCGATGTTGCGAACGATACCCTCCGCCCGGATATACACCGCATCAGGACCTCGCTCGAGGTAACTTCCGCCGGTGTTCTGGTTGTTTTGTTCCAGCGCAAGCAGAATGTCCGGAATCGTGAGTCCGAAGCTGCGCAAACGAGCTGGGTCCACGGTCACTTGAAACTGGCGAAGGAATCCACCGAAGCTGCTGACTTCGACGATACCTTCAATCCCCGCCAGCTGTCGTTTCACAATCCAATCCTGGATGGTGCGCAACTCCATCGCATCATACTTATGCTCGTGCGCTTTGTCGACCTCGAGCACATACTGATAAATCTCACCGAGACCAGTGGTGATCGGCATTAGGGAGGGACGACCTAGTCCCTCGGGAATTTCTTCCGCGGCCACATTGATTTGCTCACCGACAAACTGCCGGGCATCGGAAACCGGGACATCATCATCGAACACTACGGTGACGACAGAGAGACCGTATCGCGATACCGATCGCAGTTCCTCCACGCCGGGGAGATTTGCCATCGCGATCTCGACAGGATACGTTATGAAACGTTCAACCTCCTCAGCGCTCAGCGACGGGGACGTCGTGACCACCTGGACCTGATTGTTCGTGATGTCAGGCACCGCATCGACCGGTATCTGATTCATGGCGTAGAAACCTCCGCCGATCAGTGCCACGGTGAACACAGCAATAATAAACTTGTTGTGAACCGAAAATGAAATGATCCTTTCAAACATATTAACAGAAGTATTGAGCGGAACTCCGGTGATGCAAGATCACGGAACATCAGCTCAGAAGTTGGGGAAAGGCGTGAGCATCACGCACACGCGCAAATGAAAATGAGGAAAGTTGTCAGGCGACCGGGGGGCCGCGGAAGGATGCCGCTGAAAAAAGTCGTTGCCAGCGGGTGATCGCGTCGATGTGTGCATCACCGGCGCCAGCCGAGGTCAGCTCGTGGCCCGAATCCGCTGCGACGCAGGTGTTAACAAATGCAAAGAGAAAAACTGCGGTCCCGAACGTTAGTGGGGTATCGGAATTCTTATTGAACGTCTCGAGGTGACCGATGCCGAGGTCAGTTGATAATGCGCGTTGCAGGAGTCCACCTTCCACGTGCGACTGATTGCAACCGTGCCGCATTGCAACCGAAGGACCGGCTCCACTCACCTGCAAATGGTGATGCGGAACAGCAGTATGCAATAGCGCCATGCCATAAGCAAAAAGTACAAGCGCGAACCGGCACCAGGGTTTCATACTGCAAAGATAACACACGTCGGGAACAAACGCCAATTTCGTCGGCGACCTAACCAGGACAGTTCCGTCCGCTCGAACTCGTCGCCAGCAGCATGGAGAAGAATGCTCCCGTCCGGATTTGGACATCTGGTGCTTCATAACGAACACTAGTCGTGGCGATAGCGTCTCTCCCGGGGCCAAAACACCCTCGTCCAGAAAAGCACGATGTTTGTCTGATCACGAGCTGGATTCTCGTCGACGGGAATAACACCCAATCTAAACGACCATGATTGCAAACTATCTCAAAGTTGCCTTCCGCGCCCTCAT
>JBIQJZ010000187.1:0-7498 GCA_044507115.1 Flammeovirgaceae bacterium | reverse complement strand
TGATTCGAGGCCATGAACGATTCTCGTCCGACCCCACTTCTTCATCCTGAATTTTCCGCCTGCGAATGCTTTTGCGAAACGTTCTTCGTTGAGAAACCCTTCATCGAGCAGGTCTGAAATGATCTCCTCGAGATCGGAACCGAAAAGTCCGTACTCACGCAATTTGTTCCGCACCTCCAGGTGAGATCGTTCCTGATACGCGCAGTAGCGCCTGATCTTTTGCTTCGCTTCTTCCGGGGAAATTGATTTCATCGGGAGCGGTTGTCAACGTCTCAGCTTTTCACAAGCCCCTTGTTCTTCAAAACGCTCGACAGGAATTTTCGCTCGTTCTCCGTATTGAATATCCGAAAAGGAAGGTGGATGAGCTGGGCTTTATTGACGAAGAGCACGAAGTAGTCTTTTCCGATATCGGCGCCAATGATCTGATCCCATCTCAGGGGCATGCCTTCCCGCGGGTTCTTCTTCATCATGATCTGCTGGCTGCTGATCTCGTACGAGAATCGTTCGAACAGAAGGCGCCCTTGTTCGAGCTGTGTGACGCCGTAAAACTGTACCCACCAGAAAAGCATGTAAAGTCCGAGGCCGGTAATAGCTCCAATGAACCACCACACACTGGGAACCCAGATATAACCAAGGCAGATTACGAAAGCAGCAAGCGCGGCGATCCATCCCTGCCGGCGCATGACTCGCCGGAAAGCCAGACGGATATAGACCTTCTTATCAAGTTTGTAATTTTTCGTTCTTACGACCATAAATTTCGAACAGCGTTTAACGGACTGCCTTAAGGCTGAAGTCCAGACTTTGCACAGCGTGCGTGAGCTCCCCGACGGAGATATAATCGACCCCGCATTCAGCAACCGCCCGGATCGTGCTTTCACTAATTCCGCCACTGGCCTCCGTTTTGCAGCGGCCATCGACCAATCGCACGGCGTCGCGCATCGTGGCGGGATCCATGTTATCGAGCATGATCACGTCAACGCCGCCATTTGCCAACACCTCCTCGACCTCGGCGAGATTGCGGGTTTCAACCTCTATCGGCAGCTTTTTGCCAATGGCGCGAAGATAGTCTTTTGTTCGATTGATTGCTGCGGAAATTCCGCCCGCAGTGTCAATGTGGTTATCCTTTAACATGATCATGTCGAATAGACCGATCCGATGATTCTTCCCCCCGCCGATCAATACCGCCCACTTTTCAAGCCGCCGGAAATTGGGAGTTGTTTTCCGGGTATCGAGCAGCTCGACTCCCGTTCCGGCAATTAAATCGCAGTAGTGTCTCGTCTTGGTAGCAATGGCACTCATTCGCTGCATGCAATTAAGCACGAGCCGCTCGCCGGTCAGGATTGAGCGCGCTGGGCCGGAAACGCTGAATGCGACATCGCCATGCCGGATCGATTGGCCGTCGCGGATGTAAACCTCAATCTCCAGCTGATTGTCCAGATGACGAAAGATCTCGACAGCCAGCGCAACACCGGCCAGCGTCCCCGTGTCTTTAACTAGCAAACGAGCTGTCTGGCGCGTTTCCGACGGGATTGAAGCGAGCGTGGAGTGATCCCCCTCACCCACATCTTCCGCGATTGCGGAGCGGATAAATTCCTGCAAAAAGGCCGGTGTAATATACGATGGCGTCACAGCCGCAAAAATAGGCCGCGATCGCGGGACCTGGAAATTTTGGAACTGAAACCGATCGACCCTCCTATTCTTTGGAAAACGAGATCTCGTGAAGAAGTTGCTGATTATTCGTGGACCGGATCTTCATGAAAACACGAAATGTCTCTCCCCCGCTTTTGTACTGACCGATTGCGAAGGGCTGCCCACCTTTTGATGACCCCTGGTGGATGATATTGAACTCCGATGGAGGATACTGGCGGAAGAAATCGCGGAAGACGAATTCAGCCTGTGCCTTACTATACGACTGAACCTTGCCTTCAATCGTCACATCCACGGTCTGAAACAAGTACCGGGACAGTTCTTTCGAGCTGCCGGCCTTAATAGTTTCACGAACCTGATAAATCACACTGGTTTGTGATTTAGCTACGAACACTTGTAAGGCCAGGATTGTGAAAACTATAAGGACTTTCAATCTGTTCACCTTCATGACAATATCCGTTAATGGCGAAAATTATGCCATTGTTGAAAGATAAAGAAATTTACTGATGCTCAGCGGTTTCTTCCTGCTGTGAGGATGTAATGAAAATGGTTATCGTATTATATTTGCGGCTTCTGGAACAGGCCTTCCCAATAAAAGGAGTAACTATCCGTCTGAAATCGAGGGTAAACAGAAGGGCAATAGCAATCGGCGGCAAAAAGGTGTTTTTTCCGAACGTGTGATTTTTTTACAGCCGGTGTAAAATTCCAGAGCGCACGGAATAACAGTCCGTGCCTGGCAGAGAAAAACAGTGCAAATGAATAAGAAAGTCTTGCTAATGATCCTCGATGGTTGGGGCTTGGCCACCAACAAAGCTGTGTCTGCGATTGATCAGGCCCGCACTCCTTTTGTGGACTCCTTGTACACGCGCTATCCGCACAGTAAACTGGAGGCATCGGGACTCGCCGTCGGTTTACCTGAGGGCCAGATGGGAAACTCCGAGGTAGGTCACATGAACATCGGAGCGGGACGGATTGTGTACCAGGATCTGGTCCGCGTCAACAAGGCGTTAAAGGAGCGGGAGCTCGATGACAACCCGGTTCTCAACGAGGCGTTCGACTACGCGAAACGCTCTGATAAGAACATGCACTTTATCGGCCTCGTATCAGACGGCGGTGTGCACTCTCACATTGATCATCTTAAGGGATTGATCTCCCTGGCGAATGAAAAGGGAGTTCCGAACGTTTTTGTTCACGCATTTCTCGACGGCCGGGACACGGATCCCAAAGGAGGCAAACAATACCTGGCTGAATTGGTCGATCACCTGAATCGGAATGGGGGCCAGCTCGCGAGCGTGATCGGGCGGTATTACGCAATGGATCGCGACAAGCGATGGGAGCGCGTGAAGCTGGCGTACGATCTGCTTGTGGAAGGAAAAGGCAGGCCGTCGCGGAATGCGGTAGAGGCCGTACAGGAATCTTACGACCTCAATGTCACCGATGAATTTGTCAATCCGATTTGTATCACGGATGCGAGTGGCCGCCCATTAGCAACAATACAAGAAGGCGACGTGGTACTGTGCTTCAATTTCCGGACCGATCGGGGGCGCGAGATCACACAGGTGTTGACACAACAAGATTTCCCGGAACTGGGGATGAAGAAGCTTAATCTGTATTATATAACGCTTACAACTTACGACGAAACGTTTCGCGATGTGCGGACAATCTTCGAGAAGGACAATCTCGAAAACACGCTGGGCGAAGTTGTTGCCAGTGCCGGGAGAAAACAAATACGAATTGCTGAGACGGAAAAGTATCCGCACGTCACTTTCTTTTTCTCCGGAGGCCGGGAGTTGGCTTTTACAGGCGAGAGCCGCATCATGTGCCCGTCGCCAAAAGTTGCAACCTACGACCTCCAGCCGGAAATGAGCGCACGCGATATCCGCGACAGGATTGTCCCCGAGCTTGAGGCGAAGTCAGCGGATTTCATCTGTCTTAACTTTGCGAATCCCGATATGGTGGGACACACCGGCGTGTTCGAGGCCGCCGTTATCGCCTGCGAAACGGTTGATGCCTGCGCGAAGGATGTGACGGAAGCTGCCCTGCGCAATGGCTATGCCACGCTTATCATTGCCGATCACGGCAATGCCGATCTGATGATCAATCCCGATGGGTCACCGAACACTGCACACACGACGAATCTTGTGCCTTGCATCCTCGTCGACGATACGTTCGGAGGAGAGCTGAAAGACGGTAAACTGGGAGATATCGCGCCAACCATTCTTCAACTGATGGGATTGCCGATGCCGGTGCAAATGACGGGAAATGTTCTACTCGCGTAACAGATCTTCGCTCTTATTGCTCGCCGTGCTGATAGGTCTTTCGCTGTCGGCATGTGAGTCGGAAAGTCCGCCGGCGACATTCTATCCGATCGATAGTCTCGTGTCGGCGCAAGTAGAATACCTCACGAAAATTCGTGCTAGTCTGCACAAGGAAGCACGCCTCGATGGGGATACAAGTTCGACCACTTACGTTCCAAACGATACAACATGGCGCAAGGAACTTGAGATATTCAGCAGGCTCGGCGAAATCAACAAGCCCGTCAACAAAGCGAACTACGAAGTTGTCGATGGATTGCGCGATCCAGGGAGTAATCTTTCTGTGAAATCGATTACGAGTCTGCAGGATCAGCCAATTGTCTACCTGAAGGTATACTACCAAGGATCGTTCGACAAGCCGAGGAGGATTGAGGCGATGTATGATGAAGAGAATCTGTTGTACCGTGGCGTCCGCACACTGTCCATGCACTTCAGACAGATCGGTGACCGATCAGTTCTGACATCCTATTCGGTTGAAGGCGGGCAGAAGATGGTGCTCAGTGACTCGGTAACGTTTGGCGTGAACGGAAAGGTATTGATCGAATAAGCGCCCAGGCGGCGAAAATTGGTTACAATGAGTAAGAAAAGAAAAAGGGAATCGGCTGAGGAGAATAAGCGTCCGCTCGATAAGAAGGGACTCCGCGATCTGGTCGGCATCTTTCGATTCATGCTGCCCTATAAGGGCATCTTTGCACTTGGCGTGATATCACTGGCGCTCTCGAGCCTGATCCTGCTCGCATTTCCAAGACTCGCAGGTGAGTTGCTGGATGTCGCCACGGGCAAACCACGCTATTTTGACAGCATCAACCAGGTGGCGATCGCGTTGATCCTGATCTTGTTTATTCAAAGCCTTTTTTCGTTCATCCGTGTCTACACGTTTTCAATCGTCAGTGAACGAGGTATGGCGGACATCCGCACGAACGTGTACAAGAAAGTCATCTGGCTGCCGATGAATTTTTTTGACAGCCATCGGGTAGGCGACATCATGAGCCGCCTGACATCCGATGTCTCGACACTGCAAGACACTTTTTCATTTGTGCTCGCCGAATTGCTTCGACAAGTGCTCACATTGATTTTTGGCATCGCGATTATCTTTTACCTCGCACCAACCCTTACAGGGTTCATGCTTGTCACCATCCCTGTTTTAGTGCTGAGTGCATTGTTCTTTGGGAAGTTCATTCGCAAGCTCTCCAAGCGAACTCAGGAAAAACTGGCGGCGGCCAACGTTGTTGTTGAAGAGTCTTTGCATTCTGTGGCGATGGTGAAGGCGTTTACGAATGAGTTTTTCGAGCTCAACCGCTACACTCGCGCAATTAATGAGGTCGTCGGTGTTGCCATTCAGTCGTCGCGTTACCGCGGGCTGTTTATTTCATTTGTGATCTTCGCCTTGTTTGGAGGGATCGTGACAGTGGGCTGGTTTGGCGCAAGCCTGGTTCAGTCGGGGCAGCTCACCGTGGGCGAGTTGTTTTCATTTATCTTCTACACCAGCTTCATCGGGTTTACAATCGCCGGGCTCGGAGACATCTATGCTCAGTTGCAACGATCCGTTGGGGCATCAGAAAGGATACGCGAGATACTATCACTGCCGGACGAATCGCCAGTTCCCGCGGAGCATTTCCGATTGCATGGAGACATTGAATACTCAGGGGTACGCTTTGCCTACCCATCGCGTCCGCAACACCAGGTACTCAACGGTCTTGACTTTACGATCCGGGCGGGTGAGAAAGTCGCACTTGTCGGTAAGAGCGGGTCGGGCAAGTCAACCATCGTCAGCCTGCTGCTGCGATTCTATCCGATCAACGAAGGAACTATACGCGTCGACGGACAGCCTGTCGATGCATACAACCTCACGGCGTACCGCCGCAACATCGGTATCGTGCCCCAGGAAGTTGTGCTGTTCGGGGGTACGATCGCTGAGAACATCCGCTATGGCAAACCTGATGCTACGGATGCGGAGATGCATGAGGCCGCGCGTCAGGCAAACGCCCTCGAGTTTATCGAGTCGTTCCCGGAGGGATTCAATACGGTGGTAGGTGATCGGGGTGTGCGGCTCTCCGGCGGTCAGCGACAACGGATTGCTATCGCGCGGGCGATCTTGAAGAACCCTGCGATATTGATCCTGGACGAAGCGACAAGTTCCCTTGATGCCCACTCCGAGTCACTGGTTCAAGAGGCGTTGGAGACCCTTATGGAGGGGAGAACAAGCATCATTATAGCGCACCGGCTGAGCACTATTAAGAAGGTGGATCGTATATTTGTTATTCATGAGGGGACGTTGGCAGAAATGGGATCCCACGATGAACTGTCAACCCTGCACAACGGCATTTATCAAAACCTATTGCAACTGCAACTTCAATGAACCAAGGTTCGCATCGACTTCTGAAGAGCTTCCGGCTGAGGTCTACGCCGACGAGGCAGGAGGTGCTCCGACTGTTCCTGAAGAAAGACTATGCCTTATCGCACGCCGATATCGAGGGGGAGATCGCTCAGGAGATTGACCGGGTTACCGTATACCGGACGCTGAAGACGTTCCATGACCGCGGTCTGATCCACAAGGTTCTCGACGACGGTGGCACCGTCAAGTACGCCCTCTGCACCGAGACCTGTTCCGGGACACAACACCAGCATGAGCACGTTCATTTTAAGTGTGTTCAGTGCGGGCAGACCAATTGCCTCGACATCGACATTCCCCCGGTCAAGCTACCCAAGGGGTACGCCCCGAGGGAGGTCAACCTGCTCATCCAGGGGGTGTGCCAGAACTGCTCCCATTAGATGCCGTCCGCAACCCTCAAAAAATAGTCCTCGAGCACTAATCGGTTTGTCCAACAATGTTTCCTTATCTGGATTTCCAGTATTAAAATATATTTGTAGTTTTGAAATTGAGCGAAGTCTAAAATCCTATTTTTGCCGGCTAAGGCTTCTCTCTGACAAGTACGGAACCTCATTTGCACCTAGTGTTCAACATACTCGCCGTCTCGCTCTTTGGTGACTTGCCAGAGGAGGAGACAATACTATTCGGAATTTTTGCGGTTATTATCGTCCTGTTCCTTGTCCTCGATCTGGGGTTGTTCCACAAGCAGGCGCATAAGATCAGCACCCGCTCCGCGCTATATCAATCGATCTTCTGGGTCGTTGTCTCGACGCTCTTCGGAGTGTTTATTCTCTTATACGATGAAAGTGGCACGAAGGGGGCCGTTGAGTATTTCTCCGCCTATCTGACCGAGTATGCGCTGTCTGTCGATAACATATTTGTAATCCTCCTGATCCTGAAATATTTCAAGGTCAATGAGGCGTACTATCACAAAATTCTTTTCTGGGGTATCCTCGGAGCGATCGTTTTTCGGGGGATATTCATATTCGTCGGAACCTATTTGATCGAACAGTTCCACGAGATTCTTTACATCTTCGGCGTCTTCCTGATTTATTCCGGGATCCGGATTTACTTCGACGAGGGCGACGAGAAGATCGACCCGGAGAAGAATGCAGTTCTTCGGTTCTGTAAGAAATACCTGCCGATGTCGTACAGTGACCACGGT
>JBIQJZ010000186.1:561-7499 GCA_044507115.1 Flammeovirgaceae bacterium | reverse complement strand
TGGTAGTCCTCCGGATCGTGCCCCCCGTAGAATGTCCAGAATCCTTTTCCGAATACGCCGTGAAGGTACTTCGCTTCCCGTATTGTCTTATTCTCACCCATGATAACGACATCGGGTTTGATGAGGTGTTTCTTGAAGCCGGTTGTCTGGCCGAAGAACCCCGGAATGACACGCGTATGATTTTGTGTCAGCATGGTCGGAATTGGATCCCATTTAGCAGAGAACTCGAAGATCGAAAAATAGTCGTTGTCTTGTCGGATGCCACGCTCACTCATCTGGTTGTCGATGTCGGAAAACTCGTACTCATACGGGTCGCGTTTGAGGCGGAAGTCTGTAAAAGCAAGCGTGTTGTCATAGTTCAGCTTTTCCTGCGCATGCGGGTCAGCCGGATCGCCATCGAACATTCGCTCGCAGATGTCGACGCCCTCCGCAGCCAGGGCGATATCATAAGTGTCCGTCGCCGAACACATGGCAAAGAGAAATCCGCCGCCGGTAACAAACTCCTTGATTTTTTTGGCGACCGCGAGCTTCAACTGAGATACTTTGTGGAAGCCGTGTTTGCGCGCGAGATCCTCGGCTTCTTTTACCTGTTCTACATACCACGGCATGTTGCTGAACTGGCTGTAGAATTTCCCGTATTGACCCGTGAAGTCCTCGTGGTGCAGGTGGAGCCAATCGTACTTCGGTAAGACTCCTCCCATGATCTCATCGTCGAATACCACGTCGTACGGTATTTCCGCATAGGTGAGGACAAGCGTTACGGCGTCGTCCCAGGGCTGATTCGATTTCGGCGAGTACACCGCGATGCGCGGGTACTTCTCCAACTTCATGACGTCGTAGTTGACAGCGGGGCTCGCAATTTCGTTGAGGATCTGGTTCGCCTGGGCATCTGAGATCACCTCAAAGCTAACGCCTCTTACTACGAGTTCGTTCTGAATAGCCGGATGATGTTGTACCATGAAACTACCCCCGCGGTAGTTGAGCAGCCAGTCTACTTCGGTTTCACTGCGCAAGATCCAATACGCTATTCCATAAGCCTTCAAATGATTGGCTTGCTTTTCGTCCATCGGAATGAGGATGGAGTTTCCGCTAGCCAAATGGCTGAGAAGAAATAAAAACAGGATTGCTGCCCACCGCATCGGATATAATTACGTTTCACTTGCAAATTTACCGATCCCCGCGTCATTTACGAACAGGAAACCTCATTCTTGGTTCATTTGTAAAAAAAATAGCGCCAAACTGTGATAAATTACCGCTGTTTTTCAGTGTATTCCGTATACATGATCATCGCTTTTTGGGGTTAAACCAATTATGGACCTTTTAGAGAATGTGAAAGAGGGCTTGCGCTCGATACGCGCCAACCTGTTGCGCTCGGTTCTGACAGCATTGATTGTCGCTATCGGGATAACAGCCCTGGTCGGCATGTTGACTACTGTGGATGGCATCGAACATTCCGTGAAAGAGAGTTTGTCGTCGCTCGGAGTCAACACGTTTGAGGTGACTTCTAGGACGAATAGAGGAACGAATGTGCAGGGCGTGACGGAGAAATCGTATCCCCGTCTGACGATGGGAGAGGCCTTCCGGTTTATCAATCAGTACGAGGTGCCAAGTTCTATTTCGCTGAACGCGAATGTTTCCGGTATTGCGGAAATAAAACGCCTTTCGAAGAAGACCAATCCAAATGCGCTGGTAACGGGGACGAACGATAAGTTTTTCTCATTGAACGCTCTGGATATTGAATATGGACGCGCGTTCTCCCCCCTTGAGATTCAGTATGGGACCCAGGTGGCGGTAATCGGGCACAAGATATACACAGCACTGTTTGACGCCGGCACAAATCCGGTCGGGGAGGAGATCACATTCTTAGGAGCCAAGTTCAAAGTCATCGGCAAACTCAAAGAAAAGGGAATGCTTGCTGAGAACAATTTCGATAACATGGTATGTATTCCGATTGTGAAAGCGAACCAACTGGCCAAAGGCCGTGGCTTGTGGTACCGGCTGACAGTTGGGATCAGTGATCCGGCTCAGCTCGACTTCGCGATGGGAGAGGCGGTAGCGCTGATGCGGAGGATACGTGGTGATGAAGCGGGTCGCGAGAATTCGTTCAGGCTCGAGAAGAGTGAGACGCTGGGGCAACGGTTGGAGAGCATCACGTCGGGCTTGCGGGCTGCTGGCTTCGGAATAGGGTTCATCACACTACTTGGTGCTTCAATCGCACTGATGAATATCATGTTGGTATCAGTCACGGAACGAACGCGCGAGATTGGTGTGCGGAAAGCGCTGGGTGCGACACGCATGCGCATTCGCCAGCAGTTTGTTGTCGAAGCGATTGTGGTTTGCCTCCTCGGAGGGGTTGCCGGCATCATCCTCGGGATACTCACCGGCAACCTGTTATCCAGCCTGATGCAGATTGATGTCTTTGTCGTTCCCTGGGAGGAAATGATCCTGGGGATGGTCGTATGTGTCGTGGTCGGCCTTCTTTCGGGGTATTACCCTGCCCACAAAGCATCCAAACTTGATCCGATCGAATCGTTGAGGTTTGAATAGCGGGTCTCGATCAGTACCGGATTGCCGAAAAGAGAATCTTCGAATAACTTCCTTGCTCATACAGCACGCCGACTTTGCGTCGGCCAAGGCTGACGATGTCTGAGTACGCGGTGTAATCGCGTTCGTTGCCCGGTGGTGCTTTGTCAACTACTCGCACGGTGGGCCACGTCTTGCCGTCGTCTCGGCTAATGCGCAGCGTGAGATTGTCGCGGTTGCGTGTATCCGCTGCGTTGCAGAACGCCAGGATCTTGTTTCGCTTGCCGACAGCAAGTAATGCGCCTTCGCACACCGGATCTGGAAGCTGGTGGTCAAAGTAGGTCGTATCCCATGAGGCACCACCATCACTGCTGATGGCGACGATCCGTGCCTTGATATCACCGCGCTGGTTGCGCATGTTCATCATCAATAACCCATCGCCGAGTTGGGCGGCAGTGGCTTCGTTGGAGCCTGGAACAGCAATCGTTGCGCCAAGAGAAAAACTCTTGCCATGATCATCGGTGAAGAAGCCGTGCGATGCATAGTCGGTTGATTGTTCCTTGGGGTCGCCGGCTGAATGGTTGGCTGCAACAAATATCCGGCCCCGGTAACGTCCCGATGTCAACTGCACAGCGTGTCCTGGCGTGTTCGCGTAGCTTCGCCAATCATCGGGAAAGTTGTATTCTGGATTTAAGTGCGGGTGCTGCGGGCGGTGGACCTGTGTTGTGATATTGACGGGCTGCGACCATGTGGTCCCGTTGTCTGCGGATGTGATATACCAAACTTCGCGAATCCCATTCCCTTTGCGCACTTCCCCTTCGTGGTTGTTACCTGTGTTGTAAAACAAGAAGATGCGTCCGTTGGGATATACAGGATCCAGGAGATCCACGACGGGCGCGGGATTGCCCGCCTGTAAACGGTCGTTGTCAACCAGCACGATTTGGTCTCCCCATGAATTGCCTCCATCGCGACTGCGTTTCATGACCAGGTTGATGTCGCCGAAATCACCCGTGCCATCCACGCGCCCCTCGGCAATCGCGAGCAGGTCACCATTCGGGAGCCTGATAATCGAGGGTATTCGGTAGGTCTGGTGACCGTCCTCACCGGATACGAAGACGGGCACTTTGGTCTGGCTGAAAATACATACGGGGGTAAGAAGTAGCGCGCACAGCAGATAGCAATTTCGCATCATATCATTGGTGTTAGAATTCGCTGAGAATTAAAGCAGGCCTTTGATCGCGTCGAAAACATTTCGCGCCACGATCTTGTGACCGTCCGCATTCGGATGAATTCCATCGCCGAGATTGAGCTTTTCCAAACCCGCTACCCCATCGAGCAAGAAGGGGATCAAAGTTGCGTTGTTCTTTTTTGCCAGTGCAGGAAATATCCGTTGAAACTGGCCGCTGTACTCGGGGCCCATGTTTGGAGGCACCATCATCCCTGCGATCGCGATTTTTGCTGACGGGTATTTGAGTTTGACCTTATCGATTATCGCCTGTAGGTTTTTTTCGGTCTGATCTACGGGCAGACCGCGGAGGCCATCGTTCGCGCCGAGTTCCAGCACGAATATGTCGATTCGCTGGCGTAGAACCCAGTCGATGCGCGTTAATCCGCCGGCTGACGTTTCACCGCTGAGACCCGCGTTAATGGCTTTGCAGGGTTTGCCGACTGAAGCGCACTGTTTTTCCACAAGCGCGGGGAAGGCTTGTTCTGGTGCCAATCCGTAGCCGGCGGTAAGACTGTCTCCGAAGAAAAGGATGACTTTGGGAGTTGATGAGGCTTGCATCAGCAATGCGACCACAATAATCAGAGCGTTTTTTACGACCATGTAAATAATTACGTTTGACTTCTGACGTAAACTGCACAATTTTCGCTTATTGCGCTTACTATTCCATCCGCTTCAAAGCAAAAACCATGTCACAGGTTGTTCTTCAGGCAGAGAAATTAACAAAAACTTACCGCTCAGCGGAGAACGATCTAACGGTTTTGGATGATATCTCGTTTTCCGTGGAGCAGGGCCAATCGCTATCAATCATTGGACCCTCGGGCAGCGGCAAAACCACACTACTGGGACTTTGCGCGGGCTTGGATACGCCCACCTCTGGTAGAATCTCACTGATGGGATTTCAGTTGAACGCTATGAACGAGGACGATAGGGCCTATATTCGCAACCAATACGTAGGGTTTGTATTCCAGAATTTTCAGCTCCTGTCCACACTGACTGCTCTTGAGAACGTTATGGTGCCGCTTGAATTGCGCGGCGAGCGCAATGTAGAGTCAAAAGCCCGGGAATTACTCGGCCGTGTCGGGCTAGGTAGTCGCACGCATCATTATCCGATGCAATTGTCGGGCGGCGAGCAACAGCGGGTAGCAATGGCGCGCGCTTTCATCACGAACCCGAGGATTCTTTTTGCGGATGAGCCCACGGGGAATCTCGACGAGGAGAATGCAGATCATGTTAAGCAGCTGCTGTTCGGCATGAACCGGGAGCAGGGGACGACACTGGTACTTGTGACACACAATCTCGAGCTCGCACAGCTTACTCAGCGCATTCTCAAGATGAAAGGGGGAAAAATCGCCGAGGAAGTCGTGCAACCGCTGACGGTCCACAGCCGACGGTCGGTGAGTGATCAGTAAATGTCGTAACACGAGTACTGTGATTGAATATGTTAACAGATTGAAGCGGCGGACGAAGACGCTCTTCACGGATCGGTGGGTGTGGCGAATGGCGTGGCGGGATGCGCGACACAATTTTTCGCGACTTTTCCTGTTTGTGGCTTCTCTGATCGCCGGGATCGCCGCGGTCGTAGCGCTGGACTCGCTTAATTTTTCATTGCAGCGCGATATTGAGTCGAATGCGCGCGAACTTGTTGGCGCGGACCTCGTGCTGGAAGGTGAGAAGCCCTACACTGCCGAGATCCAGGCTGCCTTTGATTCCCTCGATGTCCCGCAAGCCTCGGAGGTGAATATGGCGTCCATGGTCTTTTTTCCCCAGAGCCAAAACTCCAGATTGATCAGGTTGGTTGCGCTCGAAGGCGACTTCCCCTTCTATGGAAAGATTGAAACACTACCTGCCGATACCTACGAAAAGGTAAAGCAAGGTGGCTACGCGATGTTGGATGAAACACTGGCCAGCCAGTACGAGGTGAGTTCCGGCGACTCGCTGCGCCTGGGTAACAGCGTCTTCCGGGTTGCGGGCGTCGTGACGCGTATCGCCGGAGGTGGCGGTCTCATGTCTACATTCACGCCGTCGGTTTACATCGCGCAAAAAGATCTTGATTCGACAGGGCTCGTACAATTCGGCAGCCGGGTAAATTACAAATACTACTACAAGATCGAGTCAGAAGAGCGTGTCACACAAATCGTCGACCAGTTCAGGTCGCTTGTTCGCAGTCACGGATATTCATACGACACAGTTGACGAGCGGAAGCGCGGTCTTGGCCGTGGCTTTAATTCGATTTATCGCTTCTTCTCGTTGCTGGCCTTTGTCGCAGTCATACTTGGATGTATGGGGGTTGCGAGTTCTGTGCACATTTATGCACGCGAGAAACGCGAGGAGGTCGCCGTGCTTCGATGTATTGGTTCAAGCGGTTGGCAGGCCTTTAATATTTTCTTTATACAGATTTTTGTGCTCGGGCTGATCGGCAGTGTTGTCGGTTCGATGCTGGGTCTCGCTATTCAGCA
The DNA here is from genome assembly GCA_044507115.1 of Flammeovirgaceae bacterium. Lineage (GTDB taxonomy): Bacteria > Bacteroidota > Bacteroidia > Cytophagales > Cyclobacteriaceae > Chryseosolibacter. The sequence continues at coordinate 1,292 of JBIQJZ010000186.1, read as the reverse complement.
GCTGATACCGCTGTTCATCAGCAATCTCGTTCCTTTTGAAATGAGCTTCAGTGTATCGTGGAAGTCGGTACTTCTTGGGCTTTCCGTCGGTGCTGTGGTGTCGGTATTATTTTCGATGCTACCGCTGATGGCGGTTCGGTTTGTGCCTCCGTTAACCGTGCTTCGCTCTGACTACGATGCGCCGCGCATTTTTTCGCGATCGCGCATCCTGGTGATTCTACTGATTGCTGCATTTCCCATCACCTTCGCCGCCATTCAGGCGCGCAGCCTGTTTACGGGTACCATGTTCTTCCTCGGCTTGCTCACTGCGCTCGCGTTTCTGACGCTCGTGGCGTTTGTGCTCCTGTTCCTGGTCAAGAGATACTTTCCACACGGAGCTGGATTCCTCTGGCGCCACGCTTTATCAAGCCTCTTTCGCCCGAACAATCAGACGCGTGTGCTGATGGTATCGATCGGCCTCGGCGCTTTTATTGTTTCGACATTGAATATCATCGAACAAAGTATGCTCAGTCAGGTGGAATTTACCGGTCAGGAGAACCAGTCGAATACCATTATGTTTGATATTCAGCCTTCCCAAAAGGATGGCGTGATTCAGTTGATGGAGGAACACAGTCTCAAAGTCAACCAGGTTACGCCGATTGTGACTTGTCGGATCAGCGAATTGCGTGGTCGTCCGGCCGAAGCGTTGCAAAACGACACAACCGACAATGTTTCCAACTGGGCTATCCGTC
>JBIQJZ010000186.1:0-551 GCA_044507115.1 Flammeovirgaceae bacterium | reverse complement strand
ACTCTGAAACGTTGATAGAAGGCGACTTGCAGCACAAGCGAACATCCCGCGACTCCGTGTGGGTGACAATATCTGAAGGGATGCTCGACGACCTGGATATCAAGATAGGCGATTCGCTGGTGTTCGACGTACAAGGGGTTCCTGTGAAGGCCTTTGTCGGCGGCGTTCGCGAAGTCGACTGGCCGAAAGATCCCCCAAACTTTATTTTTGTATTTCCTTCCGGCGTGCTTGAACATGCGCCCCAGATCTGGGTCACCGCTACGCGTATCGACGAGCCTGCCCTGGCAAACAAATTCCAACAGGCAATGGTTATGCAATTTCCGAACGTATCGTTGCTCGACCTGCGCCTGATCCTGGCTACTGTCAACGAGATGTTTGACAAACTCGGGTGGATCATTCGGTTTCTCGCCCTTTTTAGCATCGTTACCGGTTTGATTGTTCTCGCTGGTGCAGTTACGAACAGTAAATTCCTGCGCATAAAGGAAGACGTTCTGCTCCGAACACTCGGTGCGCGAACGAAGCAGATCACGCGAATCACGTTGATCGAGTAC
>JBIQJZ010000185.1:0-7502 GCA_044507115.1 Flammeovirgaceae bacterium | reverse complement strand
ATTGCCTGTCATCTGCGCTACTTCAGGTGACGGGCTAAAGCGGGGTTCTTCGTGAGGCTGGGCGAAGCGATTCCAGAGACACACCTCCTGACAGATGTCGCATCCGAAGATCCACTGCCCAAACTTCCCTTTCATGTCTGCGGGTATTTCCTCTTTCAACTCAATCGTAAAGTAACTGATACACCTGCTTCCATCGACGACATACGGCTCCGGAATGGCATCCGTAGGACAGGCGTCCATGCATGCTGTGCAAGTTCCACAATAGTCTTTGGCAGGGCCATCGAAGTTGAGTTCAAGGTCGATGATCAGTTCGGCGAGAAAGAAGAAGCTACCCGAATCGCGATTCAATAGCAGACTATTCTTCCCGATCCAACCTAACCCACTTCTCTTTGCCCACGCTCGTTCCATTACGGGAGCAGAGTCAACAAACACGCGCCCACCCACATCGCCGATAGCAGTGCGGATTTCTTCCATGAACGTCCTCAGCTTTTCTTTGATGACGAAATGGTAGTCTTCTCCGTAAGCGTAACGCGCGATCTTGTACTCCTGTGACGGAAGATCATTCGGAGGAAAGTAATTGTAGAGCAAACTCACAACTGATTTTGCACCTGGAACCAGCAACGATGGATCGAGTCGCTTGTCGTAGTGATTTTCCATGTACGACATAGATCCGTGATAGCCCCTTTTGAGCCATTCATCTAGCCGGGCCGCCTCTTCGTCGAGAAACTGCGCACGCGATATGCCACAAAAAGAAAAGCCCAGCTGTCGGGCTGTGGCTTTTATAAAATTAGTCCGGTCTGAAATATCCGTCAAAGTCCGATTTTTTCCCGCTTTGTCCATACCTCGTCTATCGGATCACCTTTGCTGCTGAGGCCCTTGTGTCGCCACGCTCCGTTCTCAAGAGAAAAATCAAACTGAAGGCTTGCGCCAACCCGTGAGTTATCCCGTGAAAAGAACTCAATATTCTCAGTGTACTTACCGTCCCGCGTGGTGTAGGTACCTCCACCCGTCCCGGAAAATTCACCTGTCTGAGCATTATAAGCGATCCACTGGAATCGTGTTCCCGAAAGAATTTTCATTGTCCGCCGGGCGCCAGGTGTAATGGTCGACGATTTTCCGTCTACTACGCGACCTGTGATCAACCACGCACCGGCGAGTTTACCCGGAGTGCCGTCGTCAACGCGTTTCCACTCGTCATATCCTCCATCAGCTTCAATCTGGAGCATGCCATTGCGCATCTTGATACTTCCGTTAACATCGCTTCCAACAGCTTCCGGATTCAGTGTGTGAAACTCCACACGCGCGTAGTAACGCTCACCCTGTACGCTGTAGGAGCCTCCGTACGTGCCGATAAACTTCTTGTTCGTAACATCATACACAGCAACGGAAAAGTGCTTGTCGGAACATATCATAGTGCTGCGATTCCCAGGTGTTCCGGTTTCCCAGGCTCCGACTACGCTCGCTGCCTTAGTCTGTGCGAACGCCACGGACAATCCGCCGCACATTCCGGCAGTCAATAATGAAACAAGTGCAAGAGATACTACCTTCATAAGACAAAATTTAGTTTTGGTGTGGTGTTACCGGAAATATCCGGAATTCGGGCAAACGAATCTACCAAAGTTTTACGGGATATTCTCCTTTGGAAACAAGTTCTTTGATCTTTTGAGAGACCACCTCTTTGTCCTCGCGGTAGGTTACGCCAAACCAGGTCCGGCCGCCGCCCAAAACCTTTACCTTGCCTTTGTCCTCGCGAATCATATCGTTCACAATAAGCGGGATGTAGAACTCCGCTTTAATATTTTCATAATTGTCTTTGACAAACTCATCGAACATTTCCGCCGCAAGGTCGAATACGGCGGGACGAAATCCCCAGAAGTTCATTGAAGTCGGCGCCTCCGGACTTAGCTCGACGTCGCCTTGTTTTTCTTTCGAAATGATCTTTCCATTCTCCACGACGATCGTGGTTCGCTCAACAATTGACGTGAGAAATCCCTGGTCATCCGTTTCGCCCACACCGCGAGACACACTGCCGTGTTCGGAAAGTACGTTCTTCAACGTGTATCCAACCATGGCATGAGAATCCGAAGAATCCGACGCAAAAAACTCGGCAATCGACCGGAACGCATCCTGCCCATAGAAGTCGTCGGCGTTGATCACGACGAAAGGTTCGTGAATCCTGTGCCGGGCGCAAAGAATTGCGTGCCCTGTTCCCCACGGCTTGACACGAGCGGAGTTCTGATACTGTTCCGGGACAAACTTATTTTGCGACTGGATGACAAAATCGACTTCGATCTTCCCTTGCGTCTTGGCGGCAAACTTTTCCTGAACAGCTTCCAGTATTTCTTCCCGGACAATAAAGACGACTTTTGTGAATCCGGCGCGAATAGCATCGTATATTGAATAGTCCATAATCGTCTCCCCGCTAGGTCCGAAACCATCGATTTGCTTAATCCCGCCGTACCGACTTCCGATTCCCGCAGCCAACACAAGTAAAGTGAGTTTATTTTGTCCGTTTTTTGGTGAGTCCATGCTCTTTTTATTTATTTTTCCTTCTGTGTTTGCGCGAACATAAGCAGCAGGCGGCTATTTTGCACAGTGTATTTCCAGTGAAGCGCAAAAATAGAGGTTTATCCGGACTTGTCTCTATAAACTCGGCAACTTCGGAAAGACAATAGTAATTAACCAACAGTAACCCCATTCATGAATTCAAATCAGAAGTCGTACGTGTTCCCGATGATTATCATCGGCGCATTATTTTTCATCTTTGGCTTCGTCACCTGGCTGAACAGTGTGTTGATACCTTTCCTTCAACAAGCTTGCCAGCTGACAGACTTCCAGGCCTACTTTGTTACTCTTGCTTTCTACATCTCATACTTTGTAATGGCCATACCGTCCTCCGGTATCCTGAAAAAGATTGGATTCACACGCGGGATGTCCGTTGGGCTTTTTGTTATGGCCATCGGCTCACTTGTATTTATTCCGGCTGCCGAAGTCCGCTCCTATCCCTTGTTCCTGGTGGGACTGTTCATTCAGGGAACGGGTCTTACACTGCTTCAGACGGCTTCAAACCCATACGCAACAGTCTTGGGCCCCATCGAAAGTGCGGCAAAGCGGATCAGTATCATGGGTATCTGCAATAAGATCGCGGGTATGATTGGTATCTTTATTCTCGTCGAACTGTTGTTCAGCGATGCAGACACACTTCCGACAAAGATTGCCGGTCTTAGCGGCGCCGCATTGGAAGCGGAACTTGATCAGCTTGCATCACGGGTTATCGTACCGTACATCGTGATGGCGATCGTCCTCGCGGGTCTCGCGCTGATGATCCTAAAGGCACACTTGCCGGAGATTGATCCGGAGCAGGAAGACGGCGCCAGCGGACAAGACGCCACGGCTAGCAAACAATCTGTCTTCCAGATTCCTCACCTCATGCTCGGCGTTCTCTGTATTTTTGTGTACGTCGGTGTCGAAGTTATTGCTATTGACGCAATCGGATTGTACGGCCAATACCAGGGATTTGACCTCAACACGGCCGGCAAATTCAGCATCTATAGTTTGATCGCCCTGACTGTCGGATATGTCCTTGGGATTGCACTGATTCCGAAATATCTGTCACAGCGGATGGCACTTATCATTTGCGCTGCGATGGGCTTTGTCTTCGCACTCGCCGCACTCGTCACCACTGGATGGGTATCCATTGGATTCATCGTCCTCTTGAGCCTGGCTCACGCATTGATGTGGCCTGCAATCTGGCCTCTCGCGCTCGATGGACTCGGTCGTTTTACCAAGATCGGTTCGGCACTTCTGATCATGGGTATCGTCGGCGGAGCCCTTCTACCGTTGGTCTACGGTGCTGTTGCTGATGAAACTAACCGTCAGGTTGCGTACTGGGTTACTGTACCCTGCTACGTGTATATCCTATACTATGGCGCCAGAGGATACCGTGTCGGAAAAAGATCAAAAGCGGCCGTCGCTACATCCTAGATCGTTCGCTTCGGAGTGAGGAAACTCACTCCGAAGTTGAATACGATTTGTATTCGCGCACCCAGTTCCACAATCCAAAGGCTGCGATAAAGCAGAACACTGCATACTCCAGCGCAACGAAGCGAATGTCCTTTGCAAAGTAGAGACACGTCGCGAGCACATCGATAATAATCCAGAAGATCCAGGCTTCAACCTTCTTCTGAATCATCAGGAACGTTGTAACCACGCTCATGACGGTCACGAACGAGTCGAGATAAGGGAATGCACTAGGCTCCGGGAAGACTGATGGAAAGATCAAGTGGATACGATCCGCAAACGTACCGAGAAGCAAGGTTCCGATAAGTCCCGCGAGCGTCACCCAAAGAATTTGTCCGCGCCTCATATAACTGACCCGCAGCTCGCGCTTGCGATCGGCTTCATGGCTTTGCGGGTGCGTCCATCGCCACCAGCCCATCAGGTTCGTCACGAAAAAGAAGCTTTGAAGCAACATGTCCGGGTATAACCGTACCTGATAAAAGAGGAAAAAAAACAGGACGACGTTGATAATGCCAATCGGCCAGCCCAGGACATTTGCCCTCGCCGACAACCACACAGCTATCGCCCCCGCAACCGTTCCGAAGAACTCGAGGTAGCTCATCGGATAGCTGAGGACGGTAAAAAAAATGTTGTCTATATCGAAGAACTCCATTCACCTCCGCGCGCTGCGCTATTTTCGGGTGATCTTGAATTCGACGCGACGGTTGAGTCGTCGGTTCTCTTCGCTGTCGTTGGCAAATTTGGGTTTCGTACCACCGAAACCCTTTCCGACAATTCTGCGCTCCGCCACGCCCTTGGAGACGAGGTATTCCTTTACGGCATTCACACGCATCTCCGACAATTCGAGATTCGCGACAGGATCTCCCCTTCCATCGGTGTGACCCTCGAGTTGAATCTCCAGCGTTTTGTTATCCTGCATGATGCGCACGAGCCTGTCGAGTTCCGGGTACGACTCGGGCAGGAGCACGGCTTTGCTTTGGGCAAAGAACACATTTTTCAACTGGATAGATTCGCCGATCTCGATCGGAACCAGTAGTAAGTCTTTTCGCATCTCGCCGTACTCTGCAAGATTGCCTAGCTCGAGATTCTCGCTGACAGAAAGATAGCCCGGTGCCGCGGCGTGATACCCATAGTTCTTACCCGACGTCAATACAATCCGGTAGTCTCCGGAGCGCGGATCCGAACGGGCCTCCCCGACTTCGCTACCTGTTCGGAGATCGTCGAAACGAATGACCGCTTCTAGTGGTCGCTGCGTTCTGGCATTCAGCACCTTTCCTTCGACCAGAACCACCGGGTCGGGCTTCACCTCTTCCGGAAGTCTGAATCGAATAATATCCGTAAGTCCACGGCTATTGATATTGCTCACCATGTAACCGTAGTCACTAGACGCGGGTATCGTATAGTATGCATCGAATCCAACAGTATTTATCCCTAGCCCGAGGTTAACCGGCTCCGACCAACGATTCCATCCATCGCTTAGTCGCCGCGACATAAAAATATCGACGTCCCCGTACCCGGGTCGACCATTAGACGCAAAGTACAAGGTGCGATTGTCCGCCGAGAGGAATGGTGAATACTCGTCCCCTGGAGAATTGATCACGCGCCCGGTATGAATGGGAGGGCTCCATGATCCATCTGCTCGTTTTACACACACATAGATATCGCGTTCCTTCTCTCCCGGTCGGTAGTACGCATTGGATTTCATCTTCGCGACAAAGACAATGGCTTTGCCGTCCGAAGAAAGGCTGCCTTCTAGGTAGTCGGATTCGTTCTTGAATCGGATACCAAGATCTTCTAGTGGGGACCATCCCGTGGCGGTGCGATGGCGGAACGCGAATCCGTCGTTGACGTGAAAAAGAAAACTGTTGTTGTCTGTGCTGACAGAGACAAGGTTGTTCGTCGTAGGTGTATTGATCGGTGGACCGAGATTCACACTGCGCCCCCATGTAACGCCATCGCGTGTCCGCGACTCCCAGATATCTTCGCGGTCTTTAACACCTCCTACATTCTCCGGACTGTGCTTGCGACCAAAATAGAGCGTCCTTCCATCAGATGAAATCTTGGGGCTTACCTCATCGTAGCGTGAGTTAACCCCCGGCCCGAGGTTTTCACGCCTGGCAACAGTTGTTGCGTGCCGCGGAAGATTGATCTTGATGTCATGCCGAAAGATGTAGTCGTCAATCAACAACTTCATCCGCGTATAAGTGGCAAAACCCACGTACTTTCCGTGCCAGGGGAACGGTCGTGTGGTCATCACCTTGTGACCGTTGAGATAGAAGTTCAGCGATTTATTGATCTGTTCGATCTTCAGCTTGTTGTCTCCTCCCATCGGTTTGACAAGGTGCGTCCTGCGCCACTCATCCGAGACACCCAATCGTTCATCCGAGCAGGATATGCGGTAGTATCCACTGGTGGTAAATGTAAACGTGTTTACACCCTCGTCGCCGTCGAATCCCCAGAGAAATCCCATTCCATTGTCATCATTTCCATCGACCTGGGTGAAAGTCGCTTCAAGAGAGAAGTCCTTGTCCGTTTCGATGTAGGGTGCGAGATACGACATCCAACCCCCCTCAGGTGCATCAATTACATATTTGCCGTTTTCGAGCGCAACTTTGTAGTCTTTGTTCTGCCCCTCGAACCAACCGTACCGATTGTCATCGAAAGTCTCGTGAAGAATTACCGGAGGTTGTCCTTGCGTTGTAAGACTTAGCAAAACGAGTAGTACAATCAAGATCATAATTCGTTGCAATCTACAAACTTCCAGTCCTTCCGCCATCCACCGGAACGTTAATTCCATTTATATATCCCGCTGCAGGTGACGCGAGGAACGCTGCCGCGGCGGCAACCTCATGTGGTGATGCGAGTCTTCCTACCGGGATCTGATTCTTCATCGCTTCGAGAAGCTCATCAAATGTCTTGCCGCTTTTTTCAGCTTTCTCACGATTGAGCTCTACCAGTCTGTCGGTCATCGTCGCACCTGGCAAGACATTGTTGACGGTAATACCAAATGGCGCAAGTTCGAGTGAAAGTGTTTTTGCCCAATTGGCTACTGCACCGCGAATAGTGTTCGAAACACCCAAACCCGGGATCGGCGCTTTCACGGACGTTGAGATTATGTTGATGATCCTTCCATAGCCGGCCTGTTTCATGCCTGCGATGACAGCCTGAGTAAGTATCTGATTGCAGACCAGGTGCGCGGAGAATGCGTCTAGAAATTCCTGCGGCGATGCATCAATCGCACTTCCTGCCGGGGGGCCTCCAGTGTTATTGACGAGTATATGCGCGACATCCGCGGTAATGCGCGCCGCTATCGCTGACCTGACCGACTCGGGCTTGTTGAAATCCGCCACCCGATACTCATGGCGCTGCCCTTCCTTGATCGGAAGTTCGTCAACGGTGCGGCGCAGCGCAGTCTCATCGCGTGCCATCAACGTCACATCCGCCCCCAGCAATGCCAGCTCAATAGCAACGGCCTTACCAAT
>JBIQJZ010000184.1:0-7583 GCA_044507115.1 Flammeovirgaceae bacterium | reverse complement strand
ATATCAGGCGACTGGCAATGATTTTGTGTTGATTGACAATCGGGGGGGGGGGACTACATAATCTTACTCCCGAGCAAATCACAGCCATCTGCGACCGCAGGTTCGGCGTTGGGGCCGACGGATTAATGCTGGTCGAGCGCCACCCGCAGGCTCATTTCAATCTCAAGTACTTTAACAGCGACGGTTCCCAGAGCCTCTGCGGAAACGGTAGCCGTGCGGCTGTAAATCTGGCAGCTTCACTGGGTATGGTGAACGGCAGGGCCAGCTTTGAGGCCTTTGATGGAATGCATGAGGCCGAGATCGGTCGTGACGGAGTAGTGCGGTTGAAGATGAACGACGTCACCGCTATCAGGCATTATGGCGAAGACCTTTTCATTGACACTGGATCGCCCCATTTCGTGAGATTTGTTCCGGCCGTGGAGCGCCACCCGGCAGTTGCGGAAGGACGTGCCATCAGGTACAGCAGCGACTTTGCTCCAGGTGGCACCAACGTCAATTTTGTAGAACTCCGCGATGGAAACGCCATTTTTGTCAGAACATACGAACGAGGCGTCGAGGACGAAACACTTAGTTGTGGCACAGGCGTCACTGCCGCGGCGCTGGCGGCGTCGCTGCGCGGTTATACCTCCCCTGTTTCAATTCGCACGAAAGGTGGTGATCTGCAGGTTGAGTTTACCGCAGACGTACACCCCGCACCTGCCGACTTGTCCGGACCTGCATCTGAATCGCCGGCTGCCTTTCACGACATTTATCTCATCGGCCCTGCCAAATTGGTATTCGAAGGAGATCTGGAACTATAATTGACATCCAGAAAACCTGCTTAAAGACCTGGCGATCCTTTTCGGGCAGGGTTGGGGGTGACCCGCAAAGGAATTAACTTTGGGCCGTTTGGAATTTTCCACCTTATCTCCCCTTTGAACAGGGAATTTGAACCGATAGACACGCATGTTAAAGCTCATCTCGAAAATCTTTGGAAATAAATCTGTCAGGGATATTAAGCGGATAATGCCTCAGGTCGATCAGGCCATGAAGGACGGCGAGGAATTGAAGTCGATCTCCAACGATGATTTGAGGAACGAAACGGTCAACATCCAGAACACCATCAATGCCGGCCTGAAAGAAATCGACGACAAACTAGCGGCGCTTCACCAAAAAATTGCAGACAATCCGGAACTCGATATAAACGAGAAGGAAGGTGTCTTTGCTGAGATTGACAAACTTGAACTTCACCGCGACAAGGAACTGGAAAAAATCCTTTCGAAGGTTTTGCCGCGCACATTCGCCATCGTGCGGGAGACTGCCCGGCGCTTTAAGGAAAACACCTACTTGGAAGTAACAGCGACCGAGCAGGATCGGAAGTTCGCCGGCTTGCACGAGAACGTAAAGATTGTCGGTGACAAGGCGCACTGGTACAACCAGTGGATGGCTGCGGGCAACATGATCACCTGGGACATGGTGCACTACGAGGTTCAGCTAATCGGTGGTGTGGTGCTCCACGAAGGCAAGGTGGCGGAGATGGCCACAGGTGAGGGAAAAACGCTTGTAGCGACCCTACCAGCGTTCTTGAATGCCTTGGCACGTCGCAGCGTGCACGTTGTCACTGTTAACAACTACCTCGCTACGCGCGATAGCGAGTGGATGGGACCGATATACATGTTCCACGGACTGTCGGTTGATTGTATCGATAAGCATGAACCGAATTCGGAAGCCAGAAGAAATGCGTATCAGGCGGATATTACGTACGGTACAAATAATGAGTTTGGCTTCGATTACCTGCGCGACAATATGGCCCGCGACCCGCTCGAACTCGTGCAGCGAAAACATCACTTCGCAATGGTCGATGAGGTTGACTCTGTTCTGATCGACGAGGCGCGCACGCCACTTATCATATCGGGCCCGATTCCGAAAGGAGATGAACATGAATTCTACGACCTGAAGCCGCGTATTTTCAAACTCGTAGAGGCCCAGAAGAAGATGGTGAACGAGTTCTTGAACAATGCGCGGAAACTGATTGCGGAAGGTGACGAGAAAGAAGGTGGTCTTAACCTCTTCCGTGCACACCGTGCCATGCCGAAACACAAGCCTTTGATCAAGTACCTGAGTGAGCCCGGCATGAGAGCGATCATGCAGCGCACGGAAAACTACTTTCTTCAGGACAACAAACGCAACATGCCCGAGGCGGACAAACCGCTGTTCTTTGTCATCGACGAGAAAGACCACAGCGTTGAACTCACCGAGAAGGGCATTGATCTAATCACTGGCGAAGGAGAAGATCCAAGCTTTTTTATCATGCCCGAGATTGGTACCGAAATCTCCCGGCTTGAGAACGACGCATCTTTAGAGGACAACGAGCGATTCCAAAAAAAGGAGGAGCTTATCCGTGATTATCAGGTTAAGTCTCAACGCATCCACAGCGTCAATCAGCTCCTGAAAGCATATACACTATTCGAGAAGGACACCGAGTATATCATTGTTGATGGCAAGGTGAAAATTGTCGACGAACAGACCGGTAGGGTGATGGAGGGCAGGCGCTACTCCGACGGGTTGCACCAAGCCATTGAAGCGAAAGAAAACGTCAAGGTGGAAGATGCGACGCAAACCTACGCGACCATCACGCTTCAGAATTATTTCCGGATGTATCACAAACTGGCGGGCATGACGGGAACAGCGGAGACGGAGGCTGGTGAACTTTGGGATATCTACAAACTCGACGTTGTTGTCATTCCAACGAACAAACCTATTGTGCGTAAGGACTTCGACGATCTGGTTTATAAGACGATGCGTGAGAAATTCAACGCCGTCATCGACGAGATTGTGAAGCTGACCGGCGAAGGTCGACCGGTACTTGTAGGTACGACATCGGTTGAAATCTCCGAGTTGGTGAGCCGGATGCTGCAGATCCGAAAGATTAAACACCAGGTATTGAACGCGAAACAACATCAGCGTGAGGCGGAAGTTGTCGCGGAAGCTGGGAAGCCCGGAACAGTCACGATTGCCACGAACATGGCGGGTCGCGGAACAGACATCAAACTAACACCGGAGTCGCGTGCGGCAGGTGGTCTTGCCATCGTCGGAACGGAACGTCATGAGTCGCGGCGCGTAGACCGGCAGTTGCGCGGACGCTCAGGCCGCCAGGGAGACCCCGGGACCTCGCAGTTCTTCGTGTCACTCGAGGATAACCTGATGCGATTGTTTATGCCGGAACGCATCGCGCGGATAATGGACCGACTTGGCCTGAAAGAGGGCGAGGTGATCCAGCACTCTATGGTCACGAGTTCAATAGAACGCGCGCAGCGGAAAGTTGAGGAGAACAACTTTGGAATCAGAAAGCGCCTCCTTGAGTATGACAACGTGATGAATAGCCAGCGCGAAGTTATCTACAAGCGCCGTAAAAATGCACTGTTCGGTGAGCGACTCGAGCTTGACATAATGACGATGCTTTTCGACACGTGCGAAGAGATGGTCACCAATGCGAAGAATGCAAGCGACTACGAAAGTCTCCGGTTGAACGCCCTTAGTGTGCTCGGGATCGATTATGAACTTCCCAAGGAAAAGTTTGAAGGCACGGATGCAGCCGGGTTGACAAATGATCTGTACCAAACTGCCCTCGATCACTATCACAAGAAGAATAGGATGGTGGCTGAAAAGGCGCTGCCCGTGGTCCGTGAAATTCACAGCACCCGCGGTGCGACGATCGAAAACATTCTCGTTCCATTCACTGACGGAACGAAACAAATTGGAGTTGCGGCGTCGCTCGAAAAATGTGTACATACGAACAATGCCGAACTGATCAAGTCGATGGAGAAGATGATCACGCTTGCGATCATCGATCAGCAATGGAAGGAGCACTTGCGCGAAATGGACGACCTGAAACAGTCTGTTCAGAATGCCGTCTATGAGCAGAAGGATCCGTTGCTGATATACAAGTTTGAAGGTTTTGAACTATTTAAGCGGTTCATTGCCAAGGTCAACGAAGACACGATCTCGTTCTTGATGAAGGCCGATATCCCCGCACAAAAACCGGAACAGGTTCAGGAGGCGCGAGCGCAGCGACGTGCGAGGTTGAACGAGCAAAAGGAGGAATCGCGTTCCCTGCTCAGCGGCGGTGGAGGTCAACCGCAGCCAAACCGACCACCGCAGGAAAAGGTGATGCCGGTGAAGTCGGAGAAAGTTGCCGGTCGAAACGACAAAGTAAGCGTTCAATACCAGGACGGGCGCGTGCTGCGCGACGTTAAATACAAGAAAGTAGAGGACGATATCCGAAACAACCGTTGTATCATAATCGAATAGTATGCGCTATTTAATATTCGCATTGATTAGTTCCCTGGTTCTTTCCAGTTGCGGACCGAAGCTTGCCACCAGTACTTCCACCGGAACGGGCAAGTACTCCGAAGATCTATCCGTATGGCGGCCAGAGATTGAGCTGAAAGCAGATTCGGTAAGACCGCATGCGAGCGCGCCGGAGAGAATTCGCACGGATCGCTATGTCGAGCCGCGATATGCTGTCACGGAGCAGGTGGATATGATACTTGACAGCATCTACGCCGAGAATATCAGAAGAGCTTTCGTTGATGGCTACACCATCCAGGTCTACTCCGGTATTCGCCGCGAGGATGCACTGGAAGTCAAGAAGAAAATGACGCAATCACTACCTGAACTCGAGTCTGATGTGCAGTATCGCCAGCCGAACTTCCGGGTGCGCACTGGCAAGTATTTGTCTCGGCTCGAGGCACAGAAGGATTACCTCGCAGTAAGACGATATTTCCCGAATGCGATTGTCATTCCCGACCGGATTGAGATCCAGTAGCAATCGTACCTGCGTTTCCTAAACTTTCGTTAATTTTAGCGTTCAATCGCAGGAAATGGAGTTATTGGAAAAGATCAAGTCACTTTCTGAACAGTATAGTGACGAAGTGATCGAGTCGCGGCGACATCTGCACGCGAACCCCGAACTGTCTTATCAGGAACATAATACCGTCCGGTTTGTGTCGGAAAAGCTGAAGTCTTTCGGAATTCCAGTGAAGGAAGGCGTTGCGACAACTGGTCTTATCGCAGAGATCAAAGGGAATCTCCCCGGTGACCGGATGATCGCACTTCGGGCAGATATGGACGCGCTTCCTATCAACGAGGCTAATGAGAAGCCGTACAAGTCCAACGTGCCGGGCGTGATGCATGCCTGCGGCCACGACGCTCACACGGCGTCGCTAATGGGGACGGCGAGGATCCTTAACACGATAAAAGATAGCTTTGGTGGAACAATTCGCTTGCTGTTCCAGCCCGGGGAGGAGAAAACCCCCGGTGGTGCGTCATATATGATACGCGATGGCGCCCTGGAAAACCCGAGGCCCTCTGGCATCATCGGCCAGCATGTCTTTCCTCTTCTACCGGTTGGTAAGATCGGTTTTCGAGAAGGTATGTATATGGCAAGCTGTGATGAACTTTATCTCCGGGTGGTCGGTAAAGGGGGGCATGCGGCAGCACCTGACCTCGCGGTGGATCCGATCCTTATAGCTTCCCATATCATTGTCGCCCTTCAGCAAGTTGTCAGCCGAAGTGCCAGCCCTAAGCAACCGACTGTCCTGTCGTTTGGAAATATTGTCGGAAAGGGTGCGACAAACATTATTCCGGAGGAGGTAAATATCGCTGGCACATTTCGCGCAATGAATGAGGAGTGGCGGGCAACCGCGTTGAAAAAGATTGTCAAGATGGCCGAGTCCATTGCAGAAGGGATGGGCGGGAAATGCGAAGTTGTGATCTCGAAAGGATATCCCTACCTGGAAAACAATCCCGAACTCACGCGCCGCATACGCCGCGCTGCCGAAGATTACGTCGGTTCCGACAATGTCGTCGACCTGGACATAACACTCGGGGCTGAAGACTTTTCTTATTACTCGCAGGTAATCCCCGCCTCGTTCTACCGCCTGGGAACGAGCAATCCCTCGAAGGCAATAACGTCGTACGTGCATACGCCCACGTTTGATATTGATGAGGATGCCCTTCGGATCGGTCCCGGGTTGATGGCCTGGATGGCGCTCGCTGAGCTGCGCTGACGGAAAATCCGAGATTGCAAGGGATAAGGATCACAGGGGTTGAAATCTTCTGTCTATATTGCAATAGGGACTCGCGCTTATGCTAAAAGATACTTTATCCAGGTTTTTCAAGCTTGACAGTCTGATTGAGAACCTGACGGGTTTTGTCGAAACCCGCGTCGAACTACTCAAGATCGAAGTCAAAGAAGATGTCGCGAAAGGACTGGCGAAAGCTGCTGCCTGGCTGATGATCAGCTTTGTTTCGTTTCTCTTCGTGGTATTTGTGAGTATCGGAATCGCCCTCCTCATTGCTGAACGGCTGGGAGCGGTGGCCGGCTTTATGATCGTGAGTGGAGTTTATTTTATTGCCGGACTGGTCCTGCTGCTTGCACGTGCACGGGTTATTTCGCGTCTTGAAAGTGCGTTCCTGGTGATGTTCAGGAAGAAACAATAACGTTATGAACCTAGAAACAGACAATCCTGAAAAGGGCGAGCTGCTGCTGCGATCTGCACACCATCGCGAGTTGCTGGAAGATGAGATAAAGGCCATTTCCGCACGGTCGGAGAAAATCCTCACAAACGCGCTTATCATTGGCGGATCTCTTGCACTCACTTACCTGCTTGTCACCAGCTTCGCCGGATCGCGGAAGCAAAAATCAAGATCCAGAAAAGCGGAGCGGGATGATGCCAACGATTCCACAGATGAAACGGAGAAGCACCGCGAAGCCGGGGTGATTTCCCAGATTGCGGGTGTCCTTGTCGCACAGGCGACCGGAATATTACTTTCCATCGCGCGAGACAAACTGGTTGAATTCCTTCAGGCGCAGACAGGTAAGAACGTTAATGAGCATGACCATCCTTAAGACTTTACAGGAAAAACATCGGGACAACAAGAAGTCAATTGCCGTCCTTGTCGACCCCGACAAGGTGGAAGATCCTTCGAGGCTGCAGCATCTGATCAACCTCGCGAGCGAGAATTGTGTCGACTATTTTTTTGTTGGAGGAAGCCTGATCACCGGCACCAACCTCTCCGATGTAGTTCGCAAGATCAAGGAGAATGTTACGATCCCGGTAGTTTTGTTTCCTGGGCATTCCATTCAGGTTGATGCCTCGGCAGATGCGCTTCTGTTTCTTTCATTAATATCAGGACGAAATCCTGAGCTGCTTATCGGTCAGCACGTAGTTGCAGCACCGATTCTGCGCAACACTCGTCTCGAGGTGATCCCGACGGGCTATATGCTGATCAACTCCGGTCGTATTACTTCTGTTGCGTACATCAGCAACACGATGCCGATCCCGGACGACAAATATTCGCTCGCCGCAAGTACGGCGCTCGCGGGTCAGATGCTGGGATTACAAGCGATTTACATCGACGCGGGAAGTGGTGCGGAAAAAGAGATCACACCACGCATGATTGCCTCCGTACGCAAGTCAATTACGGTCCCGCTGATCGTTGGTGGAGGGATTAACTCGGCACAGAAAGCCATCGCTGCGCTCGAGGCAGGAGCCGATATGATTGTAGTCGGCAACGCGCTTGAGAAGAATCCTGATTTG
>JBIQJZ010000183.1:0-7670 GCA_044507115.1 Flammeovirgaceae bacterium | reverse complement strand
CCTCCACCGCTTCCAGTTTTCCCAGGAAACGCACGTCTTCGGCAATCTTGAGTTCCCGGCAAAGATTTTCCGCATCATCCCTATCGGGTCCGTCGCCGATCATCAGCAGTTTTGCGGGGATCTCCTTTACTATATTATTAAATATTCGGACCACGTCAAGAACGCGCTTCACTTCACGGAAATTAGAGGTGTGGACAATCAGCGATTCCCCATTTGGGCAAATCGCCTTCTTGAAATGATCCTTCTTTTGTTTCTTGAACTTTTCGAGATCAATGAAGTTCGGGATGACTTCAATTTCCCGGGTGATCTTGAACGAAGAGAAGGTCTCCTTTCGGAGGTGTTCCGAAACCGCGGTCACGCCGTCGGACTGGTTGATACTGAACGTCACGACGGGTTCATAAGTCGGATCCTTACCCACCAGCGTGATGTCCGTGCCGTGTAATGTAGTGACAACGGGGATCACGATTCCTTCTGCTTTCAGGATCTGTTTGGCCATGTAGGCCGCGGACGCGTGGGGGATCGCATAGTGAACGTGGAGTAGATCCAGGTGTTCGTTCTTAACAACGCTGACCATCTTGCTGGCCAGGGCCAGTTCATATGGGGCGTACTCGAACAACGGATAAGAACGCGTGTTTACCTCATGGTAATAGAGGTTCTCATTCAGGAAGTCTAGCCGGGAAGGCTGTGAGTAGGTTATGAAATGGACCTGGTGTCCTTCCTGGGCTAGCCCTTTTCCTAACTCGGTGGCTACTACCCCGCTTCCGCCGAAGGTGGGATAGCAGACGATCCCTATCTTGATCTGGTTCACAGTATTTTTTGTTTAATGGGCCTGATGTTGGCTCCCGGACGCCATGGCATGCCCTTACTCAAAGGTCACACTTTCGTTTGTTTTGCAAAAGTTGAAAATAGCCTCATATATGACGTCCTGAATCCGAGAACGGATATTCGCCTGAATTAGTTTGTCGCTTCGGTCAGGAAATACCCGGTTCGAAAGAAAAATATATACAAGATCAAACGTGGGGTCTACCCACAGACAGGTACCGGTAAAACCTGTGTGCCCAAACGTTAAGGGGGATACAAAAAGTGAAGTTGGGCTTTTCCATTCGTTCTGTACGGGTTTGTCCCACCCGAGGCCGCGCCGGCTGGATTCATAATACTTCGCGGTAAATAGTTCAACGGTCTCGGGCTTGTAGTAGCGCAATCCACCATAAGACCCCTTCTCCAGTAGCATTTGCCCTAATTTGGAAAGATCATTGGCAGTGCCAAACAACCCCGCATGTCCGCTGACCCCACCGAGCATGGCAGCGCGCTCGTCGTGAACAGTTCCAATGAGGAGGCCACCGCGAAAAAGGGTGTCGAGTTCGGTGGGTGCGATCATGTTGGCAGGAAAGCGGTCAAGTGGGGTGTAGCCGAGGCTGTTGGCGCCGAGCGGGTCATAGAAGTTCTGGCGCAGAAAATCCTCCATGGGTTGATTCAACGTACGCTCAGCGAGGTGCTTCAGCATCATGAAACCGAGATCGCTATATCGATATTGATACGGTGTTCGAACGGGTTTGTCCATCATTTTGGAATGGGCGATCCACGACCATACGCTATCCCGCAAGATAGGAGATCCAAAAAGGGAAGGAGCTATTTGCAGCGGGTAGCTCACGTTCTGTTGCGAGCTGTAGTAAAAGGGTTTGGGAGCAGGCCCCTCAACTGTCAAAGGCCACAGCGGAACGAAGGGTGCGAGTCCTGCCTGGTGTGCAAGAATGTCCGCTATCGTAATATCTTTCTTGTTAGTACCCTTTAGTTCTGGCAGGTAGACGGATAGTTTTTTGTGAATGTCGATGATGCCGTGTTCGTGCAGGAACATAACCGCCTGCAATGTTGCGGCTACTTTCGTCAACGACGCGAGGTCGTAGATAGTCTCGTCACTCACCGGGGTGGTGCGATCATAGGTAAGGTGGCCAAAAGCCTGGTCGTAAATTACCTTACCTCCTTTTGCCACCAATACGTAACAACCCGGCGTGGATCCTGAAGAGATCGCTTCCCGGGCGATCTGTTCGATGCGCCCCAGGGTTGCCCCGTCTACGCCAGCATCTTCCGGGAATGAATATTCGAGGCGCCGTAAGTCATCAGTTCGAACCGATGTCCCCGACTTCATTCCGGCATAGGCGATCGGAAGTACACCGCGGCCCGGCGTGGCGCCGAAGATTACCTGCGGGACGATGCCCGCCAGATCAGGATCGTCGGTATAGGCCGCGATCAGAGAAGAGAACCTTGGTGCATATTGCTCGAAGGTTGCGCAACCGAAATCTGCAACAATCACGTGTTGATGTGGCCCGATTTCCTGAAGCGCTCCCATCAGGTTTTGCAATGCCGCACCGGATGTGCCGGGAAAG
The DNA here is from genome assembly GCA_044507115.1 of Flammeovirgaceae bacterium. Classification (GTDB taxonomy): domain Bacteria; phylum Bacteroidota; class Bacteroidia; order Cytophagales; family Cyclobacteriaceae; genus Chryseosolibacter. The sequence goes on along the minus strand of JBIQJZ010000183.1, from coordinate 5,286 downwards.
ATCGCGACGATCACTACATCGTGTCGAAGGGGGCTTGTCTGTTGGATGCCTGCGCTGATATCGATGCGCTCGGCCTGAACATATTTCCGCACACTGCGATGAAAGATGTCAGCGCGCGATGTGGAATCTCCGGCAATAAGACAGGCAAAGGTTTTATTCTCGATGATCGAAATCGGGAGCACCCCTGCGTCATTCCGGACAACGGTTACGCTTTTTCTTAGTGCACGCATTCTCAATACTTTGCTCTCGGGCTGGAGTAGCCGGTGGCTCAGGTACTCCGTATCGATTTGTTGTGGCGACGAAAGCCCCGCGTCGTATTTCAGCGCGAGCACCCGTCTTACTTTCTCGTCAAGACGGTCGGCGAAGGCTTTCTCCGAGTGTATCAGCTTTCGAATTTTGCGGATGGCATCGTCCGGGTGGTCATCCGAGATCATCATATCCGCTCCAGCGCGAAACGCAAACAATCCGGCGTCTCCGGGGAGCAGGTCCCCGCTGTGCTCCATCAGCCGCAGGTCAATCATGACGATGCCTTTAAACCAGAGGGGGGCGCGCACCAGATCCCCGGCTTCAAGACGTGCAACGCTCTCCGGTGATATGCTTTTTCCAGGATCCTGAAGCTTCTTCCCAAAGTACAATGGAAGGGGACTCGCGTCGGGCATTACGGCGTTGAGGCCGTTCTCGAATAACGCGCGGTACGGTCTTGAGACAAGTGTGTCGTGATACAACAAAAGGCCGGGGTCTCCGTCATCATCGATCACTTCGATATTCTTCAATGGAAAGTATTTGGCGCAGCTGAGGATGCCCTCTGCGCGGAGGCCTTGAAGATGCAGTAGTGATTTTCTCGATACCTCTTCCGGATTGTCGCCAAACAGATCGTTCGAGCGAGGAAGTTGGGAGTGCACCGGAGTTGCATTCGGGCTTAAACTCATGTGTACTCCTGTTAAACGCATCTGCCGGGCTATGTCGCGGGCGATGTGGTAGACAATGCTGTCGTCGTTAATTGCGCCTTGGACGAGGGGGGACGGAAACGTCACTGCACTGTCGCGCGAGAAACCCAGTCCGGAAGACGCGTCCTGTGCGATCAGCAGCGGTACAGAAGCTGCGGATTGGAAACGGTTAAGGAGATTCGCCTGTCTTATCGGTGATCCTGTCGTCAGGACAAGCCCGCCGAGGTCGATTTTTTTCTCGAAACCTTTTACGACGTCGTTTTCGAAATGGGACGAAAAACGAACCATGAAAAGCTGGGCTATCTTTTCATTTTCACTCAGCGTTTGGAAAATACTGTCGACCCATCTCTCTTTCTCCGGCTGCGCATTCGCGGCCATCGAAAAAAACAGGATAAACCACGCACACCAGAATACACTCTTTCTTCCAATCATGTCGATACCACCATCGTAACGTAATTCCAGCAATATAAAGTGCCAACAAGTTATGAAAATCAATCTTATACCCGGTTTAATTAGTGGGGCAATGACTCATGCTTGCGACAAATAATTTAATTTGCAGGCTGAACTGCGGTGTTTCCATGTCGGATATTATTCAACTTTTACCAGATTCCATTGCCAACCAGATCGCCGCGGGAGAGGTGGTTCAGCGTCCTGCATCTGCGGTCAAGGAACTGATGGAGAACTCCATCGATGCAGGGGCGTCTGCGATCAAGGTGATCGTCAGGGAGGCAGGTAAGACGCTTATCCAGGTTATCGACAACGGAGTGGGTATGTCTGAGACTGATGCCCGCATGAGTCTTGAACGACATGCGACGTCTAAGATCCGAAGGGCGGAAGACCTGTTCACTCTCCGCACCAAAGGGTTTCGCGGAGAAGCGTTGGCGTCGATTGCCGCAGTGTCGCAGATGGAAATCCGCACACGCCTGACGGACCAGGAACTCGGTACGTGTATCGTTGTCGAAGGCTCTGAAGTAAAGAGACAAGAACCTGTCGCGTGTGACGTGGGAACCAGTATCAGTGTGAAGAACTTGTTCTACAACATTCCTGCCCGCCGTAATTTCCTAAAATCAAACCCGGTGGAACTTCGGCATATCATCGACGAGTTCCAGCGGTTGGCCCTTGCGCACCCGGACGTGGTTTTTACCTTCATACAGACTGATGAAGTTGTTCACGACCTTCCGTCCGGCAAACTTAGTCAGCGGATAGTCAATATCTTCGGAAAGTCCTATCAGGAGCAACTCGCTCCATGCCAGGAAGAAACCGATATTGTAAAAGTGCACGGCTATGTTGGCAAGCCGGAGTTTGCCCGCAAGACACGTGGCGAGCAATTTTTATTCGTCAATAACCGGTTTATCCGAAGCAACTACCTTCATCACGCGGTTATGAGTGCGTTTGAATCATTGTTGCCGGATAACAGCTTCCCCTTTTACGTCCTGTTTATAGATATTGATCCGAAGCACATTGATGTGAATGTGCATCCCACAAAAACAGAGATCAAGTTTGATGATGAGCGTGGCGTCTATGCGGTTGTTCGTTCCGCGGTTCGTCAGGCCATTGGGTCGCATAACCTGACCCCGGCAATCGACTTCGATGCTGACGTGAACATTATTTCTAAACTACAGTCCTCAGCCCAATCCCGGGATGTCTACTTCGACGAGCGGTTTTCCACGTCATTTCGCAGGCCCAACCCTGAACACTGGGAAAAGCTGTTCAGCCAGTCTGTAAACTTTACGCCCCTGCGTTTTGAGAATACTGATTCTTCCCCGGACCCAAACCCGGAAAGTCCTGTCGATGAGGTTTTATTCCAAATTCACAGCCGCTATATCGTCAGACCGGTTAAGTCTGGTTTGATGTTCCTCGACCAACAGTACGCTCATGAGCGGATTCTTTATGAAAAATTTCTTGACCAATTGAAGAATAAGTCGGGCCAAAGCCAGCAGGATCTTTTTCCGCAGGCTGTAACACTTAGCCCCGCAGACTTCGCACTCGTATTGGAGATGGAGCAGGAAATAGCAGCGCTGGGTTTTCGGATTGAAGTATTTGGTAAAAACACGCTGTTGATTAACGGGGTGCCTGCGAGTCTTCCGGCGTCAGGTGGAAAGGCGCTTTTTGAAGGGCTGGTTGAGCAATTCAAGGTTAATCAGACCGAGCTTTCCGTTCCGCTGAATGAGAATCTTGCCCGGGCGCTGGCTAAGCGCGCCAGCATTAAGTCGGGTCAAAAATTGGTAAGAGAGGAGATGAAGGCCCTAATCGACGGGCTTTTTGCGTGCTCGACCAGCAACTATACGCCCGATGGAACCCCGACCTTTTTTGTGTTTGATTTGCGGAAAATAGAAAGTTTCTTTAACCGCCAATAAGATCTGCAACCCAGCTGTCACTTAAGCGTTCATCCTACACATGTTCAGACTCACACCGATCGTACGAAACCTGATTTTCATTAATGTCATTGTGTTCGTGATTTCAGCTATGGTGCCACCGGTGGAGAGCTGGCTCGCACTCTGGAACGTGCGCAGCCCCAGTTTCCGCCCGTACCAGTTGTTCACGTACATGTTTTGCCATGCCGATTTTTTTCATATATTCTTCAATATGCTTTTGCTGAGTTTCTTCGGTCCCATTCTGGAGGAATTCTGGGATCAGAAACGCTTTTTGTTGTTCTATATGGCCGCGGGAATCGGCGCGGCGGTATTCAATATCCTGATGGATCTCACTTTCGGAGTCGGTACTTTTGGCGTGATGATTGGTGCGTCGGGTGCGGTTTACGGGGTGATGACGGCCTTTGGAATCATTTTTCCTAACATGGAGTTAAGATTATTGTTCCTGCCGGTATCATTTAAGGCGAAATATATGGTGATGGTGCTGGGATCGCTGGCAATTATATCCGGCTTTCGAAGTACACCGGGGGACAACACCGCCCACCTCGCCCACCTTGGGGGCATTGTGATGGCCATTATTTTGATACAATTTTGGATGAGAAGAAGATAGCTGGTTATGTTTGAAGAGTTTAAAAATGCTTTCCAGCGCTACAACAACGGTCACGTCCAGCTGATCATTGTCAACCTCGCCATATTCGTGGTGATGGGTGTGATCATGGTGATCACCAACATCAGCGGGTTTGGAGAATTGTGGACTGTTGTGCACAAACAGTTCTCTATTCCTCCAACGTTTGCCGAGTTTGCCACGCGTCCGTGGACATTGTTGACGTACATGTTTATGCACGATCTTTCGGGGATCTTGCACATTCTTTTCAACATGCTGATCATGTATTGGTTTGGCAAGTTGTTTGTCGAATATCTGGGCAGTGACAAACTTATCGCGGTATACATTCTCGGGGGTCTTGCCGGCGGGATACTCTATCTGCTGGCGTACAATACGATACCTTTTTACGTCGACCGCGTCGCGGGTGTAAGCGGTATGGTGGGCGCATCAGCCGCGGTCAACGCAATCATTGTGGCGACTGCCACGTTGGTGCCGAATTACACTTTCTTTCTTCTTTTTATCGGACCGGTTCGAATTAAGTATATAGCTGCGCTTTTTGTTTTTCTTTCCTTTCTCGGGTCGGTCGGCGGAAACGCGGGTGGGAACCTTGCACACCTCGGCGGTGCCCTTATCGGCTTTGTCTATGTCCGTCAGCTTCAGTCGGGTATTAACTGGGGCGGATGGATAACAGTAACACTTGACTGGTTTCGGGATTTGTTTAAAGACAAGCCGAGGGTGAAGGTATCGTACCGAAAAACTCGCAACACCGGTTCTCGGGGTTCTGCTGCGGACAAAGCATCCTATACCCAGGAGGAGATTGATCGTATTCTTGATAAGATCTCCGAAGGAGGTTACGAAAGTCTCACGAAAGACGAGAAAGAGAAGTTGTTCAACGCATCGAAGAAGTGATGTGCTTGGTTACGACTTATTCGCGAGCTGCCCGCAGGCAGCGTCAATATCCTTGCCCCGGCTCTTCCGGATACGCGTCGTGATTCCGTTTGATTCCAGTAGGTGCATGTACATTTCGAGGGTCGTCTCTTCGGCCTGCTGAAATTCATCGTCGTCGATCGGATTGTATTCGATGAGGTTCACTTTGGAAGGAACCAGCTTGCAAAACTGCAAGAGCGCCTGGGCGTGCTCTTCCTGGTCATTGATTCCCTTCCAAACGACGTACTCATACGTCACTTTTTTCTTCGTTTTCTCGTACCAGTACTTCAGTGCTTCAGCCAGGTCTTCAAGAGAGTTGGTGTCATTGATCGGCATGATCGACGAGCGCACATGATTTAACGCCGCGTGAAGGGATACTGCAAGATTGAACTTTACGCCGTCATCCGCCATCTTTGTAATCATCTTGGCAATCCCT
>JBIQJZ010000182.1:0-7809 GCA_044507115.1 Flammeovirgaceae bacterium | reverse complement strand
GGTCTGATGGGAATTATTTCAGCCATTTGGATATGGGAGATCAAGAGCGGTTCTTCTTCCAAAGACTCTGCTGCAGTTTGGTTGTCGGGGGTTCCAGGCGATTCGAACCGTTTTTTACAGTGACTGATAACAATGCCGCCACAAGGGCCTCATCTGCATCCGGTTCTCGCTTTAGCAGAGACGGTAGGAAGTGCTCGTCGACGAAATTAGTGTCAAAGACGCCCGCCCGGAACGCCTCGTGTTTCATGACAAAATCACAGAAGCCGAGTGTTGTCTCCAGTCCTGTTATTTCGTACTCCGCAATTGCCCTGATCATTTTCTCAATAGCATCTTGTCGCGACTCTCCACCGCATATCAGTTTCGCAATCATCGGGTCGTAGTAGAAGGGGACATCCATTCCTTGCTCGAACCCATCGTCGACACGTATGCCATGACCCTGCGGTCGGCGGTATGTTCTGAGTTTACCGATGTCGGGCAGAAAGTTGTTCGCCGGGTCTTCCGCGTAAACGCGAGCTTCAATTGCGTGTCCGCTCATGGCTATACTTTCCTGCGGTGGAAGTGCATGCCCGGCTGCAATCCTGATCTGCATCTTAACGAGGTCCACGCCGGTGATGACTTCAGTTACCGGGTGCTCAACCTGTAGCCGGGTGTTCATTTCCAGGAAGTAGAAGTTGAGGTTTTCATCCAGGATAAATTCGACTGTTCCTGCACCTACATATCCGCAGGCGCGCGCTACGTTAATGGCAGCCTCTCCCATTGCCTTGCGTCGATCGGCCGTGAGCACAGAGGACGGTGCTTCTTCAATAACTTTCTGGTGCCGGCGCTGGATGGAACATTCGCGTTCGAAGAGGTGTATGACGTTGCCGTGGTGGTCGCCGAAGATCTGGAACTCAATATGGCGGGGCCGCTGAATGTATTTCTCTATGAAGACAGAACCGTCTCCGAAAGCAGACGTAGCTTCGCTAACAGCTCGCTCCATTTGCTGTTCGAATGAATCAGGATCGCTGACAATGCGCATCCCCTTACCACCGCCTCCGGCACTGGCCTTGATCAGCACCGGGTAGCCCACCTCGGAAGCAATTCTTTTCGCATCCGCTATACGTGTGATTGGCTCACTGGTTCCCGGAACCAGCGGAACGCCAAAAGCGGCGACCGCCGCTTTCGCGGCCAGTTTGCTGCCCATTAGCTCAATCGCTGTTGGTGAGGGACCAATAAATACCAAACCGGCTGCGTGACAGGCGCCTGCAAAGCTTGCGTTTTCCGAAAGGAAACCATATCCCGGATGTATCGCATCAGCACCGGCCTCTTTGGCTGCCGCAATAATTTTGTCCGCTCTTAGGTATGATTCCGCCGACGGAGGTGGACCAATGCAAACTGCCTGGTCGGCATACCTGACATGCGGCGCTCCGCGGTCGGCTTCACTAAAAACCGCGACGGTTCGAAGGCCCATCTCACGGGCGCTTCGCATAACGCGCAGCGCGATTTCGCCCCTGTTTGCAACGAGGACGGATGTAATCCTCTCCATTTCTACTTGAAACTTTTGTGTGGCTGAAAGATACGTTGGTTGGCTCGACTACCAGTCGGTTTTATGAAGGGCCGCTTAAATTTATCCAATTTTGCCTCAAAAAATGTCGCGATTATGACGCTGAAGCCGTGGATTGTCCTTTTTTCACTATTTTTGCGGCATTATTTAACAACCGCATATGAGCATGGTAGATCTGTTTGATAAACTGAAAATGGAGGCGGGCCCGCTGGCGAAATATTCCCACCTTCCCGATGATTATTTCTTTTTTCCGAAGCTGGAGGGAGAGATCGGACCGCGAATGAAATTCAACGGAAAAACCGTGCTCAACTGGAGCCTCAACAATTATCTGGGCCTTGCCAATCACCCTGAAGTGCGGAAGGCCGACGCCGATGCGGCGGCTGCCTATGGTATGGCTTCGCCAATGGGTGCGCGCATGATGTCTGGTAACTCTGTTAACCACCTCGAACTTGAGCGACAGCTCGCTGCTTTCGTTCAGAAAGAGGATGTCATGCTCCTGAACTACGGATATCAGGGAGTAGTTTCGATAATCGACGCGCTGGTCGACCGGAAGGATGTAATCGTCTATGACGCCGAGTCACACGCGTGTATCATTGACGGCGTTCGACTGCACATGGGCAAGCGCTTCGTATACTCACACAACGACATGGAGAGTCTGGAGAAGCAACTTCAACGTGCGACGAAGCTTGCGGACGAAACGGGTGGGGGTATCCTCGTTATAACCGAGGGAGTTTTCGGAATGTCAGGCATGCAAGGGGATCTTAAAGGTGTCGTGGCACTCAAGAACAAATACAACTTCAGGCTTTTTGTAGACGACGCGCACGGCTTTGGAACAATGGGTAAAACTGGCGCAGGTACGGGCGAAGAGCAGGGCGTTCAGGACCAGATCGATCTTTATTTCTCAACGTTTGCCAAATCCATGGCCAGCATCGGCGCTTTTGTCGCAGGCAGTAAACACATCCTGAAATACCTTCGCTACTCAGTGCGCTCACAGATCTATGCGAAGTCGCTGCCGATGACGCTTGTGTTGGGCGCGCTTAAACGCCTTGAACTCCTGCGGAACAAGCCGGAATTGCGAGCAGACCTTTGGAAGATTACAAATGCTATGCAGGGTGGGCTCAAAGAGCGCGGTTTCTATCTTGGGAATACAAGCTCGCCGGTGACACCGGTGTTGTTTAAAGGAGGGGTAGGGGAAGCGGCCAATATGGCAATGGACCTTCGCGAGAATTTTAACATCTTCTGCTCGGTCGTGATCTATCCTGTGGTTCCTAAGGATGTTATCATGTTCCGCATCATTCCGACCGCCAGTCACACGCTCGCCGACGTAGAGGAGACGCTCACAGCTTTCTCAAAGCTAAAAGAGAAGCTCGACAGCGGCTTCTACAAAGAGGAAGTGTTGGTCTCCGTAACGAAGGGGATCTAAAAAAAACGCCTTTTTTGATGGGTTTTTAAGGTTTTTCTGTAATTTGGCATTACAGAAATTAATTTCTTAAATCTTAACAATTAATAAAATGCAAAAATTTGAAGAGCTCAAAAGCCTGATTGCTTCACTGGAAGGTGATGCCGACAAGTTTTATAACAAGGGCAACAGCGCAGCAGGAACCCGAGTTAGAAAAGGAATGCAGGATCTTAAGAACCTGGCTCAGGCAATTCGCGCAGAAGTTCAGGAGATTAAGAACAAGGCCGCATAAGAAAGGCCTTTTTTTGAGTTTCAAAGTAGGGGATAATTCAAAGAATTATCCCTTATTTTTTTGCGGGAGCGTGTTTTTCAATCTTTTTCCGCAGCGCTACGGAGGCGGGCGCCAGCGGCAATCGGACTTCGGTTGTGCAGATACCCATGTTCTCCAGTACGGCTTTCAGCCCGACAGGATTGCTTTCTTCGTACATGAGCGGGTTCACATCCAGGAGTTTGAACAACTCCGCATTGGCCTTGACAATCTTTGACGCAGCGGCAAAATCCCGTATTTTCTTGAAAATCACCGGGTAGGCGTTTGCAAGCACGGAAATCACGCCAACACCACCCATGGCGTATAACGCTACCGTAAGCATATCGTCGCCTGAGATCAGCATGAAATCCTTTGGTTTATCGCGAGCGATCCGCATGCATTGCTCGAGGCTCCCGGATGCTTCTTTAATACCAACGATGTTGGCATGGTCCGCCAGCCGTAAGGTCGTGTCCGCTGTCATATTTGCTGCTGTTCGACCCGGAACATTGTAGAGGATCACCGGCACAGGTGACGCATCCGCTATCGCTTTGAAATGCCGGACGATGCCTTCCTGGGATGGTTTGTTGTAATACGGACTGACAGAAAGTATCGCATCAACTCCAGTGAGGTCTGTGGACTTGACCTGCTCAACTACTTCGCGGGTGTTGTTGCCGCCAATTCCGTACACGAGTGGAAGATCTTTCGGATTGTTACCTCGAACGAAGTCGAGAACAGATTGCCTTTCGGATTTTGACAGTGTCGCCGCCTCGCCCGTGGTCCCCATCACCACGTAATAGTCTACGCCGCGCGCAGTATGCTTCAGAAGCTTTTTCAGACTCCTAAAGTCGATCTCGCCATTGCTCGTGAACGGTGTAACTAAAGCGACCCCGGTGCCATAGAGTTGTTTCATTATACTAGTAACCTGTTAAGAAGTTCAATATTAGCCGAAATCCCCGTTCTACCAGCGAGAACCGGCAGAAATTTAGCGCAGGGCTTTTGTGTACCGGTAGACGTCGTCGATTAGAGCTTTCGAGTCGCCACGACTTTCCACCATCATCTCGAAGAACAGCTCGGATTCAGCAAAGAGTCTTCCGATGCGACACTTCGCTTTGCTTCTCGCAACGATATTCAGGATTAGTTCGTTTGGCTCAGTATCCAGGTACAGCAGGAAGTCGAACGGTGTTTCGGCAAACGCGACCGCACTGGACGCTGTAATCGTTCCCCAAAACGAGATTTCCCGATAGGTAAAGAAATCGAAGAGAAATTCGTAGTTCTCCTGGTGAGGCGGCAGAAAAGCAAGTGCCTGAACCTTCTTACCATCGTGCTCAAGCTTTCGGATCAGGTGCTTGATTTGATCGTGCTTGGCTCTGTCCTCAACTGTGAAGATAACGCCGATTGAGGCTGCTTTGCCATACGCCTCATTATACCGGGCAGTCTTATTGTTCTTGAGATAGGACCTTGTCTTGTATCTGAGGAATCTGAACTTCATATTTTCACTGATTCTGCGGTCCCGCTTTCAGCATGCTTTCCAATGCCTCCTCCGAGATAATCTTGACACCGAGCTTCTCTGCCTTCTCTTTTTTCGATGGACCCATATTGTCGCCCGCTACAAGATAATTTAGTTTTCCTGAAACACCTGATAAAACCTTCCCTCCGTTTTTTAGTATCAACTCTTTTAGCTCGTCACGATCGTACTTCTGAAACACACCGGAAATGACGAATGATTTGCCCGCAAGAACATCACTAACTTGTTCGGGCCCCTCATCAGTCGTATGAAAGATTATCCCGGCTTTCTTTAACCGCTCAATCTCGCGCTGGTTCTCAGGCTTGCGAAAGAATTCAAACACGCTCTTGGCGATCTTTTCCCCGACCTCAGGCGCCTGTAGTAAGTCTTCATACGATGCCCCCGCCAGCGCGTCGATATTGTTGAAGTAGCGGGCCAGCTTTTCGGCGACAGTCCTGCCCACGTACCGTATACCAATTGCGAAGAGAGCGTTTTCGAACGGGCGGGCTTTCGAGCCTTCGATTCCGGCGAGCAGATTTTGTACCGACTTATCTTTGAAGCCGTCGAGCTGGCTAATATGCTCTCGGGTAAGATCATAGAGATCGGCCGGACTCTTGACCATGCCGAGTTTAAAAAGCTGATCAATCGTGCGCTCCCCAAGGGAGTCAATGTCCATCGCCTTGCGCTGTATAAAGTGCTCGATGCGACCTTTGATCTGCGGCGGACAACCTTCGACATTGGGACAATAGTGAGCCGCTTCACCCTCTATGCGGTAAAGCTGGCTGCCGCACTCTGGACACCGATCGATGTAGCGGACTGGCGCACTATCTTTGCGACGTTTGCTCGCGTCAACGCCTGTTACTTTTGGAATGATCTCACCCCCTTTCTCGACAAAGACGTGGTCACCGATATGAAGATCAAGGCGCTGAATTTCATTAGCGTTGTGCAGGGAGGCTCGCTTGACCGTGGTGCCGGCTAGGAACACGGGCTCCAGCATCGCGACTGGTGTAACCGCCCCCGTGCGACCCACCTGGTATGTCACCCCGTTGAGCCGGGTGCTGACGCTTTGCGCTTTGTATTTGTAGGCAATCGCCCAGCGCGGACTCTTAGCGGTGAACCCGAGGCGCTCCTGTTGGGCCAAATCATTGACCTTAATTACTACACCGTCTGTCTCGAGCGGAAGATCGAGTCGCTTCAATTCCCATTCCTGAATATACTCATGGACTTCGGCGATCGTGGAGCATTTCCGGTAAGTAGGGGAAACGTTGAAGGCCCATTTTTCGAGTTTCCTGATCGCCTCCTCATGTGTTTGCAGACCCGAGATGCCAAGAACACTGTAAACGTAACAATCGAGCCTGCGCCGAGCAACTTCGGAGGAGTCTTGCATCTTCACAGTGCCGGCGGCGGTATTTCGCGCATTTGCATATTTCTCTTCTCCGATATCTTCCCGTTCCTTGTTCAATTTCAGGAAGATGTCTTTCGGCATGAAGATTTCACCTCGCACTTCAAACGAATCTGGAATGTCTGTTCCGTTCAGGGCCAGGGGAATGCGGCGGATAGTCTTTACGTTATTACTCACATCATCGCCGCGCACACCATCACCGCGAGTGACTCCTTTCGCAAGCTTCCCATTTTCGTACAAAAGACTAATCGAAACACCATCGAACTTAAGCTCGCAGAAATACTCGTATGGCTCTCCTTCGAGACCGCGCGCCACGCGCCTGTCAAAGTCCTCCAATTCCGCGGGGCTGTAGGTATTGCCCAACGACAACATCGGATATCGGTGATATACCGTAGGGAATTCTTTTGTAATAGTACCTCCCACGCGTTGCGTGGGAGAATGCGGCGTGCGGTGCTCCGGAAACTGCCTCTCCAGGTCGATCAGCGCTTCCATTAGCTGATCAAACTCGTGATCGCTAATTTCAGTTGCGTCTGTCTGGTAGTACAGGTGATTGTGATAGTTGATCTTCTCGGTCAATTCGTCGATCCGCTTCTTTGCCTGTTCCGAGGTCATAGGTCGAAATGTTCGCTATTGTTTTGTAGGATCCTGGTACCCGCGGAACGTCCCCGAAAACTCAATACGATTGTCCTTCCGCTTCACGTCAGCCATTCGCCCGGAAGGATCGATTTCGATGGACTGTATCTCTTCCGGGGCTCGGCCTATCCGCAGTGAATACGTCGGGTTGACCCAGGGCCAGGCGACGAGATCATTCCGCAGAGTGCTGACATCTTCAACAGGCTTGTTCCCCAGCATTTCACTTAGCGGTAAATAGTACATTTCGCGGGTGCCGTCGCGGTAGGTGACAACCAAGTCAATCGGCATCGGAAAGTCTCCGGTACGCGCTAGCGTTACAAATGTGCTGCCCTGATCTTCAACGACAGATTGTACACTGTAGTCGATAGTCTTGGTTGTGTTAATGAAGTAACTGAAATACCAGCGGAGCTGAATGCCGGACTCTTTCTCCATGATTCTGATAAAGTCGTTTGGTTCGGGGTGCCTGAATTTCCAGGTGTTGTAGTACCGCCGCATACCACTGTAGAAGTTGTTCTCTCCCACGATGTATTTAAGCTGGCTAAGAAAGACAGACCCCATTGCGTAAGCTGCTGTTCCGTAGGCGCGATTGGTATTGTAGTGATCAGCATGCTGACTAAGTGGTTCCTGTGCACCGCTTTTCGCGAGGGAAAAGTAAGCGGTGAAGCTGTTTTTGTGCGGGTCGTCCTCGCCGAAGAAAAGGCCCATTGATTCGTTTGCTGCAAAATCCGTAAAGCCCTCATCCATCCACGGGTAAAGCGCTTCGTTGCTAGCTAGAACTCCCTGGTACCAGCTATGGGTGACTTCATGCGCGGTCACGCCAGCAAGACTTCCGAAGGAGCGCTCCCCTGTAATCAATGTACACATCGGGTATTCCATTCCGCCGTCACCTCCCTGGATAACCGAGTAGACTTCGTAGGGATATTTCCCATACCGCTCGTTCATGAACTGGAAATGGTGCACGGCAAAATCCTACAGCCGTGTCCAATTAGCCGGCGTTTTATTTCCCGGCTGATAGAAGTAA
>JBIQJZ010000181.1:0-7811 GCA_044507115.1 Flammeovirgaceae bacterium | reverse complement strand
AGTAAACGTCTTCTTTATCGTCGCTCTTCAGGCCTTGGCTGTCTATAACAGCAATGAAGTGTTCGATCATAGTCTTGCCGGAATTTACCTTACCGGAAGTCTTGTCCTTATTTTGTTATGGGCGGCGGCGTGGCCGGCTTACCTGTTTGCGCAACGATTTTTTGTTAATCAAGCGGTTTAATAACCTAAGTTTTATCGTCTGTTGCTCAATTATTTATAAGTAGTGAGCTGATGAAAATTTGTAGATGATCTGCCCGGCAGAATGATGGAGTCAGTTCAAAATTCGTTTTATTTATGCACACGCTGCATTTTTTGAACTTGCGATTAGATTTTTTGGTCTTGCGTTGAGTATTCAATCCTGGAAGTTGTATGGCAAAAAATGAGAAATCACCTACGGTGTTTGAGTATAATGAAGCTAGTATTCGGTCGCTCGACTGGCGTGAGCACATTCGCCTCCGGCCTGGGATGTACATCGGTAAACTCGGAGATGGGTCCTCGAAGGACGATGGGATCTATGTGCTTGTGAAGGAAGTCGTCGATAACAGTATCGACGAGCACATGATGGGCTATGGAAAGGTAATCGATGTCGATATCAGCGAGTCGCGCGTCTCTGTACGCGACTACGGCCGCGGGATCCCGTTGGGTAAAGTCGTCGATGTGGTGTCCAAAATCAACACCGGTGCGAAGTATGACAGCGGCGCTTTTCAGAAATCGGTGGGCCTGAACGGGGTTGGTACGAAAGCTGTCAACGCGCTGTCAACCTACTTCAAGGTACAGGCATTTCGCGATGGACAGACAAAATTGGCTGAGTTCAAGAAAGGCGTGCTGGTTAGCGATCCAAAGCCTTCGAAGACGCAGGAGAAGAATGGCACACTCGTGGAGTTCGCTCCCGACGAGTCGATGTTCAAACACTATCACTTTATCCCGGAGTACCTGGATGATCTCATGTGGAATTATGCATTCCTCAATGCAGGTCTCACCATCAATTACAACGGAAGAAAATTTTTCTCGCGTGACGGCTTGCTGGACCTGTTGAAGCAGAAGACGGCAGGGGAGGAACTTAGGTATCCGATCATTCACCTCAAAGGCAATGATATCGAGATTGCCCTTACGCATGGCAGCCAGTATGGGGAAGAGTATTACTCGTTTGTCAACGGGCAGCACACCACACAGGGAGGTACGCACCTGGCGGCTTTCCGTGAAGGGGTTGTCAAGGGAGTGCGCGACTTCTTCAAGAAAGATTACGATGCGGCGGATATCCGGGCAAGTATGATCGCCGCAGTGGCGGTGCGCGTACAGGAGCCGGTATTTGAATCGCAGACCAAAACGAAACTCGGGTCTCTGAATGTCGGGCCGGAGGGACCTACCGTTCGCGCGTTTGTCGGGGATTTTGTTTCCAAGGAAATTGAGATATATCTCCATAAGAACCCAGCTGTAGCGGACGATCTGCTTAAGAGAATATTGCAATCCGAACGCGAGAGAAAGGAGATCGCCGGCATCAAGAAGCTCGCGAATGAACGCGCAAAGAAGGCAAATCTTCATAATAAGAAACTTCGCGATTGCCGATTCCACTTCGACGATAAGAATGAGAAGGGAGTTGAGTCAATGATCTTTATAACCGAGGGGGATTCCGCAAGCGGATCGATCACGAAGTCGCGCGACGTCAGCACGCAAGCTGTTTTCAGTCTTCGCGGAAAACCGCTGAATTGTTTCGGATTGACAAAAAAGGTCGTCTATGAGAACGAAGAGTTCAACCTGTTGCAGCATGCCTTGAATATCGAAGACGGCCTGGAAGGCCTGCGTTACAACAAGGTGATCATCGCGACTGATGCCGATGTTGACGGCATGCACATACGCTTGTTGCTGATGACGTTCTTCCTGCAGTTTTTCCCCGATCTGGTGAAGGCCGGACACGTGTTCATTCTTGAGACACCTCTTTTTCGCGTGCGGAACAAGAAGCAAACGATCTACTGCTACAGCGAAGAGGAAAAGCAACGCGCAATGGAGACACTGGGGGGCAAGGTTGAGATAACCCGTTTCAAGGGTTTGGGCGAGATATCGCCGGATGAGTTCGGAGGGTTTATCGGTGAGGATATCCGGTTGCAGCCGGTGTTGCTACACGACACAAATCTCCAGCGAACACTCGAGTTCTACATGGGTAAGAACACGCCCAATCGCCAGGAATTCATCATCGACAATCTCCGTGTGGAGCTCGACAAGGTTGAGAAAGGCGATGAAGAAAAGATTGTTCTGGAAGAACACGAGGCTGCGCAGTAATGCCTAAACAAATTCAATCGTGGTTTTCGAAGAATAACTTCCTTGGCGACGAGGAAAACAGTATTGATAGATCATGAGTAAAAAGAAGAAAGATCTCCCGGCACCAAAGAGCGAGAAACCGCTCGTTGCGAGTAACGGGAAGGGTGGTGAAGTTCACTCCATCGCCCTCGATGGCCTGTACCAAAACTGGTTTCTGGATTACGCATCCTACGTCATCCTCGAACGCGCGGTACCGCGCATCGAAGACGGGTTGAAGCCCGTGCAACGCCGCATTATGCATTCGCTCAAGGAAATGGATGACGGGCGATTCAACAAAGTGGCGAATGTAATTGGCAACACGATGCAGTATCACCCGCACGGTGATGCGGCGATCGGTGAAGCCATAGTCAACATCGGGCAGAAGGAATTACTTATTGAAACCCAGGGTAACTGGGGTGATATACGCACCGGCGACAGCGCAGCGGCACCACGTTATATCGAAGCGCGGCTTTCGAAATTCGCCCTCGAAGTGGTCTACAATCCTCAAACCACAGAGTGGCAGCTCTCGTACGATGGCCGCAAGAAGGAACCCGTAACCTTACCTGTCAAGTTCCCGCTGCTGCTCGCGCAGGGTGTAGAAGGGATTGCCGTCGGTCTCTCGACCAAGATTCTACCGCACAACTTCAACGAGCTCATCAAGGCGTCGATCGATGTTCTGAAAGGAAAGAATCCGAAGATCTTCCCGGACTTCCCAACGGGGGGTATCGCGGATTTCAGCGAATACAATCAAGGCCTGCGAGGAGGTAAAATTCGAGTTCGAGCTAAGATTGAAATAGTTGATAAGAAAACGCTGGTAATTAAGGAGATACCGTTCTCTACAACGACGACTTCGTTGATGGAGTCGATCGTTAAGGCTAGCGAAAAAGGACAGATCAAAGTCAAGCAGGTGGTCGACAATACGGCGCGCGACGTCGAGATCATGGTTCACCTTCAGCCGGGGCAATCGCCGGAGATCGCCATGGAGGCGCTATACGCGTTTACAGATTGCCAGATCAGTATTTCGCCAAACGCCTGCGTCATTGTCGAGGACAAGCCTCAGTTCATGGCGGTCAACGACATCCTGAAATACAACACGAACCTCACGGTGACGTTGCTCAAGCGCGAACTGGAGATTCTCCGGAATGAGTTGATGGAAAAAATTCTGTTCTCTTCGCTCGAAAAGATCTTCATCGAGAACAGGATCTACCGCAACATCGAGAACGCCGAAACGTGGGAAGAAGTCATTGCCACGATCGATAAAGGTCTGAAGCCGCACAAGAAGAAATTCTACCGCGAGATCACCCGTGACGACATTGTTAAGCTCACCGAAATTCGCATCAAGCGTATATCAAAGTACGACAGCTTCAAAGCCGACGAACTGCTGAAGGACTTGGAAAAACAACTGAAAGAGGCGCAACACAATCTGCGGCATCTCACCAACTACGCGATCGCCTATTTCCAAAACCTACTCGAAAAGTACGGCAAGGGACGCGAACGACGGACCGAGATGAAGAACTTCCAGTCGGTGACAGCCGTAGAGGTGATCGCCAGCAACCAGAAACTCTATGTAAACCGCGCAGACGGTTTCGCGGGGTATGGCCTGAAACGCGACGAATTCATTGCGGATTGTTCCGAGCTCGACGATGTGATCGTCATTCGAAAGGATGGCAAGGCACTCGTCTCTCGCATTCAGGAGAAAGCCTTTATGGGCAAAGACATTCTTTATATCGGTGTCTGGAAGAAGGGCGACGACCGGATGACGTATAATGTGATTTACACGGACGCCAAGACCGGAAGAGGTTTTGCGAAAAGGTTTAACCTGCCTGGTGTGATCCGCGACCGGGAATACGACATCGCCGGCGGAGATAAGAATTCCAGGATTCATTACGCCACGGGAAATCCGAATGGTGAGGCGGAAGTCGTTACGGTGAAGCTTACGCCTGCGAGTACTGCGCGCAAGAAGGTATTCGACTTCGATTTTGCGGATGTTGAGATCAAGGGCCGTGCTGCGCGGGGAATTACGATCACCAAGTATCCGATTCGCCGGGTTGAATTCGCCAAGGCAGGTACTTCAACCTTAAGCAAACTCGATCTGTGGTACGATTACGATGCCGGGCGACTCAACCGCGATCAACGCGGCAAGTATCTCGGAAAATTTGATGGCGAAGACCAGATCATCGCGTTCATGCGCAATGGATCCTACAAGGTAACGAACTATGATGTATCCAATCGCTATGAACCGGATCGTGTTATGCATGTTGAGAAATTTAACCCTGCGAAACCGATTGCCGCGGTGTATGTCGATGGTGAGAGCAAACAATATATGGTCAAGCGCTTTTTGATTGAGACCAGTACCGTCGACAAAGAGTTCGTCTTTATTTCCGAAACAATTGGTTCACGATTGGTCGTGGTGACCACTGCAGAGTCGGCCGAGATTGACGTCGAGTTGATCAAAGGAAAGGAAAAGACCCGCAAGAAACAGACCATGAGCCTCGACGACATTGTCGACGTCAAGGGTTGGAAAGCACAGGGTAACCGATTGTCGGAACACCGAGTCAGCAAAGTGGCTCTTGTCCAGGACGATGAGCCGGAGTATGAAGGGCCGGAAGCAGACGGCGAAGAGGAGGCGACTGAATCAACAACGGATTCTCAGTCGTCCAAAAAAAAAATCGGGGCGTCCCGCCCCGAAGAAAGTCCAGCGCCGTCAGTCGACGAAGACGGCCAAGCCAACCTCTTCCCCGAAGCGCAAAAGCCCGGCGAAGAAAAGTCCCAAAAAAGTAAAGGCAAAGCCGAACAGCAAAGTCTCTTCAGCGAAGCGACCCTCAGCGGTCAAGTCGAAAGTGAAAAAAGTGAAGACAAACAAAAAGAAGTAGCGCAGGGTTCGTCTGATCAGGGAAACGATAAGTCGTTCAATGTGGGCGAGACGATCGAGTTCAAGTTATAGATCGTCTCGCCCATATTCTTAGCCGCCCTTTTCCTTTGAGTCGACGTCCTTCGCCATGGCGTCGTATCTCGCCTTGAGCTGCTGATCAGATTGAAGTGACTTCCTGATTTGATTGAAAGCTTTGACACCGACGTAATTTCGCGCCATATCCTGATAGGTAGCATTGATTTGCTCGATAGTAGCTTTCCGCATTTCGGCGATCTCTTTCAAGAAAGCCTTCTCTTCGGGTGTTGCATTGGCAGCCTCCAGCTTCGTCGAGTCATCTTGTATCTTGATCAGCTCGTTGTAGCGAGTGACCGGCATCACGGTATTCGACTGAACCTTTTCAGCGACCTGTTCCCGCAATGTCTGCTGCATGTCTTCTACCGAATCCATCGTTATCACGTATTTTTTTAGATCTTCATCGCTGATCTCATTACTCTGCGCGTGGCCTGCCGCAGCGTACAAAATGAGGAAGCAAGCCACCAGGAATCTCATAAGGTTCATAGTTTCAGGAATTTATCGTTAAACATTCTGTTCGGTTCCCTGAGTAAAATAATGCGACCGAGTTACCGGGCGAGAAATCGGAAGCGACTAATATAACATCACGCATAAATTCTCGCAACCCCTTATCCGTCGTGCGTCAGTTGGCGTGGCGCTCCTGCCAGGATTTCTTCACTGGCGTGCGAAGAAAATTTCTCAAAGTTCTTCAGGAACGCGGCTGCCAGTTCATTAGCCCGTTGATCGTACCGGTCCTTGTCTTTCCAGGTGGCTCGCGGATCAAGAAGTTCCGGTGGCACGCCGGGGCAACTCATCGGCATGGCCACGCCGAATGTTTCGTGCCGCCGGTAGGATACGTGATCCAACGCGCCACCAAGTGCGGCAGTGATCAGCGCTCGCGTGTACGGTAAACTCATTCGTTGTCCCTCGCCATAAGAACCACCAGTCCAGCCGGTATTCACCAACCAGACATTAGCGCGGGCACCTCGGATACGGTCGCTCAGCATCTCCGCGTAGGCGGCGGGATGCAGCGGCATGAAGGGAGCGCCGAAGCAGGCAGAGAAGGTGAGGACAGGCTCACGGATATCCGTTTCAGTGCCAGCGACCTTAGCGGTGTATCCGCTGATGAAATGGAAGGCAGCTTGACCGGGTGTCAGCTTTGAAAGGGGTGGCAGTACACCGTACGCATCACATGCCAGGAAAAAGATGTTCCGCGGGGAGCGACCTAGTGAAGGAATCGCGGCATTGGGGATGTGGTGCAACGGATAGCTTACACGCGTGTTCTCCGTGCGCGATCGGTCTGCATAATCTACCTCGTCGGTATCGGCGTTAAAGCCGACGTTCTCCAGCAGTGCGCCGGTGCGGATGGCGTTGTAGATGTCTGGTTCTTTTGCCGCGGAGAGGTCGATTGTCTTGGCATAGCAACCTCCTTCGAAATTGAAGATAAGGTCGTCGGGTGTCCATCCGTGTTCGTCGTCGCCAATCAGTCGGCGGTCGGGATCAGCTGAGAGTGTGGTCTTTCCGGTGCCGGAGAGTCCGAAGAACAAAGCCGTGTCCCCTGCGGTGCCGCTATTCGCCGAGCAATGCATGGGCAGTACGCCAGCGTGTTTAGGCAACGTGTAGTTCAGCGCGGTGAACACGCTCTTCTTGATCTCGCCTGTGTAGGCACTGCCTCCGATCAGGATGATCTTCCGTTTGAAATCAATGATGGTGAAGTTGTGCTGTCGCGTACCGTCAATTTTGGGATCTGCGTGAAAGCCGGGCGCGTTCAACAATAGCCATTCGGGCTGAAAGAACTTCAACTCTTTCCTTTCTGGTCGCAGGAACATGTTGTGGACAAAGATATTTGACCAGGCATATTCGTTGATGACTCGGATAGGCATGCGGTAACGAGGCTCTGCACATGCTTCGCAATCGCGGACATAAAATGTCTTGCCCTCGAAGTAATGGATCATCCGGATGTATAGTTGATCGAACTTGTCGGGATCAAATGGGATGTTCGAGTTGCTCCACCAGACCGAAGATTCGGTGACGTTGTCCTTCACGATAAAGCGGTCCTTTGGCGATCGTCCGGTGAACTCGCCCGTATCAACCGCGAGTGCGCCGCTCCGCGTGCGACGCGCATTTTCCCGGTCGAGCGCATGCGCCGCCAGCTCCTCGGGAGGGAGGTTCCAGAACGCCTTGCCGGTGAGAATTCCGAGGTCTCGCACGGAGGCGTTTTCAGGTTTGTTTCCAAGTTCCAGCATACAGTTGTTAGGTTAATGAGTTCTGAAAGATAACAGCATTTTTATACTATTTCAATCGTTTGCATAAAATTGCCGTGCCGACTCAGGGCGTTTGAAAAACTCGATTTCCTGTCAGTTGTGAAAGGATATTTTGTCCGCGTACCCAGGCGTTTAGAACATCGTTTTCCCCGAAGGCAAGAGGCCAAATTTTATTTGGAGACCGCAAGGATTGTTGACCCTATTTTTTTTCTGAAATGCGGGAGCATCTATGACGCTACCGGCAGAGAGTTGCTGGCCTACCATCGACGCATACCTGAATGCTGAACTTGATTAACCGCGCTTGTAAGGATTCTAAATATTTATTTGCC
>JBIQJZ010000180.1:0-7814 GCA_044507115.1 Flammeovirgaceae bacterium | reverse complement strand
GTTGTGCAGCCTGTAGACATCGCGAATGCTGCGCACCCAGGGATTCAGAAGTCCAAGATCCTTTGGCACCATCGCCGCCTTCACACCGCCACAATTATAGTGTCCACATACAATGATGTGTTTAACCTTCAAATGACGGATAGCATAATTAATTACAGCCATTACGTTAAGATCAACATTGTTGACGAGGTTAGCGACATTTCGATGAACAAATGCCTCACCGGGACGAATGCCCATCATTTCTTCAGCTGTTACCCGACTGTCGCTGCATCCGATGTATAAGTAGTCGGGATTTTGCTCGCGTGCCAACGTCGAGAAAAAATCATGATTATTTCTGGTTTGATCTTCAATCCATTTTTTGTTGTTCTCAAATAGCTGCTCGTAGGTGGTCATCTTTCGTTCGCGTTTTGAATGGTGTAGTTTTCTGCCGACGGTCGAATATAGCATCGCATGGACGAGAAATGCCCATGTAACAAGATGTTTTAGAAGAAATTTTCCATCGGAGTGAAAAAATATTTCTGCACCCACACGGGTTCTCTCCACACCCAGGAGCCGGTTAACTCTTGAATTTTTAAAAAACCACCGTCTCTCGGGGACGCAGCCGGCATTCCCTCACGCTCTTTTAACAGGGTGGCGGGTCTTTTCTGATCTTGCGGGTTCAGGAGGCGCGGCGATGAGGCAAAACCAGTGCTAGCTAGAATTCGTTAATTTCATTGAGACGTTATTACTAAGTCAAAATAATGATCTGTCAACCGTGAAAAAGACATCCTTCAACGATTTGTCGCTTGAGCTCAGGACTTCGATCGTGGATGAGTTTGCATCGCCGCTCCTCTCGATCGAGTATTACGACTACCGCGTAGATCTGTTCTCGCTGAACTCCTTACTCATCGAACGTTATCAGAACATCGAGACCGAGGAAGTCGAACGGATTTTCGTCGCGGAATATGCCGACCTCGACAAATACCTCAGCCAGATCATGATCGGTCGACTGAAAAAGTCACTCGAAGAAAATCATTAGGCCTCCCGTTATGTATTCTCCAGCGCCTGTTCCCTCATCCGGTGTAGCTTAATACGCTGCCGACGGAGCAGAATGTCTTTTCGCAGGAACGGAAAAAAAAGAAACGCAATGACCAGTGTCGCAATCCCCTGTAGGAGGATCGTCAATGGCGCTCCAGCAGCTTGCGCTATGATTCCGACGATCAACCCGCCCACGGGTTGCATTCCGAAGAAAGCCATGGCGTAGTAGCTGATTACTCTCCCTCGCATGGCAGAAGCCACCGTCATTTGAATCATTGTATTGCTGATCGTGGTTTGTGCCATCATACCAAACCCCGCGAGTGTAAGGAACACGAGGGCCAGCGGAAACGATGTCATATACGAAAACCCAATCAGGCCGAGGCCAAACACGATTGTACAGCGAAAAAGCACCTTCTTTAGGTTCGTACCGGGTCTCATCGAAGCAAGGAATAAGGCACCGGAAATGGCACCGAGACCCACACACGTATTGAGATATCCGAATGTCGACGCGTCACCATCAAAGATCTCTCCGGCATAGACTGGCAGAAGTGTCACAAACGGAAGCGACAGAAGACTTATCACCGACAGCATCAACATGATCTTGCCGATTTCGGGGGTCTTCCGCAAGTAACCGAAGCCCTCGCGAAGGTCGATGATGACGCTGCTCCTTCTTGGAGCTGGCTCGAACGGCACTAGCTTCATCGCCATAAGTGACGCGATGACGGCAACGAAGCTAATCGCATTCGAGAGGAAGCAGATCTCAGCCCCAAACTCTTCCAGCACAACTCCCGAAAGCGCAGGCCCAATAAGCCTCGCGACATTGATCATGGAAGAATTGAGTGCGATCGCGTTTGCCAACTGTTCACGGCGATCGACCATCTCATAAACCAGTGCCTGCCGGGCTGGTACGTCGAAAGCATTGATGCTCCCAAGAATCGCCGTCAACAGGAGAATATGCCACAACTCATAGTGACCGTAGAATACAACCGCTGCGAGTGCGAGCGCTTGAACCAGCGAGGCGAACTGCGTAGACACCAATACGCGAAAGCGGTTGTAGCGATCAGAGATAACACCGCCAATTGTCGAGAGAAGAAACGAAGGAAATTGCGCACAGAACACCGTGACGCCGAGCAGAAATGCCGAGTGGGATAAGTCGTAAACCAGCCAGTACACGGCTGTCCGCTGCATCCATGTACCAATCAAGGAAAGGGACTGTCCAAAGAAATACAGGCGATAATTCCGACTCCGAAAAGCTGAAAAGGGGTTTCTCTTCAATGTGGTGTTTTATAAGACACCGAAAAAAAATTCTGCCATGCCAGGTAACACAGCCATCTGCAAATATCAGCGAACGGGGTCCTGAACTCGAAACTTCCTCGTTTGCGTAAACGTTCTGCCGAACATATCCGTCGCCCGGACTTCAATCGTATGCTCACCGACCGCCAGCCCAGTCGGAAATGCTGCACGCCACAAATGCGTGCTCTTCGATGCGTTACTGGGCCGCCTGCCGGGGATGAGACTATCGAGCATGTCCCATTTATATAGCAAAGCTGTATAAGAAGGATCTACGTCCTCCGTAAACGTCATCGACTTCCAGTCACCTCCACCTATTCGGTACTCGACTTTGTCGTTCCTGGAACCCATGAAGAAATTGACATAGATTCCGGCGGTGGTCCTGCGTCCAGTCGGAATAACCTTGGGCGCATATATCTCCATGCGGTACTCACTCGGTTTTCCAGCAACCTGATAGTCGATAACATACTCGTTTCCTTTAAAATGAATAAAGGCATACCCCTTCGGTGTTCCGTCTCGCATTGTCGAGTACGGCACGCCATCGGCATTCAACTCACCCGAATACCAATCGCCGCACGTGGTCCCGACATTATACTCGTGGTGTGGCTTCTTCCGGGACCAGCCCTCCGCCTTACCAAAAAAATCATTGCGTTGCAGGTGCGTGTGAGCAGATAATGACAGCGTGTTGGGATAATCTTTCAGCAGGTCGAACAAGCGCTGCCGGTCAGCCACTCGAAAGTTGTTACTTTCAAATTTCAGGGGGATGTGAAACGCCAGAACAACGAGTCTGTCCTTGCTGACGTGCTTCAGGTTGTTCTCCACAAAGTCGAGCTGACTTTTCCGAAAACCACCTTGATAGCCATCGCCGTCCCTTGGATCCGGATACAGAATATCGTCGAGTATGATGAAATGAACCTGGCCGTAGTTGAACGCGTAGTTCGCCGGCCCGAAATGGAATTCGAATGTTTCGTCCGACAACGAGTCCACACGAGCCTCGTAGTTCATGTCGTGGTTCCCCATAACGTTATACCAAGGGACGCCGACTTTTGCAACGGCATCGATATAGGGATTGTGCAAGTCCAAGTTGTCGCCGACAAGGTCTCCAAGACTAAGCCCAAACGCGACATCCCGGATTCCGGCAACCTCTTTGACGATGCCACGGGAAAAGTGCTGAACCTCCTCGATAGTATACGGCTGCGGATCACCAAAAACCAGCGTAGTAAAGTTGACTTGCTCGGCACTAGGTGACAAGGCGAAATCGACCGACTTTGGAAGCTTGCCAGTCGGCGGTGTACCCTTATACCGATATCCTTCCGGATGACCAGCCGGCTTGTGCGTATAGTAAAATTTCGGCTGAAATCGATCGCTGACTGGCACCTTATATCCCGAAGGCTTGATAACAAAAATGATATTGTCATTCCCGATGGGAAGTTTGTAGACCCCCTTGTCGTCGGTAATCGCTACATCGATACCATTGCTCACCCCAACCCCAGGTATGCCCTTTTCTTTTTTGTCTCGCTTACCATTCAGGTTGGCATCCTCATACACAACGCCTGTCACAACAGACTGGGCAAAGCCGGGGATCTGAAATAAAGACCATACAAGTGTGAATACAGCAAAAACAGCTGCGTTTGTGAGGTGCCTGAACTTCATGGGATATGTATTTAGACTTGAAACAAAGTAATCAAAGATTGCCGAACTGCGCCAGTTTCTGCGAAAATGTTTCTGCGAATCGGAGCGTTCCTCAAGGGCATTCAAACGGCAACCCCATACTCACCGCCACGTGGCGACATCCTGTCAAAGTCGCAACTCGAAGTTATCAGAGCCGTTTCGGCGGACTCGCATTGGAAACGCAATGGTTCCCCGTGCATCGCTTTTCACATTCATGACGCGATTGCCATTCCTCCAAAGCGCATATACAGTGTTTGGTGTCAACATATTGATCTCACATTTCAGGCCAACGGCCCGGTCTGCTGCGGCGACCATCCATTTTCTGAAGAGCGGCCCCTGTTCGCTCCATTGCATGACACTTAATTTAACCCTGCCGTTTCCATCGCTCCGGACGATCATGTCGGGAGTCGCGTTATCGCTATCAAAAAACAAAGCGGAATTTTCCTCGACTTGTATTCCAAAGTCGTGCGGACATTCGATCGAAAACCACCCTGTGCTCGCCTGGTAGTCTCCCACAGAAAGTTCGAGATTGTAGAACTGATCCCGTAGCCAGTATCGTATTCTCGTCCCGTTAAGCACCTCGGTCATATGAGGAGCAAGATAAAGGCGGTTGTACTTCGGCTGTATCCCAAATACATTCCGGTACAACCCGACAACAGGGAGCGCGTTGTTCGCCAGGATATCGGTTCCCCTACCGACTTTTTCATCGCGATCGTATCGCTGGAACACAAGACCGTCCTTGTCGTACTGATGCAAGACATTGCGTATGTACTTAAGTGGAATATTAACGTCGTAGTTTTGGTAGGCACGAATTCCAACCTCGCCCCATCCCAAGAAGATATCGCCGTTCTCATAATTCGGGAACGGGTAATTTACTTTAAGTCCCTCGTCCAACTCAAACGGGAAAAAGCTGATCGGCCACATAAAAAGGTCCTCCTCCTGCATCAGTGATTCGATCTTGCTCAATACAGAAGCCTGTCTCTCGCGGTCATCACAAATCCCGTATGCGATCGCCATGAAATTAACCGGTGTTACCAGGTTGCTGCCGTGAATCGTGTCATCTTTATCCCGCCAGTATACATACCACTTTTTCTCCGGGTCCCAGAATCCGCCCTGCGCTACGGGCTCGTTGAACCTACGCTTGAGTTTGTCGGCGCGGGAGAGGTATTCGTCGGCGCGGGAGGTATCACCCAGGACCCGTTCAACCACTGCCCATTGAACCAGCGCCTCATACATCTTTGCATTGAGGAATGCGTTTTCATAGGAAGCCCAGATGACGTCAATCCAATCACTTCCTCTCTTCTCTTTATACGAGTCAGTCATGGCTTCTACCAAGCCATCGCTGTCGGAGTCCCTTTGGAGAAGGTAAGCCAAAGCCTTCTCGCACGAGAGTTTGTGCGTGCGCACCCAATCGACGTCACCATTCATATGAAAGAGCTCTGCCACATTGATCACCTGATCGGTATTCGAGTCGAGCAGTCGACCCCATTGCGCCTCATAAAAACCGTTTTCGTCATACGTCCCCGGCTCGTGATCTCCACTGACATACGCCCACCTTGGCTTGACGCGCCCATCAGCCGAAACCGCATGGTCGCGAAAGTAGTCGAGTGCCTTTTTGTGATTCCTTAAGTAGTTGGGATCATTGATTGCGAGTCCCATTTGCGCAATCCATTGCTCGTGCAGCACTGCGAACCCCGCACTCAAGTGCCAGTTGTTCGAACCGATAATATTTTCATCAATGACGCCAACCCGCGCAATCGTGTTCAATACACGACGGATCGATTCACCATCTAAACCCGGAAAGTGTCCTCGGTGATAATCCGTGTCGTAGTCCACGGCCTGCAAGCGGTACGAGGCGTGTACCGTACCCGTGACGGCAAGCGTGTCCCAGATATCCTGGCGATTCCTGATAAACCGGCTCAATGCGTGCTTGGTGACTATGCGATCATTACTCGCGGTGTAGTTTAGTGTCCATTTATCATCCGGCTGGCGCGTAAAGCGGACGGCGTAATGTTGTTGGTCGCCGCCAGCAGTGATCCGCAACGCTGCCTTGTTCTCCTGATTCCAAAGTGTCACTTCTCCGGTGTGATTGCCAAACGATGCATTCGGGCGGTCGAATAGTTTCGCCCATGCCACTCCGCCCGTTCCAAGCAACGCACCCGTCCACGTCTCCATGTTGTTGAAAGACCATTGGGGGAACCCGGTGTCCTCAATACGTGCTGCGGCAGGATATTTTCGCTCAATCGACCAGTCTACGTAATCAACGTTGGCAACAAAAACCCATTTCTCCTTTATTGGGTTATCCCGATCGCCATATAAGATTTTGTCGATGGTGACCCTATCTTTTGCGATGCTGACTTCAGGGGTAGTGATCCCGGCTTTTGTGGTAAACCATTGATCGTCGATCTTCACTGCACTAAAAACACCGTCGTCATTTGATACCGGAGTTTGCCCTAAGACATCGAGTCGGCTGACAATCAGCTTTTCGTCATAGTCTACGATGAGTACCAGGCTGCCCGCTTTATCCTGTATTCGGATTGTTTTCCCACCGGATTCATGGCGGACCTGGGCTTGTGCAAAAACGAGGTGCTGCAACAGAAAAAACAAAAAGAGAGTAAGATGGCATGCGCTTCTCGCAAATGCCGATTCTGGCTTCGAGATGTTCATAGAACTTGGTCTGGTTTCTTTCAATACTCGCTTGTATGTCGAGGCAAATGAGCGCAGTAGAAATGCACCTCTGCTATCGCATAAGAGGTGTACTTAAGATACGAAATCAGACAGAGAACACAAAAAGAGTCTAGAAAGCCGCCAGTGAGACACCCACAGTCATCGTGTGGAAGTCGACGGGTTTCTGATTT
Source organism: Flammeovirgaceae bacterium (assembly GCA_044507115.1). Taxonomy (GTDB): domain Bacteria; phylum Bacteroidota; class Bacteroidia; order Cytophagales; family Cyclobacteriaceae; genus Chryseosolibacter. The sequence continues at coordinate 978 of JBIQJZ010000180.1, read as the reverse complement.
TGCCATAGCCCCTCCCCTTCTTTGAAGAGCGGAGTCAGGTTGTAGTACGCGAAGAGGCTGAAGTTTCCAATTCCAAGTCGGCCGAATATACCATACCTGAATTGGGTGAGGTTGAAGTTCTGCTTATCCTTGAGTTGCTTGACCTCACCGTCGGATTTGTATTTCATTTTTGTAAACGAGTCGTACAGAACTCCGATACGCCCGCCCACACCAATCTTCAACGCCCGGTTCGGATCACTTGGCCGCGAAGTAAACCGCAGCTCCAGTGGTATTTCCATGTAATTTGTAATTAGCTGGGATTTGCGCTCACCGGTAATGTTGGGTGTTTCGGACGGCAGGAAAAGTTCGACCGAGTCCGCATCGTAGCCAAGGGTTGCGCCGTTTCGGAACTTGTAACGCTCGAGACTCAATCCGAATCCCGGTAGGACGCTGAACTTGGATTGAAGTACACGGAGTTCATATGTATAGTATACATTGAGCGTTCGCGAACCCCAGAACCCGAGATCAAAACGCTGCGGCGCATTCAGACCGCTGTTCAGTCCAAGTTCCAAGACAAAAGTTCCCGGAATATCGGGCCGGTCGCCCTTTGCCGAAGTAGTATAAGCCGATTCTGCGCCCGGTTCTGATACCTGAGCATAGGCCGGTGATAAAAATGCGGCGAAAAGCAGCAGTGCGAAAAATCTGTTCATGCTGATGAATTTCCGGTGAATGAGGCCCAAAAATAGCTTTTTTGTCGGCAGGGCCAAACCGTTATTTTGTGGCGTTGATTTATTCTTTACATTTGCACCTCCCAAATTTAATTGGGATCGCATTTTTGCGCGGGCCTGTAGCTTAACTGAATAAAGCATCTGACTACGGATCAGAAGAGTCGGGGTTTGAATCCCTGCAGGCTCACACCCGGGGATCGACACAGCTAAAACTGTCTCGGTCCCTTTTTATTGTGTAATGATCAGCAAGCTAAAATAGTTTTATCCGGGG
>JBIQJZ010000179.1:0-7848 GCA_044507115.1 Flammeovirgaceae bacterium | reverse complement strand
GGTGTGGCCGCGGGGGCTAACCTCGGAAGCGATGTCGCAATTTTTGAGGCGGTCCACGGTTCGGCTCCGGATATTGCTGGTAAAGGTGTTGCGAACCCGACCGCGGTTTTAAAATCAGGTGCCATGATGCTACGCCACCTCGGTGAGTTCTCGCTGGCGACGCGGCTCGAACGGGCGTTAGATGATACCATGCGCGTGAAAGAACACCGAACCGCAGACCTCGGAGGACAAGCAAGTACGGAAGAGTTCGCCCGACGGGTGGTGGACAACCTTGACCGACACGCCATTCCCGTGAAATAAATGACAGTGCGTCATTTGTTCCATTCTTATTCCTATCGATTCAGACTTCCTATTTCAAAACTGGTCTCGTGCGAGGACGCGCAGAACGTGAGTACTTTCTCCAATAGTTGGCAAAGGAATCCGCTTTGAATATATTGTCCTGAAACCAGAGAAAATATTTACGTATGGAGTACAGACAACTCGGTGGCGCCGGTCTGCGCATTCCCGTCATTACATTCGGAACAGCTACGTTTGGCGGAGGCACCGAATTCTTTAAAACGTGGGGCAGCACGCAGGAACAAGAGGCGAAGCGACTTATCGGACTTTGTATGGACGCGGGTGTCAACCTCTTCGACTGTGCGGATAGCTACTCGGATGGACTGGCGGAGGAGATCCTCGGAAAAGCGGTGAAGGGCATGCGCGACAAGGCGCTCATTTCTACGAAAGGTACGTTCCCGGTCGGGAGTGGACCCAACGACCTGGGATCTTCGCGTTATCACCTCACGCGCGCGTGTGAGGCCAGCTTGCGCCGTCTCGGCACGGATTACATCGATATCTACCACATGCATGGCTTTGACGGGAATACCCCGATGGAAGAAACACTCCGTACACTTGACGACCTCGTCAGCAGTGGGAAAGTGCGCTACATCGCCTGCTCGAATTTCTCGGGATGGCATTTGATGAAGGCTCTCGCTATATCCGACCGATACGGATGGAATCGCTATGTCGCCCACCAGGTTTATTACTCGCTTGCGGGACGGGAGTACGAATGGGAACTTATGCCGCTCGCCATTGATCAGAATGTCGGCGCGTTGGTTTGGAGTCCACTGGCTGCGGGAATGCTCTCGGGAAAATTCAGACGGGGCAGACCGGCTCCGAAAGAAAGCCGTGTCGCACAAGGGGGAAGCCCCGTACCGTCCTCGGTAGTTTCCGAAGAACGGCTGTACGCTGTGGTAGATGTACTGGAAGAGATCGCCGGAGAAGTGAACAAGAGCATAGCACAGGTCGCGCTAAATTGGTTGCTGCAGCGGCCCACTGTGTCAAGTATTATCGTGGGAGCCAGAACGGATGAACAACTAAAGGAGAACCTGGCTGCAACTGGATGGAATCTGACCCCCGATCAAGTACGCCGCCTTGATGCAGCGAGCGATCGCCAACCGGTCTATCCTTACTGGCATCAGCGGCAAAAGCCCGCTCTCAATACAAGTCCGCCGTTGATTAGGTCGTAAGCGCTCAAATTACGGCTTTCAGTATTTCTACCAGATCATCTCGCATGACGGGAGTCGGATTGTTTTTTGCGTCCGTCGCATCTGCGATTTTGTCGATTGCGTTTTCGGAGATCCCGAAATTTCGCAACGACGGAATGTTGAAATCGTCGGTCCACCGCTCAATCAGATCGAGCAGATAGTCCGTGTAGTATTCATCCGATCTCCCACCTTGCTTTGCAAACACACTACCGGCGACCGCATATTTCTGTAGTGCTGTGGAGTTGCTTTTTCTCGAGCGCAGTATGCGGACAGTGACGCGATTCGAGGGCCCCATCAGCCGGCTGCAAATTACTCCGTGAGGAATATCAAAGTAGCCGCCAATCGGCGACGCGAATCCGTGTACAAGGCCCAACCCGGCGTTCGCCAGTGTTACTCCAGAGAGGTAGGATGCCAACGCCATACCTGTACGCGCGCTTGTGTTCTCGCCATCGTTGACGGCGGATGCAAGGGATGAAGAGACATGTCGCAGTCCTTCGAGTGCCCAAGCATCAGTGAGGGGATTGGATGCTGTCGAGAGAAATGATTCGAGTAATTGCGTAAAGGCGTCCATCCCGCTGGTGGCCGTGGTGGCGCGCGGGCAGCTTACTGTTAGCAACGGGTCTACGACGGCTGCGTCGGGGACAAAGCGGTTGTGACGAAGTGAGCGCTTGAAGCCTGCATCCCCGACTTCTGAAAGCACGGCATTCTTTGTGGCTTCACTGCCGGTTCCGGATGTTGTCGGAACGGCGATGTACGGGAGCTTGACGCCCGGATGGGGCATACTACCGACACCCTCGAGATACTGCTTGACACCATTCCTTAAGGGAAGCATAGCAGAAATGGCTTTCCCCGCGTCAAGCACGCTGCCTCCTCCGACCGCGACTACTGATTGGGGCGCGAAGTCGGCGTACCTGTGCACGGCGTCGTCGATCATGTCAGGCGATGGCTCCGACGGTATGGAGATGGTCTCCCAACGTACGCCCAGTGCTTTGAAGCGTTCCAAAAGTTCGGCTCCGTGCGCCGAGGAGAGAAACGAATTCGCTCCCGTCACCAGTAGCACCTTCGGACCAAAGGTGCTTGCCAGAGATGGAATGGTCGTAGCTTTTCCTTCGCCAAAGTGCAGGTGAGGGGTCGGCGCAAACAGAAAAGGATTGATCTCACTCACGTCGTCTTCTCAGGGAATAAAAGATTATAGACTACGCCCTCGCGTGGAGAAGCCATCCACGGTGCTACCGTGTCGCGCCATTTCAGGTAATGCGCGGTCTTTTTGTGCGCGGCTGCGGCGTCCTGATTTTCATATACTTCGTACAAAATTAATTTGCTCGGGTCACCAGGATCCTGAATGAGATCGAACCTAAGATTCCCGGGTTCTGCAATCGACGCTTCATGATTCTCGCGAGTGACGTGGATAAACGCGTCTACGAATTCGGGCTTAACCTGAACGTGTACTAGTGTTGCAGTTCTCATAGTCATGCGCTTTAGTGAAAAACTTGCCACGGAGACGGAATCCGCACGTTTTATGAGCGATAACTTACGATTTTAATGCAAGAACTCATAGAACACTGGAAGGTTAGCCACCAGTTCTGTTCGACCGAGACTGTTGGATAATGATCGTTTTCAAGTTGTGCGAATCGGAAAGACGGCGCGGAGTTGTGGGTTTCGCAGCCATGCGCCTCCCCACATCAGCAGCGCGAGATAGACGGGAAACAGCGTGTGACTGAAAAGCGGGTTGTCAAGACGGAAGTGCGTTGCGATCGCGCCGCCGTAGTATCCGGTCAAGAGAACTGCGCCTAGGACTGACGTTGTGGGAACGGCATAGAGTATCGTCGCAATGAGTGCGATAATGCCGAGTGGGACGATGTGGTGTTCTGCATAGCCAAGTTGTAATGTGCCGTCTATTGCTTCCTGGGATTTGAAGAATTTGAAGACGCCATCGAATACCATGAATAGAATGACGAGACCGCTCATGATCCTTCCTGTCCAGAGTCGGGATTTTGAAATGCTTTTTGTTTCCATACTTTTTTGTTTTGATGTGAAGCAAATATAGACGCGTGTAACACACGGCTTAGCGTGCTCATGCGGCAAGTTGACGGGCCGAATGCGACATAGTCTGCTCGTGAACCAGTAAGCAATGGGGCAACTAGGGGTATGGATTTTGTCAATTGTCCTATAGAAGAGGGACACGAACATGAAATTTGCTCTATTGCTGCTAATTGCGACCTTTCCACACCTTAGTCCCGGCAACGGCGGCGGGTCCGACACATCGGATTTTGTACTCGTCAAGAGTAGCAATGGAATTTCGCTCTACGAACGCTGGTATCGGCTCAGTTCCGACGTTCTCGCCCGTGAGATCAAGGCGACCTTCCAGGTAAAGACACTGGCAGACGATGCCGCATCGCTGATCCGCGATGAATCCAGAGGCATTCTCTGGAATAAGAATACTCGTGTTTACCAGATATTGCCACGAGACGATGATGAGTGGATCGGATACATTGAATACGATCTTCCCTGGCCGATAAGCAATCAGGACTGTGTTCTGCAATATCGCCAGTTGCTGTATGATGGAAGCCTGCGGATTGAGTTCGAAGCTGCGGAGCACCCCGCCTTTCCGGCAATGAAAAAGATCCAACGCATCCCAAGCATTTCCGGTAGATGGATTTTTATGGAGCGTGACGGCGGTCTCAACGTTGAGTACTATGTGACGACTGAACCGAGTGCTGTGCTTCCGGCGTGGATCACCGATCCCATCATTCGCAACAACCTGCTGGAGACCTTGGACAGTTTTCGCGAGCTCCTGGAGGAACCATCGCGGAAAGCAGAGGAAGGTTGAGGTCAACGTTATGGTATTTTGTTAATTTAGGTCCGAAAAGCAAAATCCATGAAGAGACTGATTCTTATCGCGATAGCTGCCACAGCAACTTGCCTATGGGCTTTCCGAGACGTTCCTCAGAGCGAGACTGGCCTTAAACTACCCGCGGGGTTTAGCGCACAGATATTTGCCGATGACATCGGCCGGGCGCGGCATATTACCGTGACACCTCAGGGTAATGTGTATGTGAAGCTTGGAAGACTTGAGAACGGTAAGGGCATTGTGCTGCTTCAGGATCTTGACAAAGACGGCAAGGCGGAGAAACAAATTGCTTTCGGCGACTATCCTGGCACCGGAATTGTTGCTACACGTGATTATCTTTTCGCTTCTTCGGATGAGGATGTCTTCCGGTACGCGTTGGATGCCAAGGGAAACGTCAAAGATCCCGAATCTCCCGAGCGGATCGTCACCGGACTTATCAATCGCCGACAACATGCTTCCAAATCTATTACCCTCGACGGTAATGGGCATATTTATGTAAACATTGGTGCCTTCTCGAATGCCTGCCAGGAGCGTGATCGCACGAAAGGTTCGAAGGGCATGATGCCGTGCCCCGTCCTGGATTCGGCCGGCGGCATCTGGCAGTTCAGTACCTCGCGCAAGGACCAGACATATGGCGATGGAAAACGATATGCAACGGGTCTTCGCAACGTAGTGGGCCTTGACTGGAACAAGCAGGCGAACCAATTGTTCGTCGCACAACACGGAAGAGACCAGCTATTCCAGCTCTATCCCGAACTGTACGATTCTAAGAAGAGCGCCGAGCTACCGGCGGAGACGCTCTACGCGATCAAAGAAGGTGACGATTGTGGATGGCCGTATGTCTACTATGATCACTTTCAGAAGAAAAAAATCCTGGCCCCGGAGTACGGTGGCGATGGAATCAAAACCGGTGGAGAAAAAGCTATCGATCCTGTGGCTGTGTTCCCCGCGCACATAGCGCCGAATGCTTTGTTGTTCTACACAGGAACGATGTTCCCAGCGAAATACCGCAACGGAGCCTTTATTGCTTTTCATGGCTCATGGAATCGCGCTCCAGAACCGCAAAAGGGATACTTCGTGGCGTTTGTTCCCTTCCGCAATGGCAAACCTTCCGGAGAGTGGGAGATCTTTGCAGATAATTTTGCGGGAACAACAAATATTGAAGCTCCGGGCCAGGCGGCACACAGGCCTTGCGGCCTGGCGCAGGGCCCTGACGGCGCCCTGTATGTCGCTGATGACGTCAAAGGCACCATTTACAAAATCACCTACAAAGGAAGATAGTCGGCGGCGCATGAGCGTATTGAAATATTTGCTGCTGACGATAGCCACGCCGGTTTGCGCAGCATTTGCGCAAGTCAGTCCGGATGACGGTTCGGCCGCACGCGGTAAAGGTGTGTATGAACAACACTGCCTGGCCTGCCATCAAGCGGACGGAAGCGGAGTTCCCTTCCTTGCTCCCCCGCTGATTGAAGGAGAATTCGTCAATGGAAGCAAGCCTCACCTCATCAACATTGTTCTTAACGGAATGGAGGGCGTTGAAATTAAAGGGGAGCTCTATGCGAATCCCATGCCTGCATTCGATTTTCTAAGCGACCGCGACATCGCCGACGTGCTAACCTTTATTCGGACGAACTTCGAAAATGCAGGGGGTTCGGTTACCGCCGACGATGTAAAGCTGGCGCGTGAAGCAAAGAAGTGACATGTTGCACACGTAACCTCAACGATACGAACTACTAAACAATACGATTTGAAAATGGAGTACCGTAAGATTGCTGACACTGACCTTCAATTGCCTGTTATTGCATTCGGCGCGTGGGCTGCCGGAAGCTGGATGTGGGGACATACCGAACGAAAAGATGCCATTGAGGCGATCCGTGCATCGTACGACTTGGGTGTCACGGCGATCGATACCGCGCCGGTGTACGGACAGGGAAGCAGTGAGGAAATCGTCGGAGAGGCGGTCCGCGGCATGGATCGAACAAAAGTTCAGATATTGACGAAGTTTGGAATGCGGTGGGATCTGCCGACACCGAAGGGAGACTTTGCGTTCAGGGCGATGGGTAACGTTGGATCAGAGCTTGACTTCTATCGCTACTCATCGAAAGAAAGTGTAATGAAGGAGTGCGAAGACAGTCTTCGTCGCCTCGGCACGGATTACATCGATCTCTACCAGATTCACTGGCCGGATACGCAGACACCAATCGCGGAGACTTTTGAAGCGGTGAGCCGCTTGATTGAGCAGGGAAAAGTCAGGTATGCCGGCGTCTGCAATTATAGCGTCGCGCAGATGAAGGAAGCGGAAAAATATGTACGCCTCGCGTCCAATCAGGTTCCGTACAGTATGGTGAAGCGCGACATCGAAAAAGAGGTTGTGCCTCATTGTATTTCGGCCGGCAAATCCATCCTGGCGTACAGCCCAATGGAGCGCGGACTGCTCACCGGCAAGATGACGGAAGGTTATGCTTTTGCAGACGGAGATCATCGCGCCAAGTTGTTCTACTTCTCGGACGAGAACATCCGGCGCACGAATGCATTTCTTGCGAAAATAAAACCGATTGCCGAGGAAAAGGGTGTTACGCTGGCTCAGCTGGTATTGCGTTGGACCGTCCAACAACCGGGCATTTCCGTTGCGCTCGCCGGCGCGCGCAATGCGGAACAAGCTACGGCGAATGCAAAAGCCGGAAGCTTTGTTCTGTCATCCGAAGAAATTTCCACGATCGACCGCCACCTCAGCGCATTGGAACTGGTCAAGCCTGCGCCAGTTAGCTGACCGTCATTGCTCAGTTCTTGACTTTTTTCCTGATAATGGAAACTCAAACGGCGGTCTTACTGGTTTGTACCTATAAAAAGTATCTTTAGATTGCCTTGACAGTAGGGCGTGCGTATGTTCAAGATATTTGATCGGAAAAAACCATTCATCGATCTCTCCAGCGCGGATTTCGAAAAGGAAATGAAGAGAAATGATAATCCGCTGGTTCTGGATGTGCGGACGCCGGCCGAGTTCAGGACAGGCAAGATTCCCGGTGCCATTAACATCGATATTACCCGGGGCGACTTCGAAAGCATCGTCGACACCTTCGACCGCGAAAAGACGTACTTCGTCTATTGCCGGGCGGGCAACCGCAGCATCGCGGCGTGCAGTATTCTCGGCTCAAAAGGATTTCGATCTTATAATCTGGTCGGCGGCTTGAAGCGATGGAAGGGTGAGTTGGAAGAGAATAACTAATTCAGCGAGATATGCAGGATATACTGACGACACTTCAACAGCCCTGGCCGTGGTACGTGGCGGGCCCGCTCATCGGACTTACCGTACCGCTTCTTCTTCTGTTGGGGAATAAGTCTTTCGGGATCTCGTCGTCATTGCGACACATTTGCGCAGCATGCTTTCCTGCAAACATCCGGTTCTTCCGCTACGAGTGCCGAAGAGAGTTGTGGAACTTGTTTTTCGTCGCCGGCGTACTCGGCGGCGGC
>JBIQJZ010000178.1:0-7861 GCA_044507115.1 Flammeovirgaceae bacterium | reverse complement strand
ATATCTTTCCCTTCTCATCGATCTCAAACACTGCCGAGAACGTCAGCTTGTCCTCGTTCGGACGCAATGAGCAAAGGCCGTTTGATAGGCGCTCGGGTAACATCGGGATTGTTCGATCGACCAGGTAGACCGATGTTGCGCGGTAATATGCTTCTTCTTCAAGGGCGGACGTGGGCTGCACGTAATATGTGACGTCAGCGATGTGCACGCCTATTTCATAGCGACCATCCCCGAGTTTTCGAAACGACAAAGCATCATCAAAATCCTTCGCGTCTTCCGGATCGATGGTAAACGTCGTGATACTACGGAAGTCGCGGCGTTTCGCTAACTCTTTTGCATCAATGCCCTCGTCGATGCTCTGCGACTCGCGCTCGACGTTTTCAGGGAAGCGGAACGGTAGATCGAACTCGGCCATGATCGAATGGATCTCCGCCTCATTTTCGCCAGCGCGTCCCAGTACTTCGACGACTTTAGCTTCGGGCTTCTTGTCGTCATCGGCCCAATTGACGACTTCAATAACAACCTTGTCGTTGTGCTTCGCGCCCTTCGTGTTCTCCGGGTATACGAAGAAGTCTGTATGGATCTTCCGGAAATCCGGGATCACAAATGCAAAATTTGGAGTTATCTCGATGCGCCCGGCAAATCGCGAGCGATTGCGCTTAACGATCTCAACTACTTTTCCCTCACGGTGCCCGCCATGTCGCGACGGCAGAATCGCGACCTTTACCGTATCTCCGTCTACAGCAGAACCGAGGTCTTTCGATTTTACATAAATGTCGTTTTCGTCACCAATGTCTATGTAAGCAAATCGGGAACTGACGTGATCAACTACACCCACGTGTTGGTCGTGACTTTCGTTGAGGATGAAATGTCCGTTAGCGGTTTGTCGTATTTGATCTGAGTTCAGGAGCGAGTCGATGAATCGTTCGATTTTCTTCAGGTCTTCCTTTTTCTTGGCCCCGGTCTTTCGAACAATCTGCGCGAAGGTGAGGCCCTTGCGCAAATGGGCAGCGAGAGCGTCGAGAATTGACTGCCGATGACGAGCGGTATGTGTGCTCTCCTTGTGCTGTTTTTTTCGGGTCCGCGTTTCCTTTTTCTTCTTGCTCATAGGAGATTATGCCATTACTATGTTGGACTCGGGCATGAGGGGATAGCCTCTCAATCTCAAAAATAACTGTGCCAGTACGACGACGTCACCGCGGCAATACTCACTGATTTTCTCGAGATCGCGTTCATGGTGATAGACGTGGTTTACCTGACTTCCGTCAATCTTGTCTTTGCTGGAAGGGATCTGAAAGAGGGCTGCCAGAAGATCGAGTGATGTAAAGTGCTTGTAATCGCCGAACTTCCACATTTCCATCGTGTCCAGGTGAGGTATTTCCCAGCCTTTCTTCCCCGAGAGGTTGAGGGCCGATGGTAAAGGTATGGAATTAATCAGCATCCTGCGACACAGATACGGGTAGTCGAATTCCTTGCCGTTGTGGGCGCACAGCCGCAGGTTTGCCGCGTCGAACTTCTCAAGCATCTGCTTGAACGTGAGCAGCAGGTTGGTTTCATCGTGGTCGCTGTACACCTTCGTTCGAAGCCCCAGTTCGCCATCCTCTGTGTCGACAAACCGCCCAACGGCGACACAGACAATCTTCCCGAATTCAGCGTGTATTCCAGCGCGCTCGTGGAAAAGCTCCGCGTCTGTGAGTGGCGAACCTGCTTGCCGGGCAGGTGGGTCGCGGCGAAAGAAGTTCGCTTTTCTCGACCATTGGACCCGCAGGCGTTCGTCAAGGCTGTCGTAATTGTCCGTTCCGGCAACTGTTTCGATGTCGATAAAAAGTATGTCGCGAAGTTCGGGAATCATAGGGAAAGGTTTCTAAAGTAAGTATTTTCTGGCATGCCCGGTCAGAGCACATCTATTTCCCTCTATAATAGGTCAATCTATTGACAAGTATTGTCACCAACCGCTCTACTCAACCCTATGAGTGCAACACTCCTTCCATCTCAAGTTCCTTGATGAAGGTGAGATTCTCCTCGCAGATCGTGTCAGGGACAAAGACAAAGCGCTTGTCGAAGATTTGATTGCCAATGTAGTAGCTGACCCAATACTCGTTGTTCAAATGGAACACCGATGGATCGATTGGTTCTACCAGCGCAGTCGTACCTGGTTGAACCGTTTCGAGAAAGTGACGTAACACGGAGGTGTTCTGTTTCTCGCCATCTTTTTCGCCGTAGCCCTTGCTGGCCACGAGTGTATTTTCGATTGGGACATCGTTATTGTTGATCAGGTAGACTCTCCACTCACCTTCGTTATCGCCTTTATTTCGCGCGACAGCCAGTGTAACGTTCTTTACTTCGGGGATCAAAATGTCGTTCATCATGGCATACCTGTTTTTGTCAGTATTGGCTTCACGTCCATTCAAAGCCGAATCCATCCGCAAGCTTTTTCTTGAGAATAGTCTCCACCTCCTCGAGATCCACCGGCCTGCCGAGCTCGTGTTTCATGGATGTCACAGCCTTATCATTGATGCCGCAAGGTACGATATAATTGAAGTAGCTCAGGTCCGTATTCACGTTCAGTGCGAACCCGTGCATCGTGACCCATCGGCTGGTTTTCACACCGAGCGCGCAGATCTTCCTCGCACGTGCTGGCTGGTCTGGATCAAGCCAAACGCCGGTGAGTCCTGGAATTCTCCCTGCATCCAACTCGAACTCGTGAAGGGTTTGTATCACCGCTTCTTCAAGGTGACGCATATAACGGTGGATGTCGGTAAAGAAGTTTTCCATATCGATCACGGGATACCCCACGATCTGTCCGGGGCCGTGATATGTAATGTCGCCACCGCGGTTGATATGATAGTAGGTTGCCTGGATTGAGTCTAGTTCCTCGTCGCGCACTAGCAGGTGTCCCGCGTCCCCGCTCTTGCCAAGGGTGAACACATGCGGGTGTTCGCAGAAGATGACGTAGTTCTCCGTTTCTTTCTGTTGATCGACAGGTAGTGATCGGTTCTCAGTTTTTACGGAGAGGATGCGATTGAAGAGTTCCGCCTGGTAGTCCCAGGCCTCCTTGTAATCTACTGTTCCAAGATGGATGAATTGCGTCTTCTTATTCATAGCGATGTCGCAGGCCGCCGGACGATGCAACGCTATTTCAGTTTACTTAGTTCCGCCTTTACGTAGTCGCTCGGTTCTGCGGAATCGGGGTCCACGCCGTTTTCCTTTGCCAAGTGATATGAAATCCAATCTGTGAGGTGGATCAGGTAATAGTACTGTTCGAGTAGAGAAGCACCTTCTCCGATGACGTCGATAATAGGATTTGATTTTTTCTCGAATATCTCGCGACATATCTCCATGCGTTTCTCTACGCGCTCGTGATCATGGTCTGAGTAGAGATAGACAGCCTGCAGCGACGGCATCAGGTTTTCCGGGAAGTTCCATCCGACAAGCTCGTTGTGGTTCATCTCCGGGAACGTGTTGATATGGGCCAGGTGCTTCGCATTTTCGTTAAGCTGTTGTTGGAACCGAAGCGCCATCGCGTAAAGCCGATTGTCGCAATAGATCACGGGAAGTTTCCCCTTGAGTTTTTTGGCGATCAATTCGGCTTCTGACTCAATTCCCTTTACTCCGCGATCGAGGAACTGAATTGCGTTTTCAGTCTCCTTGATAAACGCAGCGCCGATCAGATTTGTGTGATATAGCAGCGACATCAAGGCGATCATGTTGTACCCGAGCATAGCTCGCGGAGCGCGCGACCCCGCAGGAAGCTGCACATAGAAGAGGTTATACTCACGTGCGATGTCGAGTAATTTGCCACCCGACGCTATTGCGATGCACTGTGCGCGCTTTAGGAGAGCTTTGTTCAGCGCTGCAATCGTCTCCTCGGTATTACCACTGTATGAACATGCGATAAACAGCGTATGCGGGCTGACAAACTGCGGAATATTGTAGCTCTTGCACACCACGATGGGTATCGGAATCCGACCAAACGTCAGCGAGTCGACCAGGTTCGCAGCAATTCCCGAACTTCCCATTCCGGTGATAACGACGTTCCGGATATCACTCCCCGGCCGCACGAGGTCGATCGTGTCCGCAATCTTCAGCGCGTCGGCAAGTTGTCTGGTAAAACCTTCTATGTACTTCTTGGTTGATGGCATACGCGAGGTGTAACTTAAGGATTCAAAGGTATGACATTTGGATGACCGAGAAAATGCAAACCGGTGACGCCGGAGAAAATCTCGCGGCCGACTTCTTGATCGGTCAGGGATTCCGTATTGTCGAGCGAAAGTACCGCTGCCGACATGCGGAGATCGATCTCATTGCCAAGCGTGCGGATTGGTTGGTGTTCGTAGAGGTGAAAACGCGTCACAGCAGCGCCTGGGGTGAACCCGAGAGTTTTGTGGATAACGCAAAACGCAAGCTTATCTACGACGCGGCGGAGGATTACATTTTTCGCAAAAGCTGGCAGGGGAATATCCGGTTTGACATCGTGTCTGTAAAAATGAGCGAACCCCCGGAGATCGTGCATTTTGAGGATGCAATCAGCTACTGATCAGCTGAACGGTGTCTTATCGCGACGCCTGTCGGTTAGTGGTCTTGTTGTTCCGGTATATCTGCTTGCCTTTGTCGTTCCACTCCGCTTTGATGTACGGCGTGAATGATTTTTCGAAGGGCTTTTCCGGATAGGCGATGATTTTCTTGCGTCGCCGGTTAGGGTAGTACTCGGTCCAGTCGCCGATCTTCTGGTCCCATTGGTATTCTCCCATAATGGCGATCTGCCCATTTTCGAAAAAGCGGAAATAGTAGCCGTCCTTTTCACCGAACTCGATCGGAGTTATCTCTTTCATCTTTGTTCGCTCCAGATCGTAATAGCTGACAACCGATTCCTTGGGCCATCCCCGGAAGTACCGTTCTTTGTTGAGCAATGTGCTGTCGCGGTTGTAGTACATCCAGCGACCGTGCTTGGTACCTTTGTAAAATATCCCGCTTTCAAGGACCGCCTCGCCCAGCCGTTTTTGGTAAGGGCCGTGAAGGAGCACCCCCTTTTCGGGATCAAAACGCTCAGTCTTCCTCACCTCGCGGCGGGTGTAATCGTACCAGTACAAGTCGCGGGCAAATGTCTGCGGCTTCTCGGGCTTTTTCAGGACGTAGAAAAGTTCGTATACGACGCGATTTCCCTGGCCTCGGCGGGTAAAACCTTTTCGGGTTTTGACGCCATAGAATACCTTCTTCTTGACTTTCTTTTTCTTCTTCTTCGGCTCCTCCTCTTCTTCCTTATCGAAATCGAGTGTGACCGGCGTATCAATTGTAAACCGGTCATCCATAGGCTCCTCCGCCGGCTCGTCCTGCGAAAAAGCCGGAAGGAAAAGAACAAACAGCAGTGTGGTGAGGACGCAGTTCTTCATATGGGAAGAACGAAAATAGCAAAAAGATAGTATTTGCCCCACGCCACCGGCGACCCACCATCACATCGCGGGTCACGCAATCATCTCTACACTCCTCTTGATAAAGTTGGTCAGTTCCGGTCCGGAAAGCATGTTCTGTGACAAAAGCGCGAGATCATAAGCCTGCTTCGCAAGCTTCAGTTTTTGCTCTTCGCCATCGGCCTTCAGGATCTTTTGAACAACCGGGTGGTTCCCGTTGACAGCCATATTATAATTGTCTGGCATGGTGCCCATAAATCCGTAGCCGCCACCCGTCTTCGCCATGTCTTTCATCCGCCGCATGAACTCGCTCATGGTGATCACCACCGGCAGATCTTCAGGCGACATCGCTTCGACGGCAACCGTCATGCTTTTGTTGTCGACCGCTTTCTCGAAAATGGTTTTCACCTGATCCTCCTCTTCCTTGCTTAACACGCTTTCCAGTTTCTCGTCTTTCGCGATCAGTTTGTCGGCCGTATCGCTGTCGACTCGCTTCACTTGCGTTTTTTCCAGTTTTTGCTCCAGCGTATTGATGAAGTGGCTGTCGATCACACCATCGAAGCTCAGGACATCGTAACCCTTCTGCCGCGCCCCTTCTACAAAACTGTGTTGTTTGTTCTTGTCCGATGCATACAGGTAGGTAAGCTGACCATCTTTGTCGGTCTGGTTTACCTTGACTTTTTCTTTGTACTCCTCCAGCGTGAAGTACTGACCGTCGACGTTCTTCAGAAGCGTGAACTCCTTCGCGCGTTCGTAAAATTTCTCGTCGCTGATGATTCCGTACTTCACAAAGATGTTGATGTCATCCCACTTTTTCTCGAAGTCGGCGCGATCCTTCTTGTAGAGATCCATAAGCTTGTCCGCGACCTTCTTTGTAATGTGTTGACTGATCTTCTTTACGTTGGCATCGGCTTGTAGATAGCTGCGCGAGACGTTCAGCGGGATATCGGGGGAATCCAATACACCGTGGAGGAGCATAAGGAAGTCGGGCACAACATCTTTTACTTCATCGGTAATAAATACCTGTCGGGAATAGAGCTGGATCTTGTTCTTATTGACCTCGAAGTCGTTCTTGACCTTTGGAAAATATAGGACACCGGTAAGGTTGAAAGGATAGTCTACATTCAGATGGATCCAGAAGAGCGGATCTTCTGAAAACGGGTATAGTTCCTTATAGAACTTGAGGTAATCATCGTCCTTGAGCTCAGACGGTGATTTGGTCCATAGCGGCGACGGGTTGTTGATGATCCTGTCGACCTTGACAGTTTTGTACTTTGGCTTGCCATCGCTGTCGACGCCATCTTCGACGCTTTCGTCCTTCGTGCCGAACTTAATCTCAACAGGCAGGAACTTACAGTACTTTTCGAGTATTTCTTTCAGGCGCCACTCGTCCAGGAATTCTTCGGATTCTTTGTTGACATGAAGCACGACATCCGTTCCGCGGTCGGTTTTCTTTGCGGGGGCAATTGAGAACTCGGTAGAACCATCGCATTCCCAACGCACGGCTTCGTCGGCGGCGTAAGAACGCGTGATTATATCGACCTTGTCGGCCACCATGAATGCCGAATAGAAGCCGAGTCCGAACTTTCCGATGATATCTTTTCCATCAGCTTTGTCCTTGAATTTTTCGACGAATTCGGCCGCTCCCGAGAAAGCAATCTGGTTGATGTATTTCTTTACCTCGTCGGCTGTCATGCCGATGCCTTTATCGCTAACAGTAATGGTTTTTTTCTTTTTGTCGAAGCTCACCTCAATGGTCAGGTCGCCGAGCTCGCCGCTAAACTCTCCGAGCGAACTGAGCTTTTTCAGCTTCTGCGTAGCATCCACGGCGTTCGATACAAGTTCCCGCAGGAAGATTTCGTGATCGGAATAAAGGAACTTCTTGATTATTGGAAATATGTTCTCGGTGTGAATTGAAATGGTTCCTTTTTCTGTTACTGCTGCCATAGTTTCATGATTTGTGTAAAAATAAAGATCCTCGTGACGGGCACGAGGATCTTCAAATGTTGTTCCAAAAAGGTTTCTATGTCAGGCTGTCAGTTTTAGAGATTCTGTTTTGTCGGCACGGCGCGTCGCAGGTGCTTCTCAAAGAATTGCTCCATCTTTGTATAGAACTCCATTTGGTTCTCCTGATTGTAAAAGCCGTGACCCTCATCTTCTTTTACCAGGTATTCCACCGAGATTCCGCGTTTCTGGAGGGCCTCGACCATCTGGTCGGATTCCGCAATATTTACCCGGGGATCGTTGGCGCCCTGAGCAATGAGTAGCGGACACCTGATCTTGTCGGCATGGAATACTGGCGAGACGGCTGCAAGCGCCAGGCTGTCTTTCTTCGGATCTCCTACCATCTCGTAGAACATTTGTCGGAGGGGTTCCCAATACGGCGGGATGGTGTTCATGAACGTGAACATGTTTGAGACGCCAACATAGTCCACCGCGCAGGAGTAGAGTTC